>JAZLII010000146.1:0-53224 GCA_045617275.1 Bacteroidaceae bacterium
GGTATCAACTCTTACATTGTCAAGCAGACCCCTCAAGGCATCACTTCAAGACACACCCAGCGCTATGCCATCAACCGTCACGGTGCAGTACACTATGTGGAAGGCCGAGACGGCAAGGAATGGGTGGTGAGCAGTGACCATGAGGTAGGCTACGTCAAGGACGGCAGGATGCATCAGGTCCGTGTGGACGGCTCGGTGCTGCATCTGGCCGTAGGTGCCAAGGGCAGCATCTACATCGATATAGACGAACGCGGTCTTTTCCGGTACGATGAGCAGACCGGCTCTTTCGTAGCCATGCCCTATCCCGAACTGCAGTCTGCCATCATCAAGAACCTCCGTTCGACGGCCGATGGCGATCTGCTCATCTGCACGGACGGAGACGGTCTCTTCGTACTGCATGAGAGCACGGGAGTCCTGGAGCATTCTGCAATACGTACGTTAGAGTACGATATAGCCAAGGCCAACATCGAGGATGCCATGCTGGATCGGGCGGGCAACCTCTGGATTGGCATCTACTGGAAGGGTGTTGTCGTGCAGCCTCGCCAGGAGAGTGCCTTTGAGTATGTGGGACGGCGCTCGGCACGGAAGAACACACTGGGTACCAACTGTGTCACGGCCATTCATCCTGCGCAGGATGGTTGGCTCTGGGTCGGAACCGACCATTGTGGACTCTATCATCTGAGCCCCGACGGTCAGACGAGTACACACTATGAGCCTTCCAGTACGCCTCATATGCCGGGTACGGTCACATCCATCTATCAGGACGAACGCGGTATGCTCTGGCTGGGCAGTTCGCTGGGTCAGCTTGTGTGCATGGACCCTTCCACGGGTGTCTGTACTCCCATTGGGCAGATCGTGCCTGGAGGTGCCGGACTGAGGAAGATCTACGGCATCGATGCAGATAGGCGTGGCAACATCTGGCTGGCCACCATGGGTGACGGCCTATTTGGGTACAATCCCCGCTCGGGACTCTTGCAGCATTATTCCACGGCAGGAGCTATGGATCAGTCTGACAGAAACGGTATCCTGAGCAGCCTCTGGAACAACTGTGTGCTGGTGGATGGCAGTCTGCTTTTCGTAGGGCATACAGCGGGCATTGACTGTTTCCGTATCAAGGACGACGACACCCTGGAGTTGGAGGGACGCTATCTGCAGACTGCGGTATCGGACATGAAGATGGACGACTACGGTCGTGTGTGGGCGGGTACTGGAGATGGCCTTTTCTGCCTCAAACCGGAGGGCAACGGGGTGGAGACCACACAGCTCACCCATAAGGACGGACTTTGCAACGATGTGGTGCGGAGCATTGAGATACGCAATCTCCCGGGTCATGACTGTGAGGTGTGGGCCAGCACGGACAATGGTCTGAGTTGCTACAGTTCCTCTACGGGAAGGTTCCACAGTTTCTATTTCGAGGACGGACTTCAGGGCAATGAGTTTACGGAGCACAGTTCGGCCCAGCTTGACGGTCGTCTTTACTTCGGAGGAATCAACGGACTCAGCTACTTCCTTCCCGAGGCTGTGCTCGTCGCCAATGACGACCCCCTTCCATCATTGCACATCACGGGGCTTTACCTGCAGGGTGAGATAGCCCGGGCCGGGCAGAAGTCGGGCAAATACGTCATCTATGACTCGTGGATCAACGAGGCCGGGACTCTTCAACTGTGTCATCTTGACAACAGTATCGCCCTGGAGCTTTCCATGATGCCCCTTTGTCAGAACGTGTCCTATGAGTATAGCCTCAACGGCAGAGAGTGGGTCAGTCTGGGCAAGGGTCAGAGCCGTCTCGTACTGAGCAATCTGGAGGTGGGTACCCACATGCTCCATATCCGCGCCTTGTCTGGTGATAAGTTGAGCGAAGAGAGACTGATGGAGATCGTCATCCATGCACCTTGGTATGCCTCGGCGTGGATGGTCCTCATCTATTTCCTTGTTGCCTTGCTTGCCCTTTACCTTATATATACATACGCACGTACACGCGTGCGTGAGAGGCATCTGTACAACGAGCGTAAGCAGGAGGAGGAGATAGCCGAGGCTCGCATACAGTTCTTCATGAACATCAGCCACGAGATACGTACACCCATGACGCTGATACTGGCACCGCTGGAGAAACTGCGTGCCATGAGGGATGACGAGGAGCATCAGCGACACTACAACCTCATCTATCAGAATGCACAGCGTATACTGCAGCTCATCAACCAGATGATGGATGTGCGTAAGATCGAGAAGGGACAGTTCCAGCTCAACTATCAGCATGTCGAGATGGTCGGCATTCTGCGCAATCTCTACGAACTCTTCGAGACCACGGCCCAACGTCGCAACATTAGCCTGAGGTATACGACCTCGGTGGAGAGGCTGGATGTGGAGGTGGATGCACCCTCTATCGACAAGATCATGATGAACCTCCTGAGCAATTCGATGAAGTTCACCAGTAGTGGCGGTTATGTGTGGATAGACCTGAAGCAGGATGTGCAGAAGGGAACCTTTACGGTGAGCGTCACAGACACTGGCATCGGTATAGGGGAGAACAAGGAACGTGTGTTTGAGCGCTTCTACAGCGGTGTGCACCAGAATGGGTATATCGGTACGGGCATCGGCCTGAACCTTACCTATCTTCTGGTCCAGCTCCATAAGGGCGAGATACGCGTCATGGACAATCCAGAGGGACAGGGTACTCGCTTCGATGTGGAACTGCCCATTCACAATCCCGACAAGGTTCCCGTATCGATGGTGAGCCCGCATGAGGTGGAAGTCACGACCGACAAGGGACTTGGCAAGCCCCATCGTCATCTCCTGCTCGTGGAGGATGATGCAGAGATACGGCAGTATCTCCACAGCGAACTCTCCTCCGAATTCACAGTCACCGAGGCTCCCAATGGCAAGGATGCCTGGGCTTATGTGCAGCGCAACCCGGAGAAGGTCGACATCATTATCACCGACATCATGATGCCTCTGATGGGTGGCGACGAACTGTGTCAGAAGGTCAAGGGCAACTACAATACGAGCCATATCCCCGTCGTCATGCTCTCGGCCAAGAATACCGATGCCGACCGTATAGCCGGTATGAGTGTCGGTGCCGATGCCTATATGACGAAGCCCTTCAATGTAGACCTCCTTCGTACTACGGCCCTGACCATCCTGCAGAACCACAAGTCTTTGCAGCATCGTGCCATCTCGGCCAAGAGGACGGAAGAGGCGATAGAGGATGTCAAGGTCGTCTCTCACGATGACCAGTTGCTTGACCGCGTGATGAAGTGTATCAACGACAATCTGGGCAACCCCGAACTCAGTGTGGAGTTTGTGGCCGACACGGTGGGCGTGAGTCGTGTCCACTTCCATCGAAAGCTGAAGGAGATCACTGGTCAGACGCCTCGTGACTTCATCCGGAGCATTCGCATGAAGCAAGCCGAACGTCTGCTTCGGGAGAAGAGACTCGACATCACCGATGTCAGTGTGGCTACCGGTTTCCGTTCGCTTTCCACCTTCTCCAGTACGTTCAAGTCCATCTACGGCATGACGCCGACGGAATATATGAACCGCAAAAAGGAGCCGTCAAACGATGAATGATGGACAAAAATGGCACTTTCTGCATACAATGTTACATTTTTGACAGATAAAGATACGCAAATGTTATTAAAAAACCAATGGTTTTTCTATCTTTGCAATTGATTTGGTGAAAAACGCAGATACTTGAAAAACATAATCTTTAAAACTATACAATATGGCAACTGTAAATGAACAGAACGGCTTTTACAAGCTGAGTTGGGCGCAGCGCATCGGATTTGGTTCCGGCGACCTTGCGCAGAATTTGATTTTCCAGACAGTAGCATGCTATCTCATGCTTTACCTCACGACGGTCCTGAAGATCAATCCCGCTTTCGTCAGCGGACTGATCCTCGGAGTACGACTCCTGGACTGTGTATGGAGTCCTGTCGTAGGTCGTTATATCGACAACCACAATCCCAAGTTGGGTAAGTATCGTTCTTACCTGCTCTATGGCGGTGTACCCTTGACCATCGCTGCATGTCTGCTCATGCTTCCTCAGGTGGCTGAGTGGTCCATGACCATGAAGATCGTCTACGCCACTGTGAGCTACACTTTGCTGAGTATGATCTACTCCGTGGTCAACATCCCCTACGGTTCTATCATGGCCTCTATGACTCGTGACAACGACGAGGTACTGAAGCTCACCTCTACCCGTATGGTATGTGCCAATATCGGTCAGATCGTAGTTCAGGCTGGCTTCCCCATCGGATTGGCCATGTTTGTTCATGCTGCAGTAGACTGGAATCAGGCTCTGTTCATGTGCATTGGTACCATTCCCGCATTCATCATCCTTCCTTCTCTGCCTTTCCTGAAGAAGATGTTTGGTAAGAAGGGCCTCTACTATCTGCTGCTTTCAGTAGGTTTCGTGGGCTTTGCCATCCTGTATGTCATCGGTAAGTTCTTCGACGTAGAAAGCCTCAACACCTTGGTACAGGCTGCCAAGGTCATGACTGGTGTAGGTCTGCTGGTAGGTTCGTTGATGTGGGCACTCGTACCCGAGGTTATTACCGAGGCAGAGTACCGTACAGGCAACCGTCCCGCCGCTACCGTCAATGCGTTGGCGGGTGTTGCTTTCAAGGCAGGTTTCTCTGTAGCCGGTTTCATCACTCCGCTGGTGATGGGTTGGGTAGGCTTCAACCTGGCCAGCGAGGCTTCTGCTCTGCAGACTGAGCCCAGTGCATGGTTTGCCGTGACCTCTATCTTTGCCATTGTAGGTTTTGCGCTCTTGATCTTCTGCTTCAATGGCTGCAAGGAGCGCATCACTACCACTCCCGAAAAGCCCGTTTCCTACGGTGAGATGTTCAAGGAGTTCATGGCCAACAAGTGCCTCCAGCTCATGATTGCCATCTTCATCGTTGTGTTCTTGGCTTCATTCATCAGCGCTCCCGTCAATGCCTACTACACCAAGTTGGCTGACTATTCCGCTACTGCCAAGGAGGCCATCCTCTGGTTTACCACCGTCATCCCCGCAGTTCTTCTCATCGTAGTCGGATACCTCATCTACAAGTATCCTCTCACCGACGAGAAACTGGACGAGATGAACAAGGAGATCGAGGCTCGCAACAAGTAAAATGAAAGAGCGAAAATCATTCTTCAAGAGAAAGATATAATGAATTTGAATAAACTGTTTATAGCAATGGTTCTGGGACTGGTGTCGCAGTCAGTCCTGGCCCAGAGCACCATGCGCGAGGCCTTCAAGGACAAGTTCCTCATCGGAGCTGCCATCAACGTGCGTCAGGTGAAGAGCAAGGATGCTAAGATACAGGGTGTCATCAAGGAGCAGTTTAGTGCTCTTGTACCCGAAAATTGCATGAAGCCTGAGGAGATACATCCCAAGCAGTATCTCTGGGACTTCTCCGATGCCGATGCCATCGTGAAGCTGGCTAAGAAAAACAAGCAGGCCATCACCGGTCATTGCCTCGTATGGCACTCACAGGTGCCCTACTGGTTCTTCAAGGACGATATGGCTCAGCCTGTCACCAAGGACGAACTCATCCGTCGCATGAAGGACCACATCCAGACCGTGGTAGGTCGCTACAAGGGCAAGATCAAGGGTTGGGACGTGGTCAACGAGGCCATTCTGGACAATGGCCAGATGCGTCAGACCAACTTCTACAACACCATCGGTCCCGAGTATATCCGTCTGGCTTTCCAGTTCGCTCATGAGGCCGATCCCGATGCCGAACTTTACTACAACGACTATGGCATGGACAATCCTGCCAAGCGTCAGACGGTGGTCAACATCATCCGTGACCTCAAGGCTCATGGTTGTCGTATCGACGGCGTGGGCATGCAGTCACACGTATCCTTCTCTACCAATCTCAACGAGTACGAGAAGAGCATTGAGGCTTTTGCCGCCGAGGGTGTGAAAGTCATGGTCACAGAGCTCGACCTGAGTGTACTGCCTTGGCCCAGTGGTAACTATGGCGCTGCAGTGGAGACCAACTTCGAGTATCAGAAGTCCATGAATCCCTATACCGACGGACTCCCTGCGGAGAAGGCTCAGGAGCAGACCGACTTCTTCGTCAAGCTCTTCAAGATCTACCTCAAGTATGCCGATGTCATCGACCGTGTGACCTTCTGGGGTCTGACCGATGCCGACAGCTGGAAGAACGGTTGGCCTATGGCAGGTCGTACCGACTATCCTTTGGCCATCGACCGCAACTACAATCCCAAGCCTTTTGTGGATGCCATCATCAAGCTGGCCAACGAGACAAAGTAATTAACCTATTATAAAATCAATACAACAATGAAAACGAAGAAAAGATACCTTTTCCCTGCCGACTATATGGCAGACCCCTCTGTACACATCTTCAATGGTAAGATATATATCTATCCCAGCCACGACTGGGAGTGCGAGAACGTGGAGAACGACAATGGCGACCAGTACGTCATGAAGGACTATCATGTGCTTCGCATCGATGGCGATCCCATGAACGGTGAGGTGGTAGACTGCGGCTGTGTGCTCCGTCAGGAGGACATCCCCTGGGCAGGCCGTCAGCTCTGGGACTGCGACGTACAGGAGTATGAGATGGAGGTTCCCACCAATGCTGAGGAGCAGGCCAAGGGCATGGGCTATAGCAAGAAGGTGAAGAAGTACGTCATGTACTTCCCCCTGAAGGACCGTTGCGATGTATTCCACTGGGGTACCGCTATTGCTGACAATCCAGAAGGTCCCTTCATTCCTCAGCCCGCTCCCGTACCTGGTAGCTACAGCATCGACATGTGTGCTTTCCGCGACGATGCCGATGGTGAGGTATATGTATATTTCGGTGGACTTTGGGGTGGTCAGCTCCAGCGTTATAAGGACAACATCCACCTCGAGGAGCCCTATCTGCCCGAAGGTGAGGCTGATGCATTGCCCAGCCGTTGTGTACGCCTGACTAAGGACGGACTGAACTATGCCGAGGCTCCCCGTCCCATCCTCGTCGTCGACGAGCAGGGTCAGCCTCTCAAGGCCAACGATCCCCATCGCTTCTTCGAGGCCAGCTGGATGCACAAGATGAATGGCAAGTACTATTTCTCTTACTCCACCGGCGACTCTCACCTCCTCTGCTACGCTGTAGGTGACAACCCATACGGACCCTTCACCTATCAGGGTGAGATACTCACCCCTGTCGTAGGTTGGACCACTCACCATGCCATCATCCAGTACGAAGGCAAGTGGTATCTCTTCCACCACGACAGTGTGCCCAGTGGTGGCAAGTCTTGGCTCCGTAGCCTCAAGGTTTGTGAGATCAGCTTCGGTGGGAACGGCAAGATCCAGACCATCGACGGAATCGATTAAGACCCTTCTATAAATTGAACGTAAAGACGCAGAGACACAAAGATTATTTTGTTCCCTGCAGACTGCAAAACAATTATACCTTTGCGTCTTTGTGACTTTGCGTTCAAAAGAAATATAGAACCAACATTAGATGAAACATAGGGAATCATTCTATTAAGTTTCACCCTCAATTTTAATTTTTAATTTTTAACTTTTAATTCATTAGAAATGCTTTTATTAGGTTATGATATAGGTACATCATCAGTGAAGGCTTCGCTGGTAGATGCACAGACCGGACAGACGGTAGCAAGCGCACAGTACCCCGATGCAGAAGCACCCATCATTGCCAATCAGCCTGGATGGGCTGAGCAGGAGCCATTGATGTGGTGGGATGAGTTGAAGATGGCCACAGCTCGCGTCAGCGAGATGGTTGGCGGTTCGCTGGCCGCAGTGGCTGCCATCGGCATCTCCTACCAGATGCACGGACTGGTATGTGTGGACAAGGATGGCAATGCGCTTCGTCCTTCCATCATCTGGTGTGACGGTCGTGCCGTGCCTTATGGCAATGCAGCCTTTGATGCCATCGGTGGCGACAAGTGCCTGGAGCATCTGCTCAATTCTCCCGGCAATTTCACCGCAGCCAAGCTGGCTTGGGTCAAGGAGAATGAGCCCGAACTTTATGCCAAGATCGACAAGATCATGCTTCCCGGTGACTACATCGCCCTCAAACTCTCTGGCGGTGACAAGAAGACCACCATCTCGGGTCTGTCAGAAGGCATGTTCTGGGATTTCAAGAACAATGAGGTAAGTAAGGATGTGATGAACTATTTCGGTTTCTCTGAGGACCTCATCGCTGAGATCGTTCCCACCTTCTCCGTACAGTCTAAGGTATGTGAGGCTGTGGCAAAAGAGCTCGGTATCCCTGCTGGCACCCCCATCTCTTACCGTGGTGGCGACCAACCCAACAATGCCTTGTCGCTCAATGTGATGAAGCCCGGTGAGATCGCAGCTACAGGTGGTACCTCAGGTGTCGTATACGGTGTGCTGGGCGATGTCAACTATGACAAGCTCTCTCGTGTCAATACCTTCGCTCACGTCAATCACAACCAGCCCGACACTCGACTCGGCGTGCTCCTCTGCATCAATGGTACCGGTATCCTCAATGCCTGGATGAAGCGTACTGTGGCTCCCGAAGGTATCTCTTACGGTGAGATGAACGAACTGGCAGAGAGCGTACCCGTAGGTGCCGAGGGCCTTAGTGTTATCCCCTTCGGCAACGGTGCTGAGCGCGTACTGCAGAATGAGAATCCCGGTGCCAGTGTTCACGGCATCAACTTCAATATCCACAAGAAGGCTCACATGCTTCGTGCTGCCCAAGAGGGTATCGCCTTCTCGTTTGCCTACGGTATGGACATCATGGCCAAGATGGGTATGGAGATCAAGACCATCAAGGCAGGCCACGCCAACCTCTTCCTTTCACCCCTCTTCCGTCGTACCCTCGCTGCTGTCACCGGTGCCACCATCGAGCTCTATGAGACCGACGGCAGTGTAGGTGCAGCCTACGGTGCTGGTATAGGTGCGGGTATCTACAAGGATAGCGACGACGCCTTCAAGACCCTCAAGCACATCGCTACAGAGGAGCCTGTTGCCGACACCGAGGCTTACAAGGCTGCCTACGCCAAGTGGGTGGCATGTCTGGAGAAATAATATCCTGATTCGATAACTATCTGAGCTGGGGTAGGGTAGAGTATGCTCTGCTCCAGCTCTTTTTCATTTCCAATTGTTGTTCCCCCATGTTCCTTTTCTTAGGAGAAAGGCCGAGTGAAGTAGCATCGCTGCGGGCTTGTGTCGGGAGAGGGGGTGATTTTTAAAAGGGGCATTTAGCCCACCCAAGTAACGTATATGAAGAAGACTGTTTCCCTTCTGTTTGCTGCCTTGTTTGCATTGAGCATGTCTGCTCAGCAGTTTCAACTCCGCTTGCTCAACCACTGGGACAATCCCAATGGTACCGTTGAGCGTGGCTTTGCCGGCCGTTCCATCTGGAAGTGGCAGGAGATACCCACCGACAAGAAGGCCAAGATGCCTGCTCATCTCGTTGAGAAATACAAGGAGTATGGCCGTATCAATCAGGAGTATGGCATCAATGGCACTGTGCTCAACAATGTCAATGCCAAGCCTGAGATGCTTACCACCGACATGCTCAAGAAGACGGCCAAGATAGCCGATATCCTGCGTCCTTATGGACTGAAGGTGTATCTTTCGGTCAACTTTGCTTCACCTAAGGCTTTGGGTGACCTCACCACGGCCGATCCACTTGAGGCGGCTGTACAGCAGTGGTGGGTGAAGAAGGCCGATGAGATCTACAAGCTCATCCCCGACTTCGGCGGTTTTCTGGTGAAGGCCAACAGTGAAGGCGAACCAGGTCCTATGGACTATAAGCGTACGCATGTCGATGGTGCCAACATGCTGGCTCGTGCCCTTCAGCCTCACGGTGGTATCGTGATGTGGCGCTCGTTCGTCTATGCCAGCGATGGTGGCGACCGTGCCAGTCAGGCTTTGCAGGAGTTCATGCGTTTCGACGGTCAGTTCATGGACAATGTGATCATCCAGATCAAAAACGGTCCTGTCGACTTTCAGCCACGCGAACCCATCTCTCCCCTCTTCCTGGCCCTGAAGAAGACGAAGATGATGATAGAGTTCCAGATCACTCAGGAGTACACCGGCCATAGCATACACACCTGCTATCTCGCTCCCATGTGGAAGGAGACCTTGCTCGACATCTTCCCCTCACTCAATCATAAGTTGGGTGCCAAGGGTACCATGCCTCAGCAGACCAACATCGTCGGCCTGGCTGGAGTAGCCAACATCGGCGATGCCGGTTGGGGACAGTACGACAGAAATGAGAGCGGAGCGGGCAATGCCGAGTGGACGGCCAACGATCTGGCCATGGCCAACTGGTACGCCTTCGGTCGCCTGGCCTGCGATCCTACGGCTTCGTCCTACGACATCGCACGCGATTACCTCAAGAAGACCTATACCGACGACGATCGCTTTGTCACTCCCATGACGCAACTGCTCGTGCGTACCCGTGAGGCTGTGGTGAGCTACATGATGCCTCTTGGCCTCCACCACATCTTTGCTGGCAATCATCACTATGGTCCCGAGCCCTGGTACGCACCACGTGGCTCACGTGAGGACTGGTTGCCCCGCTACTACCATCGTGCCGACTCGCTGGGTCTCGGTTTCAACCGCACGGACCATGACGGTGGTTCGGCCAATGCACGTCAGTACCCCGATATGTACTTCAACATGTACAACAATATCGAGACCTGCCCCGAGGAACTTCTCCTCTGGTTCCACCATGTGTCGTGGGATCATATCATGAAAGACGGCCTCACCATGTGGGACAACCTCTGCTATAAGTACGACGAGGGTATCCGCTTGGCAGAAAGCTTCGTGAAGACCTGGGAGCAGATGCGCCCCTATGTCGATGCGCAGATGCATGCTCGCCAGCTGGCCCGCTTCCAGCGTCAGGCACGCGATGCACAGTGGTGGCACGATGCCTGCCTGCTCTACTTCCAGACCTTCTCCAAGAAGCCCTTCCCCGCCGATATGCGTCCTTGCATCTTCACGCTCGAGGAGCTGCAGAAGTACAAGCTCCGCATCGACAACTATACGGCTCCTGCCATCGACAAGTTGCCGTAAGAAGGAATCAGTGATTCGGAATTCAGAACATAGTTGCCTCACTATCTATAGGGAAGTTGAAGAAGTAACTTCTGAGAACATTTAAAAGTTGAAATACAGAGGAATTTGTGGTTTTTTGTTGTTTTGCCTTGTGGCCCTAAGTGCCTCGGGGCAGACAAGTTTGCTCTTGACTGCTGCCGATGGGTTGACGTCCAGTCTGGTTAATTTCGTCTACGAAGATCGCTATGGGCTGATTTGGATAGGAACTGAAGATGGACTGAACAAATATGACGGAGTGAAGCTGACGGCTTACAGGCATGTCAAGAGCGACAAATCCTCTCTTGCAAACAACTATGTTAGTACGATGATAGAGGATGCTCAGGGACGGCTCATTGTCAGTACCCACAACGGCATGCAACTCTATCGACATGATACGGACGATTTCTCGCCCCAGGCCACTTTTGCTGATGGCGAAGTCATGCATGAGAATGTCAGCAGGATGATGTTGGAGCATGATGGGCGACTGTATGGCACGGGCGACTTGAACTGTGAGGTGAAAGTTAGGGACAGAGATCATCTGGAGATTGTCCCCATGGCAAAGCCTTATTTCGCTGACGAGATATCAAAGGAACTGACATTGGAACTAAATGTGCGAACCACATTGAGATACGACGATCGGCACCTGCTTCTCGGAACCGACGGGCAAGGCGTAAAGCTGTATGACGAGAAACTTCATACCTATACCAATTACTCGCTCGATATCCCGGGTATTCCCCGAGAGTTGCAGAAAGTGCATCACTTGATGCGTGACCGCAGTGGAAATCTCTGGGCAGCGCTGTACCAGAAGGGCGTGGTAATGATGTCACAACACAGAAGTATGTTTGGCTACATAGGAGCTCGTACGGCTCTGCACAACAAGATCGGTGCACATTGTGTACAGAGTATCTTCAGAAGCAGTGACGGAGGCATGTGGGTGGGCACTGATGGAGACGGACTCTACTATCTGAAGGATGAAGACGCGATTCACTATACATCAGGTGTGCCTCCCATCATCAATACCGTGATGGAGGATTCGGAGGGAACGCTCTGGATAGGTTCATACGGCTACCCGTGTTACCGTGGTGCAAATGGCGTGTTCAAGGAGGTAGATGGCTTGCCAGAATATCCGCGCGTATTTACCATCAAGGAAGACCGGCAAAGGAGGATATGGCTGGGGACGATGTATAACGGCCTGTATTGTTACGACATGAACAGCGGGCATGTTGAGCATGCTGATTTTGAAGGTATGAATCGCTTCATCAATTGCCTCTATATCTTGTCGAATGGCGATGTGCTGGCGGGAACCTATAATGGTATCTATAACATCACGAGACATGAAAATCAGCTGGCGAGGCAAATTGTCTATGCTATGTACGAGGATGCCAGAGGCAGGTTGTGGGTAGGCACGGCAGAAGGATTGATACTTCTGGACAAAGGTAGAGAGAAGACCTATACCATTTCCGATGGGATGTCGTCGAATATGGTTTTTGCTATTTGTGAGGACGAGCGAGATAGGAAATGGCTCTCTTCGAACCATGGATTGATGTGTTTTGACGAGCACAAAGGCGTTTTCACAAACTATTCAGTAAGTGACGGCCTGCAAGGTAATGAGTTCTCCAAGGGTGCAGCCCTCAAGGATGTGGATGGCACTTTGTGGTTTGCCGGGCATGAGGGTATTACCTATTTTACCCCGACGAATATCAGCCAGTTCCAGTATGAGCTTCACCCGCGTATCAGTGCCTTCTACATTAATAGTGTATGCGTAAACGCACGCACTCAGACGGGAGGAAAACCCGTGATAAGTTCTGCCTTGTATGATGCCCGAGAGTTTAGTCTTGCCTACGAGGACAACTCGTTCAGCGTTGAGATGTCGACTATCGAGATTGATTGTCCTGCTGGTAGTATCTTTATTTATGCACTGGACGATGGCGAGTGGGTGTCTATTCCTGGAGGTGGGCATTTGGTCACGTTTAGCAACCTCTCTGCCGGCCAGCACAAGTTGCGTTTCGCTGTGGAGTACGACGGGAAACGGTCAGGGACAGAGGAGATATGCATAGAGATACGTCATCCCTGGTGGGGTAGTATCTGGATGAAATGCTTTCTCGTACTGATTTTCATCACCATATCCACCCTCTTTTTCTTTTGGATTCGCAGTAAGGAGAAGGTGAAGGCCTTGGCCTTGATATCTCATAAGATACGCACTCCAATGTCCCTTATAATCAGTCCGTTGGTTCAACTTCTTGAAAGCGACCCTGACGAACAGAGGCAGAGGATGTACAAGCTTATGTTGCGTAACGCAGAGAAGTTGCAACACCTCGCAGCTCAAGCCACTGAGGCGGAACCCATCGGTCCTATCTCGGATGTGAGACTGGAGGAACCTATTACAGCCAACAAACACAAATCCAGCACTCCCCGACAGTTGATCATCGTAGAGGACGACGAAGAGGTACTCAAGTATCTGTCAGAGCAACTATCTTCAGAATACCACGTACGGGAGGCAAGGAATGGGAAAGAAGCACTTGAGCTGATTTTCAAGAAAATGCCTGATGCCATAATCAGTGATGTGACAATGCCTGAGATGGATGGCATCACGCTCTGCCATAAGTTGAAGAAGAACATTCATCTGGCGCACATCCCCATTATCCTCCTCACTGCTCGTGCCGATGAAGAGTCTACACTCCAAGGTCTCGGCATTGGAGCAGACGCCTATATTACCAAGCCGTTCAATACCAAGATCCTGCGTCAGTGTCTCTCCAACCTTATTCAGTTGCGACAGCAATTGAAGAATACTTATCAAGATCAGCAGTTGCAAGAAGACAAGTTGAAGGAACTGGAAGTGGTAAACTACGAGGATCAATTTATGGAGCGACTGATGGACTGCATCAATCGCCATATCAGTCAGCAGGATTTTACTATTGAAATGCTTTGTGAAGAGATAGGCATCAGTCGTGTACATCTGCATAGACGAATCAAGAAACGAACCAACCAGTCAACAAGCATCTTCATCCGGAACGTCCGTTTGCGACTAGCTGAAAAGTTGCTACGCGAGTCCGATATGTCCATCAGCCAGGTAGCCGAAAGGATAGGTTTTACCAGTTTGCCTCACTTCTCGAAGGCTTTCAAGGAAGAATATGGAGTGTCTCCCATCGAATGGAGAGAGAGAAACAGGGTGCAACCCTAAGTCGAATCTCATTTTACGCGATTTTGCAATCATCTGATATATAATGTATTGCAAACCGTGTTACAAAGATGTAACAATGTTACAAGCATACGTAGCACGATTTTTTGGCAGATAAATTTAAAATTTCCAATTTTGCAGTCGAAATGGAAACTTTAGACAAATACATTGAACAGAACAACATGAAACACTTATCACCCATTCTGGCACTTTGCTTGCTTGTATTCAGCATCATGGTGCAAGCCAAAGACCATCAGGGCATCACATCAAACACCCTTAACAAGGAT
This sequence comes from Bacteroidaceae bacterium, assembly GCA_045617275.1. Classification (GTDB taxonomy): domain Bacteria; phylum Bacteroidota; class Bacteroidia; order Bacteroidales; family Bacteroidaceae; genus Physcousia. The sequence goes on from JAZLII010000146.1 coordinate 14,501, forward strand.
CGTTTTACACTGATTGCCCAATCACGACCCACTGGCATCCTGATAGCTGCTGATGAGATGAAAGGAATACGCATAGCCGCTGAAAACCTACAGAAGGACTTTGAGCGGGTCACTGGGCATAAGGCGCAGTTGCAGACCTCACCGACAGGAGGACAGTGCATCGTTGTGGGATCGTTGCAGAGTGCTTACATTCAGCAGATGGTAAAGGCTGGTAAGCTCGATGGCAATGAGCTGAAAAACAAGGTGGAGAAGTACCTGATGAGTGTGGTATCCAATCCCTTGCCAGGAGTGGACGAGGCATTGGTGATAGCCGGCAGCGACATGCGAGGCACCATCTACGGTATCTACGAACTTTCTGAGCAGATAGGCGTCTCGCCCTGGTACGACTGGATGGATGTGCCAGTGGTGCATCAGGAGAATTTGTCGTTGGTCAAAGGCACCTACACCGCTGGCGAGCCTGCCGTACGCTATCGTGGCCTCTTCCTAAACGACGAGGCTCCCTGCCTTACCTCATGGGTGAAGAATACTTTCGGCACCAACTATGGTGGACACGATTTCTACGCACGTGTTTTCGAACTTATCCTGCGTTTGCGCGGCAACTATCTCTGGCCAGCCATGTGGTCTTGGTCTTTCTATGCTGATGACCCACTCAACTCACCCACTGCACGCGATATGGGTGTCATCATGGGTACCAGCCACCACGAGCCTATGGCGCGCAACCATCAGGAATGGGCTCGTCATCGTAAGGAGTATGGCGAGTGGGACTATGTGACGAACCAAAAGGTCATAGATCAGTTCTTCCGTGAGGGTATCATCCGTGCCAAGGATACCGAAGATCTCATTACCATCGGTATGCGAGGTGATGGCGACACCGCCATGGGTGCCAAGGAAGGTCATGACGATGAGTTTGTCTCCAACGACGATGCTACCATCAAGCTGTTGGAGAAGATCGTCAAAAATCAGCGACAGATCATTGCCAAGGAGACCGGTCGCCCGGCCAAAGAGCGTCCACAGGTATGGGCACTCTACAAGGAGGTACAGCGCTATTACGACAAAGGCTTGAAGGTACCCGACGATGCCATCATCCTCTTCAGCGATGACAACTGGGGTGACATCCGCCGTCTGCCTTCTGCAGAAGAGCGCAAGCATCCCGGTGGTTTCGGTATGTACTATCATGTGGACTATGTGGGTGCGCCACGCAACAGCAAGTGGCTCAATATTACCCCCCTGCAGCATATCTGGGATCAACTCACCCTTACCTACCAGTATGGCGTAGACAAGCTCTGGGTGCTCAATGTGGGTGACCTCAAACCCATGGAATATCCCATTTCCCTCTTCATGGAAATGGCATGGAATCCTGCTGCATACACCGCATCCAACCTCCTGGACCATCCTCGCAAGTGGTGTGCCCAGCAGTTTGGCGACGACCAGGCCGAAGAGGCAGCCCGCATCCTCAATCTCTACAGCAAATATGCGGGCCGTGTGACGGCAGAGATGCTCGATGCCAAAACCTACAACATCCACACCGGAGAATGGAAACAGGTGGCCGACGAATTTATGAGTCTGGAGGCTCAGGCTCTTCGTCAGTACCTCACCCTTCCTGCCGAATATCGCGATGCCTACACTCAGGTCATTCTTTTCCCCATCCAGGCCCTCGGCAATATCTATCAGATGTACTACGCCCATGCCATGAATCAGAAGCTGTACAGCGAGGGTAATCCTGAGGCCAACCTCTGGGCAGACCGTGTGGAGGCAGCCTTTGCTCGTGACAAGGTGCTCTGCCAGGCTTACAACAAGGAGATGTCTGGTGGCAAGTGGAATGGTATGATGACGCAGAAACACATCGGCTACACCAGTTGGAACGATAATTTTGAAGCCGATGTCTGTCCCAAGGTGTCGCGTTTTGACAATGTAGCTGGTATGAAGGGCCAGTACGTCTTCACTCCTTCTCAGGGCTATGTGGCCATGGAGGCCGAGCACTACTACAGCGTGGAGCATCCCGCTGATGCCCAATGGACTGTCACCCCGTTCCAGGGTCGCACTCTCAGCGCCATCTCCCTACAGCCTTACACGGCAGATGTAAACGGTGGCAGTGTCACCTATCGCGTGCAGATTCCCGAGGGGCACAGCGAGGTAGACGTACATGTCATCACAGCATCCACGCTGGCTTTCCAGCGCGCAGAGGGCCATCGCTATACCGTAGGATTTGAGGGTCAGGAGGCTGTGGAGATCAACTTCAATGGTGAGCTCAATGAGGAGCCCGAGAATGTCTATCGCATCATGTACCCCACCGTGGCAAGCCGCGTTATAGACAAAGTGGCCCGCCTCAAGGTCGGTTCGGCAGGAATGCACAACCTCGTCATCAAACCCCTCGATCCTGGTGTGGTGCTGGAGAAGGTAGTCATCGATCTCGGAGGCTATCAGCCATCCTTCCTCTTTGGTAATGAGTCCCCTTGCAAACGCAATTGATGCATTGTGCTGGACCCTGTCTGTGTGTTATAGACTTGACAGAAGACCAATAAGAGCATTTTAAGAAAAATGAATGGCAGAAAATTGCACATTATCAGAAAAATGAATATCTTTGTGCGCATATAATACTGCAATTAATTTAGTTAATACATACAATGAATTTCCGACTGAAGAAGTTTGCCCAAAGGACTCATGCGTTCGCACTGGTATTGCTGGCTGTTGCCGGTATGACCTCCTGCGAGGGCTATGACCTGGCAGAGCGCGAGCCTGAATGGTTGGGTTCGAGCATTTACGACTATCTGAACCGCGAGGGACACTACAGCAACATGGTCAAGCTCATCGACGACATGAACTATCGTGAGGTGCTTTCGCGTACAGGTAGCAAGACTCTCTTTGTGGCCGACGACGAGGCCTTTCAGCGTTTCTACCAGAAAAACGGCTGGGGAGTGAAGTCCTATGAGGACCTCACCGATGCCCAGAAGAAGCAACTGCTCTATGGTGCGATGATCAACAACTCGTGCCAGGTGGCCTACCTGAGTAGTAGCGAGGGACCTACTGAGGGTGACTGCATGCGCCGTCTTACCTCCAGCAGTATCTATGACAGCGTGCCAGTGCTCCACCCTGCCGATATGCCCCAGAATAGCAACTGGGACTACTATCGCCGCGAGAACAAGTCCATCGTCTGTTTCCAGGACATGAGCACTGCGCCCATGGTCCATTTCATCGAGGCCTTTCTCAATAGCAAGCTTATTACGAACGATGACTGCGACTTCCTCTTCAACTACCAGACGAAGCGCAAGCCCGGCGATGCCAACGTCAACGGCATTGCCATGGCCGAGCAGAACATCAAGTGCAGCAACGGCTTCGTGCACCGCATGCAGGAGGTGCTCACCCCCATGCCCAACATGGCCGAGTTCATCAGCACTCATCCCACGACAAGCGAGTTTGCCCGACTCCTGGAGCGCTACTGTGCGCCCTATTATGCTGGCGACGAGGCTACGCATGAGTACAACCGACTCTACAATGCCAATGTAGACTCTGTCTTCCAGAAGCGCTATTTTAGCGATCGTAGCCAGGGAGGCGAGCCCCTTGTGTTGACACCTGCTGAGGGTCCAGTGCCCGGCAAGCTAAAGTTTGATCCCGGATGGAACGAGTTCTACAGCCAGGGTAGTGCCAATGTCAGTAGCGACATTGCTCTGCAACGCAATATGGGTGTGATGCTAGTACCCAGCAACGAGGCTCTCAACTACTATTGGAACGAGGGTGCAGGCAAAGTGCTAAAGGACAACTATGGTACCTGGGACAACGTGCCCGACCATGTGGTGAGCAAGATGCTCAATGTAAGTATGCTCAACAGTTTCGTGAACAGCGTGCCCAGCAAGTTCAATACTATCCTCAACGATGCCAACGACGAAATGGGCATCAAGGTGGAGGACATCGACAGCGTCTACATGACATGCAATGGTGCCGTATATGTTACCAACAAGGTATTCAATCCCGTAGCCTACATCAGCGTCAGCTTCCCCGCTCTGGTAAACAAGACTATGAATGTGCTTTACTGGGGTATCGAACAGTTGGGCTATGATGTCTACCTGAACTCGCAGAACAGCTACTACAGCCTCTTCATTCCCACCAATGATGCCCTGCTCGACTATGTCGATCCTTGCTCTTTCGGTAAGAACGAGACACAGCTTTTCCGTTTCCATTATGATGCCAACGCACAGGATGAGCAGAAGAAGGTATGGGCCAGCATCTGGAATTATGACACCGAGACGGGTCTGGTGGGCGATAGCATTGGTCTGGCCAGCTACAGTCAGGTGACGAATCGACTGGAGGACATCTTGAATAGCCACATCGTCATTGGCAACGTTGAGGACGGTCACTCATACTACCAGACCAAGGGTGGAAGTGTGATCCGCGTGAAGAATGCCGCTGCCGGAGCAGGCAGCATGACTGTGGCTGGTGGTGCGCAGATCGAGGGTGGCAAGCAGCTCGTCGTGACCGATGTCTATGATGAGTCACGTGAGGGTAACGGAAAGACCTATATCGTTGAGGAGGAACCTCTCATGACGGCACGTCAGTCCGTGGCCGATGTCTTGAAGAGCAACCCTGATTTCAGCGAATTCTACAATCTGCTGCTCGGCTCGCCCTATCTGGAGACCAAACATGTCATCGGTACCGATGAGCACGGTTGTGCCAGCACCAACATATCTCTCTTCAATACCTTCCGTTATACCGTCTTCGTACCTTGCAACGACAGCATCCAGAAGATGATTGAGGATGGCGACCTGCCCACTTGGGCCGACGTGGAAGCCGCAGAGACGGAGCATTTGCGTGATAGCCTGAGCAACGAGATCGAACTCTTCCTGAAGTACCACATTGTGGACAACTCCTTCTATGTGGGACAGGCCATCGAGGGTAGCAGCTATGAGACCTCAGCCTACACCGTGGACAAGGACAAGAATGTATCCTACTACAAGGTGACCGTATCGCCAGAAGGCGAAACCGGGCTCAGCGTGCGCGACCTGGTTGGCAACACACGCAAGGTGCTGACCACCAGTGACGACAGCTACAATCGCATGGCACGTGAGTACCAGTATGATGCTAGCGATGCTACCAGAGCCAACAACATCTACACCTCGTCATATGCCGTAGTGCATCAGATCGACGGTGTGCTGAAATACAGGAAATGAAAGAATGAAATAGTAGCCCCCTAACCCCTGAGGGGATTGAGAATGCTAAGTGTTTTATGAAGAAGATGAAAAGAATAAACAGATATATGGCAATTCTGAGTCTGGCATTGCTCCCCGCAGCCATGCAGGCACAGACGGCAGGAACGCTGATACATGGTACGGTGTCCGACGACTTCGGTGAGATGCCTGGCGTGAATGTGGTGGAAATCGATGCCACCAATCGTATCGTGGCACAAGCCATTACGGATGCCAATGGTAACTTCTCTCTGCGTATCACCAACCCCAAGAATAAGTTGCGCTTCTCATGCGTGGGTATGCAGCAGCAGATCATAGCCATCAAGGGCACAAGCTACAGCATCAAGCTGAAGGATGCTGCAGCTACGAAGAAGGAAGTGCAGGTGTTGGCCAAGAAGATGGCACAGACCACGGGTCTGGCGATACCTGAGCGTGAGATCTCCGGAGCTACTCAGACCATCAATGCCGAAGAGTTTGAGGGACTGGGCATCACCAGTATCGACGAAGCCCTGCAGGGACGTATCGCCGGTCTCGATATCGTGAGCAACAGTGGTAACCTGGGTTCCGGAACCACCATGCGTCTGCGTGGTGTAAGCTCCATCCATGGCAACTCACAGCCCTTGATCGTGGTCGATGGCAATGTTTTTGAGAGCGACTACAACAGCAACTTCGACTTCGCATCTGCTACCGAGGACCAGTTTGCTGAGCTCCTGAATGTCAACCCCGACGACATCGCCTCCATCACCGTACTGAAGGATGCTGCCGGCACCGCCATTTATGGTTCACAGGGTTCCAATGGTGTCATTGAGATCAAGACCAAGCGTGGTGCCAAAGGCAATACGCGTGTACAGTATTCTTATCGTGCCACCTTGACCCATCAGCCCACAGGCATGAAGCTTCTCGATGGAGACCAGTACACGATGTTGATGAAGGAAGCCTACTACAATCCCAAGTTGAGCGATGCAAGTTCGGACATTCGTGAGTTCAACTATGATCCCAGTTTCTCTGAGTACGAGATGTACAACAACAATACAGACTGGAAGAAGGCTGTGACGCAGAACGGTTTGTTGCAGAAGCACTATGTTAGCCTGACGGGTGGCGGTGACAAGGCCATGTTCCGCATCGCCGGTGGTTATGACCACCAGACGGGAACTATCCTGAAGCAGTCCCTCGACCGTTTCACCACCCGAGTGGCGCTGGATTATTTTGTGAGCGATCGCATCAAGATTGTGACCAACTTCAATATGACCTACACCGACAACCATAAGAACAATACCTCGGTGCTCGGTCGCGACCTCAATGCCGTAGCTATGCTCAAGATGCCCAATCTCTCTGTCTATGAGCAGGATGCTATGGGCAACGACTTGAATGACTACTATCACATGCTCAATGCTTGCAGTCCTGCGCTTCGCAACGATCAGTATAGGTACACCAATCCCGTGGCTGTGGCCCATGAAGCATGGGACGAGGAGTCTACCTACCAGATACAGCCAGAGTTCCAGCTGCAGTATAAGTTGCTCGGTATCGACAATGACAAGACGCAGCTGAACTATGAGGGCAAAGTACTGTTCAACATATTCAACAAGTACAACGACTCCTTCTATCCCAGCAGCTTGGTGAATAGCGGATGGAGTAGCAGCGACAACAACCTCTCAAAGGCTACCTCGCATAAGAGCAGCGCCATCACCACCACCCATCGTCTGACCCTTACGCCTTATATAAAAAATAAGGACCATAGTTTCCTGGCTATGGCACAGTTTCAGTTGACCGATGGTAGCAGTAAGGGTACAAGCAATCAGGTCTATGGTCTGCCCTTCGGTAGCATCACCAGTACTACCGCCGATGGTATCATAGGCAGTCTGGGCACCAGTGCCGGACAGTGGCGCAGCATCTACCTCACCTTCTCTGCCCACTACGCCTATAAGGGTCGCTACATCGCCGATTTCAGTGTTCGTCGCGATGGTAGTACCAAGTTTGGTGACAATAGCCGCTGGGGTAACTTCCCTGCCCTGTCCTTCCGCTGGAACATTGTGGATGAAGCCTGGATGCAGAAGACACGTAAGTGGCTGACCATGTTGTCCTTCCGCCCCAGCTGGGGTATCGTGGGAAATCAGCCTTCGGGTGACTACCTCTATTTCTCACGCTATTCCAATGGCAGTTCTTACAACTCCAACACCACGGTCTATCCCAGCAATATCCGTCTGGGTTCGCTGAAGTGGGAAAACAAGGAGAGCTACAACCTCGGTTTCGACTTCGGTTTCTGGGACAACCGTATCACTGGTGATGTAAACATCTATTGGAGCAAAGTCACCGACCTGCTTATGCCCAATGTACACATACCCTCATCATCCGGTTTCACCGCCCTCTCACAGCAGAATATCGGCGACATGCGCAATACTGGTTGGGAGTTCAACGTGCGCGGACAGCGTATCGTCAAGAAAGGTAAGTTCTCGGCCGATGTCAACTTGACCTTTGCCAACAACAAAAACGAGATCACCAAGATGGATGAGACCGTGCTGGCCGATCTCAATACCGACTTCAATCGCAAGAATGGTAGCTATCTCACTCGCATCCAGCTCTTTAATGCCTTCGGTAGCATCTACGGATTCCGCTACAAGGGTGTATATCAGTACTCGAAGTACAGCCCGACGGAGATATCCGGTGTGAGCGGTCCCAATGCTCCTGTGGCTCGTGATGCCCAGGGTCTTGTCATCACGGACAAGGATGGCTTCACCGTGCCCATGATGTTCTGCTACGACAACGAAAGCAACACTTCCATCTATGAGTTTAAGGGTGGCGATGCCATCTACGAGGATATCAACCATGATGGCAATATCAACGAGCTGGACATTGTCTATCTGGGTAGTTCGCTGCCTAAGTTTACGGGCGGTTGGGGCTTTAAGTTGAACTACGACCGCTGGTCGCTCAATACCCAGTTCACCTTCCGTGCAGGCAACAAGATCATCAATGCTGGCCGTATGGATGCCGAGTGTATGTACAACAACAACAACCAGAGTGCTGCTGTCAACTGGCGTTGGCGCGTCGAGGGCGATAAGACGGAGATTCCCCGTGCCCTGTACCAGGATGGCTACAACTGGCTGGGTAGCGACCGATTTGTCGAGGATGGCAGCTATATGCGCCTGAACTACATCCAGTTGAGCTATTCCATCGATCCCAAGATCCTCAAACGTTGGGGTTTGTCACAGGTCAGTTTCAATGTGGATGCTCGCAATCTCTTCTGCCTCACCGGTTATAGTGGTGCCGATCCCGAGGTGGCATACGGAAGCTATGGTGTCTCGATGGACCGCGCCCGTACTCCCAATGCCAAGCAGTTTACATTCGGAGCCACCGTTGCCTTCTAATACTTAGTGACCCTAAAGAGCTTAAAGTCTCACCCTACAAAAGCCCAAAACAAAAAGATGAATATCAAGAACATTATATCGGTGCTTGCAGTCTCCGCTCTCCTGTCGAGCTGTGGGGATTTCCTGAGCATTGAGCCCACAAGCGACATTGTGCTCGAGCGCTATTGGACGGAAGAGAAGGATGTGAATAGTGTCCTCATGTCTTGCTATGCTCAGCTGGAGAGTACCAATTGTCTGCGACGCATGATCGTATGGGGCGAACTGCGTTCCGACAACGTTTCCAATGGTTCGGGTATCCCCAACGAACTTCTCCAGATAACGAAGGAAAATATCCTGGAGACCAATTCCATGACCTCATGGGAGAGTTTCTATCAGTGCATCAATCGCTGCAACACGGTCATTCACTATGCGCCCAGTGTAGCAGAGAAGGATCCCAACTTTACCTCGAGTGAGCTGGCCGCCACCTTGGCCGAGGCCCGTACCATCCGTGCCTTGTGCTACTTCTACCTCATCCGCACCTTCCGCGATGTGCCCTACGTCACCGAGCCCAGCATCGAAGACAAGCAGAACTATCGCGTAGCACCTACACCCTTCAGTGAGGTACTTGACAAGCTGATTGCGGATGTCGAGGATGCCTCGATGTATGCTGTAAAAAGCTATGGTGAGGAGACGGTGGAGAACACCTGCCGTATCACCCGCTGGGCCTGCTACGCCTTGTTGGCCGACATGTATCTGTGGAAGGGTGACTATGAGAACTGCATCCGTTGTTGCGACCTTGTGATCGACAGAAAGGTCAATGAGTACGAACTCGCCCATGAGAAGAACCCCACCACGCTTACCACTGAGCTCTACGGTAAGTACCCCCTCATCAGCGAGAGTTCCGCCACTTCCAACTTCGCAGGTACGGCTTACAATGAGATATTCGGCACGGGCAACTCTTTCGAGAGCATCTTCGAGCTCAATTTCGTCAACAACCAGTCTGTCACCAATGCGGCCGTATCTTCTTACTTTGGAAGCAGCAGCAATGCCAACGGCCAGTTCGCCGTGTCGTCTCCCGTCGCTGAAAGTCCTTACAGCAGTACAGCAAGCTATTTTGACAAGACAGACTGCCGTTTCCTGGAGAATATTGTTTCGGGCTCCAGCGTCTCATACATCAGAAAGTATGTGGCACAGACGGTCAGCTTCCGTACAAGCACCTCTACGGGTTCGGCGCCCAATGTCACCCAGACCCCCCGCACCGGCAACTTTGCCAACTGGATCGTGTACCGTCTGACCGACGTCATGCTCATGCGTGCAGAGGCAGAGGTGGAGTTGGCTGGCGATGTCGAGCTGGGCAGCACACTCACCGATGAGCAGATGGAGCACTACCAGCGTGCTTTCAGCTGTGTCTCTGCCGTCTGGAAACGTGCCAACAACAAGCGCACCGCCACTGCCGACACCCTGGTTTTCGACGACTATGCCACCAGTCGCATGGCTATGGAGGACCTCGTGTACAATGAGCGACAGCGCGAACTGATGTTTGAGGGCAAGCGCTGGTTTGACCTGGTGCGTCTCTCCATGCGTGAAGGCACCAACATCCGTATGATCAACAAGGTGATACCCAAGTTCAAGGACAATACGGTGGCCATCCGCATCAAGCTCTCTGCCCCCGATGCCCTCTTCTATCCCTACTGGCGCGATGAGTTGAAGCAGAACCCCTTCCTGGTGCAGAATTCTGCCTACGACACGGGTGATAACATGGAAAAGAACTAACATGAAACACAACATAGAAATGGCAAACAAGATATTTCGCTTAAGCCTCTTGGCAGGCCTCTTCGCTATGCTGGGCCTCGCCTCTTGTAGCGATGAACCTACGTTGGAAAACTACTACACCTTTAAGGGCGAGATGGTCAGTGACTATCTGGACCATCGCCCCGAGACCTTCAGCAAGTTTACCGAGGTGCTACACCGTTCGGGCATATACGGTATGATGGCCACCTATGGCAGCTACACCTGTCTCGCTCCCAACAATGATGCCATGGACGAGTATCTTTCGGCACATGGCTGGAAGAACGTTCAGGAAATCCCCGATGCAGAGTGCGACACGCTGGCCTGGAACCACATCATCCGTTCCGCTTACTTCACTACCGATCTGACTGAGGGCAATATCCCTACGGCCAACATGAACGACCGCTATCTCACCTTCTCCTGTGACAGCGACTTGGTGAACAACAGCAAGGCGTTGTATTTCATCAATAAGATGAGTCAGTTGGTCGTACGTGATGACTCTGTGGAGAATGGCGTAGTGCACACCCTCAACCACATCATTCAGCCCAGTACGGAGTATCTGCCTGAGCTGATGCGTGCGGATGCCAATATCAGCCTCTTCGTGGAAGCCCTCTTTGCCACGGGCCTGGCGGACTCTCTCTATGAGTATATCGACTTGGACTACCACTGTAGTGAGGACTCCGTGGTGAGAGGTATGCAGATCTCTACCGGTGGTTCCTCTTATCAGTGTAAGTATGTAGGCAAGCGTATGAAGCGCTTCTCTGCCTTCGTGGAGACCAACGACGTCTATGAGCAGTATGGCATCAGCGACCTTAAGGACATGGCGGCATATGCTAAGAGCATCTACGATGCTGTCTATCCAGAGGACGCAGGCCTCTATGACAAGGATGTGACCCATCGTAAGAATCCCTTGAACCGTTTCGTCTCCTATCATCTCCTGCCATACTATGGTGCCTACAACGACTGGACTGTCTATGGCGAGATCAAGGAGACTTGTGCCTTGACCGACAAGGCAGACTGCACAGACTGGTACACGACAATGATGCCAGGCACCATCATGAAGATGTCTACTCCTACTGGTTCACAGGCCGGTCTCTACATCAATCGTAAGGGCCTGAAGGATAGATATTCGGTAAAGGGTGTCAAGGTGCTTCCCCCATCGCAGATGGGCGATGTCGATGCACAGGCACAAAACGGTATCTACCACTATATCAGCGACATTCTTACCTACGATCAGCTCACCCGCGATGTTGTCTTCAACGATCGTATACGCATTGACGCCGTCACCCTGTCTCCCGAGTTCATGAACTGTGGTGCTCGAGGCAATGTGGAGAATGCCACGGGTTTCAAGATCATCGAAGGATGGGACTTCCACGGCCACACCCCTACCATCTGCCTTCGTCAGCGCAGTACGTGGATGCAGACCTATCAGGACTGCGTGGACGTGAAGGGACAGTTTGATATCTCCTTCAAGCTTCCTCCTGTTCCAGAAAACACCTACGAGGTTCGCTTTGCCTATGGTGCTGGTGTGATGCGAGGTGTGGTTCAGGTGTATTTCGGCACGAAGGACAACATGCAGCCTATGGGTATCCCCATCGATTTGCGTATCTTTGGCGGCAATCCCACCATCGGTTGGGTAGCCGATACCGAAGATGATGAAGAGACCAATCAAGCCATAGACAAAGCCATGCACAATCGTGGATACATGAAGGACATGGATTCCTGGTGGCAGGGAGGTCAGAATATTCTGCGCGACCAGAGTGGTAAGCTTCGCAAGATCCTCTGCACCCAGACGATGTCTCCCGACAAGGAGTACTGGGTACGCCTCAAGCTTGTGCTCGAGAACCCCGAGGCTGAGTTCCCCATCAACTACTTCGAACTGTGTCCCAAGTCTGTCTATGCAGGCGTTGTGGCAGAAGACACTCATTAGACCCGTGATTCCTCTCTCAGCTGATTGTAGCTGTGGCTCGATGATGAGCAGGTCGGAAGAAGATATCTGAAAAAAACAATTTAAGAAGAACAATTCAAAATTCAATCTATAGAATGAGAATGCGTAAGACCATATTGTCCATTTTTGCTGCCGGTGCGCTGATGTGTGCATGTAGTGATACTTGGAACGAACATTACCAGACAGGTGGGGTAGGAGAGGGCACCAGTACACTCCTGCAGCTTGTCGAGCAGAATCCCGAGCTGAGTGACTTTGCCCAGCTGCTGCATGCTACCCATCTCTACAACAACCTGCATGCCACCCCCGTCACCTATGCCCAGCTGCTCGACGCCGATCAGACACTGACGGTCTGGGCACCAGTCAATGGTACCTTCAATGCCGACAGCCTGCTACAGATGTGTCAGACTCCACAAGGCGACTCCATCGTGGCACAACATTTTGTGGCCAACCACATGGCCCACAACCTCTACAACATGAACGCCCAGACCATGGGCCGTGTGAAGATGCTCAATAGCAAGACCATGCCCATCACGCCCACGGCACTCTTCGACGCACCTGTTCGCGAGGGTATGCAGAACATCCCTGCCAGCAACGGTCTGCTGAATGTGGTGACCCATGAGGCTTCCTATACATACAATATATATGAAGGCCTCACCAGTCTGCCAGAGTTTGCCCATCTGGGCCACTTCCTCAAAGGTTTTGAGATGAACGAACTGGACGAAGAGCACAGTATCGTGGCAAGCATCGAGAACGGACAGAAGGTGTACAGCGACAGCGTGATGAAGCAGATGAACATCCTCTTCCGCACCTTCGACTACATCAACTCCGAGGACTCTGCCTTCTCCATGCTCGTGCCCCCCGCCGACATGTGGCAGCAAGTCTACGAGGAGGCTCGTCCCTTCTTCAACTTTGGCAGCGTGGAAAAGGCCGACAGCATCCAGAACTATTGGCTCAACGTCGCCCTGATGCAGGATCTCATCTACAATCAGAATGCGCAGCGATCTCTCAATGATTCGCTCATGATGACCAGCTTCCGTGTCGACGAGTACCCCTACCATGTCTATTACCATCCCCTGGCAGCAGGTGGTGTGCTCGACCCTGCCAACTTCTCCGGCAAGATGACTTGCAGCAACGGTTCACTGCAGTTGCTTAGCCGATGGCCCTTCACCAAGCATCAGCTGTACTTCCGCCCCATCACCATTCAGGCAGAGCGTGAGGCCAACCTCAGAGCCTCTTCCGATTGCACGTTGGACTATCGTACCGCTGTGGCAGACAGTGTGAGTGGCAATGGCTATATGGTCATCACTCCTAAGACCAACACCAGCAACTGGACGGCCACCTTCGAGGTGCAAAACACCTTGGCCGGTACTTACGACATCTGTGCAGTCATCCTGCCCAAGACCGTCTATCGTACCAACAGTCGTGACTTCAAGCAAAACAAGTTCACGGCAGTGGTCAACTATGTGGACGAGGCGGGAAAGAAGCATGTGGAGACCTTCAAGACCGAGCTCACCAACGACTCTCACAAGGTCGACACCGTGAAGATCGCACGTGTCGCCCTGCCCGTCTGCAACTATAAGCAGCCAGAGACCACGGTCAGCGTCCAGCTCAAGTGTAGCATCACAGCCAAGCAGACCACATACTCACGCGAGATGTATCTGGATTGCCTCTATCTCAAACCCGTAGAAGAATGATGAATATGAAAAACTTGATCCTATATACCTTCTGCCTTGCAGTTCTTCCCATCAACCTCCAGGCACAAGAAGCGGAGACGGAAGAAGCACAGGTGGTGACACGCATTGTGAAGCCACGCATCAGTGTGCCCACCCATCCTGTCAAGGGCCGTGTCCTTGATGCTGCCACCCGACAGCCTGTGGCCGGTATCAGTGTGAAGGCCTTCAACGACGATCGTTTTGCAGCCATGACCGATGATGAAGGTCTCTTCACCATCCAGGTGCCAGATTTCGTCACATCACTTACATTCTCTGCTCCCGACTATCAGCTTATCCAGCAGCCTCTGGGCAAGGGTGACCATACGGGCGACGTACTTGTCTACTCTGATCGCTTTGCTCCGGTCTACGCTCCTTCTGGCAGTGCCAAGGCAGGACGTATCGCTCAGGTGGGCTATCTCAACAACGACCTCAGCATCGACCATCAGTTGCAGTCTAAATTGGGTGGCGACATGCAGACCATGCTTCGCAGTGCAGCACCTGGTCAGGGAGTCGTGATGTTCATGAACGGACTCAACTCGCTCAATGCCAATGCGCAACCCCTCATCGTGGTCGATGGTGTGATCCAAAACATGCAGTTCGATGGCAAGTCCCTCCACGACGGCTTCTTCAACAACATCCTGGCCAACATCATGGTCGAGGACATCGAGAAGGTGAGCGTCCTGCGCAATGGTACGGCCATCTATGGTGCCAAGGGAGCCAATGGCGTAGTCATCATCGAGACCAAGCGCAACAAGAGCATGGCCACGAAGATCGATGTCAGCCTGGGTGGCAGCTATGAACTGGTGCCACGTCTGCCCGAGATGATGGACAGCCGCCAGTATCGTGTCTTTGCCAGCGAACTCATCGGCACGACCGGTACGCAGAACAACAGCTTCAAGTTCTTGCAAAACGATCCCAACTATTATTATTACAATCAGTATCACAACAATACCGACTGGTCGAAGAAGACCTATCGGGAAGCTTTCACTCAGAATTACAGTATCAATGTTCAGGGTGGCGATGAAGTGGCCAACTACAATCTGTCCGTGGGCTACGCCGGTGGCGATGCCACCCTGGTAGGCAATGATTTCAGCCGTTTCAACCTGCGCCTGAACAGCGACATCAAGTTGCTCGACAATCTCAACGTGCGCTTCGATGCCAGCTATGCCGATGTCACCCGCGACCTGCGCGATGATGGTGTGAAGGACAATATCCGTGATGGCATCATCTCGGCTCCTGCCTTCCTCTCGCTCATCAAGTCGCCCTTCCTCTCTCCCTATGCCATTGACTCTTATGGCCGTCCTTCCCACTATCTGGCTGAGGCCGACGACTACCTCTCCGACGTAGTGACCATGAAGGGTGTGACCACCTCTCTGGCCAATCCCCTCAGCATCCTGGAGAATGGTGAGGGAACCACCAAGAACTACATGGGCAACCGTAGCGTCAATCTTTCGATCTTGCCCAGGTGGGATATCAACAAGGACTGGAGTGTGGCTGAGCATTTCGCCTTCCAGCTGATGAATACGGATGAGAACTACTACCTTCCCACCAACGGTGTGCCTTCCTACGAGGTGGATGGACTTGGCAAGGTGAAGAATGTGGTCAGCGCGCTGGCCGGTCGACAGATCACCGTCATGAGCGACACCTATGCGCAGTACAGCCATCGCTTCGATGCTCATCTGCTCCATGTGCGAGGAGGTTTCCGCTACCTGCGCGACAATTACCGCCAGAATATCCAGGTGGGCTATGATACGGGCAACGACAAGACTCCCGCCATGACCGGCAACCTCAACAACAAGAAGACTTCTGGTTTTGATGACAAGGACATCGACCTCACCTATTATCTTACGGCCGACTACAACTACCTCGAGCGCTACTACCTCTCCGCAGGCGTTTCGATGGACGGAAGCAGCAAGTTTGGCGTGGATGCCAGAGAAGGAGTGAAGATAGGCAACTATGCCTTCGGCTTCTTCCCCTCAGTACAGGCAGCCTGGGTGATGACCAACGAGAGCTGGTTCCGCCCCTGCCGTCTCTTGAACTACTTGCGCCTCAGTCTCGGTTACGATCTCAGTGGCAACGACGACATCTCTTCCATAGCCTCGCGTACGTATTTCGTAGCTGGCAAGATGTTCACCAATACCACTGGCAAGACCATCGGCAATATCGGCAACACCACCTTGCAGTGGGAGACCACGCAGCGACTCACTGCAGGACTCCAGTTGGCAGCCTTCGACAATCGCCTCAGTGCTCAGATCAATTACTTCCGCAGCCGTACCAGCAATCTCCTGGCACTCACGGCCCTGAGCTACCTCACCGGTCTGGAGAGCAACTGGACCAACGATGGTGCCTTGACCAATGGAGGCTTCGATGTCAATGTCGACGTGAAGCTCCTCAACACCAAGGACTGGAAATGGAGTCTAGGTGCCTCTTTGGGACATTACACCAACAAGCTCAAGTCGCTTGCCGGCGGTAAGAGTGAGATGCAGACCGAGCTCTACGGAGCCACCATCCTCTCCCGCGTGGGTCAGGCTGCCAATGTCTTCTACGGCTATCGTACCGATGGTGTCTATGCGAGCCATGAAGAGGCTATGGCCGATGGTTATTACCTTCGCACCGCCACTGGCAACAAGGCATATTTCCAGGCAGGTGATGTGCGTTTTGTAGATAAGGACGACAATCATTGTATCGACGAGTCCGACCGTGAGATCATCGGCTGCCCCATCCCCGACATCTATGGCAATATCCATACTCAGCTGGGCTGGAAGAACCTCTCCCTCAGTGTAGGCTTCAACTACTCTCTTGGTGGCGACATCTACAACTATGAGCGTAGCATCCTCGAAGGCGGTAGCTATTTCTACAATCAGACCACAGCCGTACTGGGACGCTGGACGCATGAAGGTCAGCAGACCAGCATCCCACGTGCCACCTTCCTCGACCCCATGGGCAACTCGCGTTTTAGCGACCGATGGATAGAAGACGGAAGCTACCTGAAGCTCAAGGACATCACTCTCAGCTACAGTCTGCCCATTCGCAACGACTATCTCCACGGCATCACCCTGTGGGCCTCTGCTCGCAACCTCTGGACCCTCACCCGATACCTCGGTAGTGACCCTGAGTTCTCACAGACCAACAGCGTGCTCGGACAGGGCATAGACCGTGGTCTGCTGGGCAGCGGACGTACTTTTAGCATTGGTGCAAAAATTAACATCTAAGTAAGTGTGGACATCGTAACTGCAAATCAGGAAGAAAGGTGCCCAAAAGAAAGTGCATATATTATGAGAATTCACTTACTGAAACATACTATAAATAATTTCGATTACTTACTTAACGACACAAGAAGGAATATGAAACACACCTTATCATATATAATAGGAGCCTTTATTGGTATGGCCACGATGACATGCTCCTGCGTCGAGACCGATTCTACCTTGGTGGAGTTTGTCGGTGACAACCAGCTTCATAGCCCCAATGACACGGTCTATTCCCTCGTGGGCATCATCAGCAAGATGCAGCAGGTGGCCGATCGCACCGTCCTTCTGGGCGAACTGCGTGGCGACCTGACATCGCTCACCTCCGATGCCTATCTGGACTTGCAGGACGTAGCCAACTTCACCCCCTCGGCAGACAATCCCTATTGTCAGGCACGCGACTACTATGCCGTCATCCAGAACTGCAATTACTATCTGGCTCATGCCGACTCCCTGCTCACGAAGCGTGGCGTGAAGGTGTTTGAGAAGGAGATCGGAGTAGTACGTACCTATCGTGCCTGGGCCTATCTTCAGCTTGCGCTCAACTATGGCAGCGTGCCCTTCTTCACCCAGCCTCTGCTCACCGAACTTGAGGCCGATCCCAAGCGTCATCCCCGCTACGACTTGAAGCAGATTGCCGATTTCTTCATCTCCGACCTGGCTCCCTACGTCGACACACCTCTGCCAGCCTATGGTAGCATGAACGAGCTCGACTCTCGTCGCTTCTTCATTCCCGTACGTGTCATGTTGGGCGACCTTTGCCTCTGGACCGGTCGCTATCAGGAAGCAGCTGAGTACTATCATGCCTTCCTGACCAAGACGGGAGATATCCGTCCCACTCAGCTCCACAAGGTGTCGTGGGGTGACATCGACTTCTCGGCAGACCAGATGGCAGACGACTATGCCTCTGTCTTCTCCTCCACTACCGGCTCCGAACTGCTCACCATCATTCCCATGAATGAGAAGCGCTACGACGGCATCGTCAGCACCTTGCCCGATGTGTTTGGAAGTACCGAGGAGAACGGCTATTTCTACCAGGCCACCCATAGTAAGGCCTACGACGAGCTCTCTCAGTCGCAGCACTATACGATGGTCTATCGCAATCCTGTGACCAATCTCCCCGACACCATCACCCTGCCCGAAGACTATGTCTATCCCACCGACAATATGCGTGGAGACCTTCGTCAGCAGAGCATCTACAAGATGCGCACGGTGTCTGCAGGCTCTTCCAACTACAGTGACCTCCGTCAGACACACTACAAGCACAACTCCGGCCGCTTCGTGACCCTCTATCGCCTGCAGACCGTCTACCTGCGCTATGCCGAGGCACTCAACCGTCTTGGACTCCCGGAGACCGCCTTTGCCGTGTTGAAGTACGGACTTTGCGACGACAACCTGAAGGTCAACATCGGTGGAGTGTATGTCGATCACATCCCACATTGGGAGCGCGAGAAGGGTGGTGAGCTCATCAACTTCAGCCAGTACACTTTCACCCGTGCCAATACTCAGGGCATTCATAGCCGTGGTTGCGGCCAGGCCGATGCCGACCAGGGCTATGCCATCCCCGCATGTGCCACTTTGGCCGACAGTATCCTTGCCGTGGAAGATTTCATTGTCGACGAGATGGCGCTTGAGACAGCCTCCGAAGGATGTCGTTGGTACGACCTCATGCGTGTGTCGCTCCATCGCGACGACCCCTCGTTCCTGGCTCGCAAGGTGGCATTGCGCCAGGGCGAACGGCAGTTCGACGAGAAGCTTTTCGGCTTCTTGCAGGACAAAAAGCACTGGTATCTTCCCATGGAGTGACGCTCCGTCGGTCCCCTGGGCGAAGGTAGGGCACACCCTGCCAATGACCGCAAAAGTGTGCGTACAGACCGGACTTTCCCTTGTGTATCATGGCATTGGGATGCCGAATGTTACATGAGACAAAATATGTGATACACTATTGTGTTGCTTGTTTCACGCCAAATTGCTACCTTTGCCACGCATTTAGAATTACTTTTTAAATTATTATTTTATAAACTACCAAAATCTATCAAGCTTATGAAGAAATTTTTCTTCCTTGCTGCCGCACTTGCAACCTCAGTGTTCGCACAGGCACAGCAGATTGTTTCTTTCGGCTTCGAAGATGCTGACAAGGGCAACTACCACTGTCAGTATGCGCTTACCCCCCGTCCAGACGGATTGGGTGACTGGGTAAACGTTCACGAAGGCGATACTTGGACTGAGCAGAGCGAAGAAGCTGCTCATTCAGGTAAGTATGGTCTCCAGGTCCTCAATGGCGAAGAGGGCAGCTCAAACTCATGGGACCGTGGTTTCAAGCTCGCCAACCTCCCCATCAAGGAGAATGTACCTTATCGTGTAAGCTTCTGGATCAAGGGTCCCGAAGGCGTTGAGGGCAAGCTCTCTTCTTGGTTGTCAGTAGGTATGGAGAACTTCGACAAGTCCTTCACCACTGCTGGTGGAAGCAACTATGGCCTCGACCAGATCACCCTCAACGGTGACGGTGAGTGGCAGCGTGTATCCTTCCTTTCAGTATACCACGGCAAGGAGGCTATCAAGACCGTTATCGACGGTCAGTCATGGGTGGGCAACGCCGTATGGCCCGAGCAGTTCGAGGGTTCAGATGGTACCACCACTTATAAGGAGCACTTCGGTGGCTATATCCCCGAGACCTTCTTCTTCATCGCCAACATGAACACTCCTGGTGAGTACATGCTCGACGACATCTGCATCGAGGAGGGCGTGGCTGTTGCCGGTGCCACCTTCAATGATGAGTGTGTGAAGATCGACTTCGGTTTCCCCACCAACATCGCCGACCTGGCTAAGGCCAACAATGGTATCCTCAATCTGGATCCCTCTTGCGTGGTTGTAAAGCAGGGCGATCATACCTACGACGTACAGTTCCTCGAGGGCCACAGCGATGGTTATCTCTATGCATTCCTTGAGGATGGTGTCAACTTCGACACCGAGTCTGACGACGTAGTTACCATCAGCTTCACTCCCGATGCTGAGTGCCCCATCAAGTACACTGGCGAGAAGCGTCCCGGTGCTGATGTAGAGACCGTGCTTGGCTTCGAGAACGAGGTAGCATACCTGGATTGGAACATCGATGCCTTCTCACAGGCATGGAGCGCACCCGAGTTTATGAGTGCAGTTCCTGAGACCAACAGCTTCAACCTCTCTGCTGCCACCACCCGTGAGGTAGTCCTCAACTTCAACAAGGAGATCTCTCTTGACATCGCCAGCGCCACTTGGAGCTACAGCGACAACTTCGGTAGCAACGACGTTGACCTGTCCGACAACATGGCTATTGGTGAGGATGGTACCTCTCTTATCGTTACTCTCCCCGAGCGTATTGATGACAACCAGTACAAGCTCATCATCAATGGTGTGGCCAACATCATGGGTATGGAGATGGAGAACGATATCGAGCTCGTATATGAGTTCGGTAATGATAACGAGGCTACTGAGGTTGAGACCATGTACAAGTCTGACTTCAATGGTGATGAGACCGATGCAGTGCCTCTGGGTTGGAACACCTACAACGAGGCAGGTTTCCACCTCTATGGTTTCAATGATGATGGTTCACGTATGAAGTACGGCTATGGCGCTAACCCCGGTGGTGGTGGTACCCGTCTGTTCGATGGTTTCTCTGGCGACTTCACCAAGGCTCTCTACTGGGGTACCCGTGGTACCAACGAGGGTTATGCATCATTCGGTGAGTTGATCAAGGACTACATGGACGACAACGGCAACGTTGACGAGGCATCTCTGCCCGATGGTGTAAGCAAGGAAGACATCTCTCTCTACCTTGAGCCCGGTAAGTACAATGTAAGCTTCAAGATGGCTGCTTGGAAGGGTGCTCCTCAGTTCAACTTCACCCTCGAGGATCTCGACGGCGAGGTATATGCTCAGTTCGAAGGCTACACCGCTAAGCCCAACCTCGACGGAAACAAGGGTAAGGTGACTGGTACTTTGGCTCTCGAGGCCGACTTCTCTATTGAGAAGGAGGGTTACTACGTATTGAAGTTCGTTGCTGCTGAGGCACAGTGGCAGGAGTTCATGCTGGCCGACGTACAGGTTATCACCATGCCTTCAAAGGCTGCTTACTACAATGGTCTGCTGGCCGAAGCTATCGAGAAAGCTGAGATGACTCTCGCTGATGCATACGACCTCGATGGTAGCGAGGCATTCAACAACCTCGACGAGGAGATTGAGAATGCTAAGTCTATGACCCTGCACAGTCCTTCTGAGGCAAGCGCAGAGATTGCTAAGCTCGAGGAGCTCGGCGAGATCCTGCTCACCCGTCTGAAGAACGTTGAGACCTACGATGGCAACATCGATGCTGTCAAGGAAGGCATCCTGGCTTTCGAGGATACCAAGTATGCCAATGTAGACGTAGTAGCTGAGGCTGCTGAGGTTGTGGCTAAGTATGGCGACAAGGCAGGTAAGGACCTCACCGACGAGGAGCTTGCTGAGGTTGCTCCCATCGTAGCTGCATCTGCCAATAAGCTCCAGAACGTACAGAAGTGCACCGACCTGCTCACCTATGGTATCAGCCAGGGTATCGCAGCTGCTGAGTTGCTCCAGTGCGAGGACTTCGCTGCTATCGACGAGGCTGGTCAGGCTATCACCGACGACCGTGACGTAGCTAAGCTCATCAACGACGCTACCAAGATCGCTCTCTACAAGCAGATCGTAGCAGGTACCTGGAATCAGGAGGAGAACCTCACCGAGACTGCTGTCTTCGAGACCAAGCTCATGCCCATCGAGACTGAGGATGGCGAGTTTGAGGATTGGCAGAACGTACGTGGCGATTCTGTTGTAGGTATCGAGCTCACCGGCTATGTAGCCAACCCCCACCTCTATCGTGTATACGGTGTCAATGGCCTTCCCGGCTGGACCATCGTAGGTGGTGCTGAGGGTAAGAACGCCAATGTAGCTTACAACGACAACAACCCCAACGCTTCTGAGTACGTCAAGGATCAGTACATCAGCAGCTACGGTGATGTCAACTTCGACATCAGCCAGGCCATCGAGGGTCTGCCCGTAGGTAAGTATGTAGTTACCACCAAGGCACGTACTCCTCTGGTAGACAAGCTCTCTGACTACGGTCGCATGTTCTACTACAATGCACAGAACGACTCTACCAACGTATGGGATATGTTCATCTACGCTTCTACCGGCGAGGAGCCCATCATCACTCCCTTCAACGGTGCTGATAGCGGCATGGGCAATGCCAACGCTGCTCTCCGTGAGATCACCATCGGTGAGAACGACGTCCTGACCATCGGTATGCACGAGAACTACGTTTCTGGCGTAGCTACCA
The DNA here is from genome assembly GCA_045617275.1 of Bacteroidaceae bacterium. Classification (GTDB taxonomy): domain Bacteria; phylum Bacteroidota; class Bacteroidia; order Bacteroidales; family Bacteroidaceae; genus Physcousia. The sequence goes on from JAZLII010000146.1 coordinate 37,047, forward strand.
AGCACGAGACCAACGAGTCTACCAGCGTATGGGAAGGTACCGTCATGGCTGACGACGTACGTCTCTTCTTCGTTGCTCCTCTCGAGGGCTACGACTATGCTGCCGCACTCAAGGATCTGGAGACCTCTCTGTCAGTTGTTAAGCCCAACGCTACCGTTGTGGAGATCTACAACGTCAATGGTGTTCGCATGAACAAGACTCAGAAGGGTGTCAACATCCTGAAGATGAGCAACGGCAAGGTTGTTAAGGTGCTGGTTAAGTAAGGTGCAAACGAAGGTGATGCCAAGCTTGCTTGGACATCACTGAGTGCAGCCCTTACTCGGCGAAGCCAAGTAAGAGCTAAGCCAAGTAAACCAAGCATTCACATCATATCAAGAGGCATCTCGCATCGGCGAGGTGCCTCTTTTTTTGCTCGGCTGTCAAAATCTGACAATCTCGTATCATCTGTACCGTATTATATTATAAATAAGGAGAAAAACACGGTATAAACTTAAAGATTATTGAAAATTGTGGGGTAGTTGTTAAATAATGTTGTATCTTTGCCAAAGTTTTCGACACGATCATTGCAGATATAATTTTTAATCTAAAATAATTATAAACAAACAGTTATGAGAAAGCAAAGAACTTCTAGACTTGTGCCCATTCTGTTGAGTACAGCACTTTGTCTGTATTCTACTCAGGGTTGGGCATTGGAAGCTAGTGCTACTTCTTCCCCTTCCGCCACTATGGCAAAGGACGACGGACAGGTCGTAAAGGGTAAGGTAGTGGATGAAAATGGTGAGGAACTCCCCGGTGCACGTGTGGTGCTGAAGGGTGGCGACTACCAGGGTACAGTGACCGACGCCAAGGGTAACTTCAGCCTCGGCTTGGGCAAGAACAAGGCATACACGCTTATCATCGCCTTCATGGGATATGAGGAGCAGACCGTCAGTGTCAAGGCCAGCGATCGCGATCAGGTGGATCTGAAGAGCATCAAGCTTACACCTTCTGCCGCCCAGTTGGACGACGTTGTGGTCAACGGTATGTTCTCCCGTAAGATGAACACCTACACAGGTGCCGTAGTGACCATGAAGGGCGACGAGCTGAAGGCTATCGGCAATTCAAACATCCTCGGTTCGCTGAAGAATATCGACCCTTCTTTCCATCTTGTAGAAAATCTGGAGGCCGGTTCCAACCCCAACAGCCTGCCCAACTATCAGATGCGTGGACAGAGTGGTTTTTCCGAGGTGGCAAGTGAATATCAGAACAACCCCAACCAGCCTCTCTTCATCCTCGACGGTTTTGAGACCACGCTGGAGAAGGTCGTCGACCTCAACATGGACCAGATCGAGAGTGTCACCATGCTGAAGGATGCTACTGCAAAGGCCATCTATGGTGCCAAGGCTGCCAACGGTGTCATCGTCATCGAGACCGTGAAGCCCGAGCAGGGTCGTATGCGTATCACTTACAATGGTAGCCTCGACATGGAGATCCCCGTGCTCTCTAGCTACAATCTGGCCAATGCAAGTGAGAAGCTTGAGATAGAGCGCCTTGCAGGCTTCTACAACAGTTCGTCGGTGACTGGACAGCTCAGCCTCAACAATCAGTACTACCAGAAGTATCGCGACATAGAGAATGGCGCATACACCAACTGGCTTGTACAGCCCGTGCGTACAGGTGTAGGCCACAAGCACACGCTCTTCCTGGAGGGTGGCGACAATGCCCTGCTCTATGGCGTGGACTTGATGTACAACAATGTGGAGGGAGCCATGAAGGGTAGCGACCGCAACACTCTTTCGGGTGGTATCACACTTACCTATCGTGTGAAGAACTTCAACTTCCGCAACCGTCTCACCATCGACCACAACAACAGTCATGAGAGCCCCTACGGAGAATTCTCTGCTTATGCCCTCATGAATCCCTACAACCGTATCTATGACATCCATGGTCAGCTCATCCCTACCTACAGTGGATTGGTATTGGAGCGCAATCCAGTGGCCAATGGTCTGACCGACACCAACATTGAGAATCAGTACACCACCATCACTGAGAATCTCTATGCAGAGTGGGATGTGATCAAGCACCTTCGTCTGACCGCTCGTTTTGGTTTCACCAATACGGTCAGCGACAATGTGCAGTATCTCCCTGCCAATCATACCATGTTTGCCAACTACACAGGCGACGATCTCTACAAGAAGGGTCGCTACACTGCCACCAACCGCCAGCAGAACAACCTGAGCGGTGACCTCGGTGCACAGTACTCTATGGAGTTTGGCAAGAACCTCATCTTCATGAACGGACAGATGAGCTGGAACCGCCGCACCTACGACTACTACACCGTAGCTGCAGAGGGTCTGCCCAACAGCAAGCTCAACCACATCACTCAGGCCGTCCAGTACTACGACAAGAAGCCCACCGGTTCTGAGGGTATCACCCAGGATATGGGTTTCATGGGTTCACTCAACTACTCTTACGATGAGCGCTACCTTTTGGATGCCAACTATCGACTGACGGGTTCTTCTGACTTTGGTGTAGACAACCGCTGGGGTCATTTCTGGTCTGCCGGTTTGGGTTGGAACCTCCACAGTGAGAAGTTCATGGCCAACGCTCGCGACATCGTATCTCGCTTCAAGATTCGCGCATCTATGGGTTACACGGGTTCTCAGGGCTTCAACTCATACGACGCTGTAAGCACCATACTCTACAACACCAGCAACATCTACAACGGTCAGCTCGGTGCGTATGTCAACTCACTGGCCAACCGTGCACTGGCATGGCAGAAGAAGTACGACCGCAACATCGGTGTCGACTTCGGCTTCTTCCAGAACGCCCTCTCAGGACGCTTCGACCTCTACGATGCTTCGACCAAGGGTACCATCACCCAGGTCACCACTCCTCCATCAATGGGTTTCAGTTCCTATATGGCCAACCTGGGAGAGGTGCAAAACAAGGGTTGGGAGCTCTATCTGAACGGTCGTGTATGGCAGGAGAAGAAGACCGCGTCTTATGTCAATCTCTATGCCAATGTATCCAACAATACTAACAAGCTCGTAAAGATCTCCAACTCACTCAAGACGGTCAACGACAAGACGGATGCTCAGTATGACAAGGACGCCACCCTGACTGCCATTCCTACTCGCTACGAAGAAGGCTCGTCGCTCAATACCATCTGGGCCGTACGCTCTCTCGGCATCGATCCTCAGACCGGTAAGGAGGTGTTCCTCAAGAAGGATGGCACTCAGACCTACAAGTGGTCTGCTTCCGACCTCGTGGACTGTGGCAATGCGCTGCCCACGCTCAATGGCAGTTTCGGACTCAATGCAGAGTACAAGGGCATCGGTCTGTCTGTAGGCTTCATCTGGCAGACAGGCGGCCAGCTCTACAACACCACCTTGCTCAACAAGGTGGAGAATGCCGACGTACGTCTCAATGTGGATGCACGCGTGCTCTCCGATCGCTGGACCACACCCGGTCAACCTGCACTCTACAAGGCTGCCAACGACAACTCAAGCACTCAGCCCACCAGCCGCTTCGTACAGGACTACAGCCTGATGCAACTGAGCAACTGCAACGTCTACTACGACTTCAAGCATTGCAACTTCATGAAGCACTGCTTCCTGGACAAGTTGAAGGCCACCTTCTACATGAACGACCTCGCCACCTGGTCCAACGTCAAGGTAGAGCGCGGTACGGCATACCCCTATGCTAAGAGCTTCAACTTCTCTATTCAGGCCATCTTCTAGTCATGGTTTGTCTCTCTGATACACACACAAGACAAGTCAGCCTTGATTTAGAAGCAAAAGCAGTTTCATACATTATATAACATAAGAATCAATGAAAAATTTCAAATATACCCTAGTTGCCGGACTTGCTGCCATTGCATCGTTCTCCTCATGCGAGGACTACCTGAATGTGCAGCCTAAGTCACAGGTGCTTGCCGACGAATTCTTTGTCGACGACCAGGCATACAACGATTTTCTCACAGGTGTCTATGAGAAGATGACCAGCTCAAGCCTCTACGGACGCGAGCTCACCTATGGTCTCCTGTCGGTCTTGGAGCAGGACTACGACATCCCTACCAACCATGTTTACTATGAGGCATCTCAGTACCACTACCTTACCGATGCCAGCACACGCAGCGCCATCGACGCCATTTGGAGCCAGCAGTACAACTGTATCGCTCAGCTCAACCTGATGCTCCAGTACATCGACCAGACTCCTGCCAGTGTCTTTGACGGTGAGAACTACAGTCTCTACAAGGGCGAGGCTCTCGGCTTGCGTGCCTTCCTCCACCTCGACCTCCTGCGTCTGTTCTCTCCCGCCTGCACCTCTGAGGCTGGCGCAGCAGCCATCCCCTATGTCACCACCTATGGTACAGAGCTCACTCCCCAGAAGACCGTCAGCGAGACGCTCCAGCTCATCAAGGCTGATCTCAAGCAAGCTCGCCAGCTCTTGAGCAAGGGCGACAAGCTCTATCTGGCCAACTCCGACGATGCTTACTACTATCGTGGCTCCAACCGCGGATACTATGGTCAGCAGATTTTCAACTACTATGCGGCCACAGCCACCCTGGCACGTGCCTATATGTGGGAGAACAAGCTCGACTCTGCATACATCTATGCCAATGAGGTGGTGGAGTCTGTCGACAATGGCGACTACAAGTTCTCGTGGGTTCACACCACGGCAGCCACTGCTACCAATCTCGTTGATCGCGATCTCATCTATGGCAGCGAGCACATCTTCCGCATGGGTATCAACAAGATGGACGATCAGGTGAAAAACTACTTCACGGCTACCGCCAAGGGCAACGGTTCGCTGCTCACGCCCAGCGAGACCATGCGCGACCAGATCTATGAGGTTTCGGCCAAGGGCTATGGTATCGACTGGCGCTACAACTATGGCTACATCTACGATGGTGACACCTACCCCTACATGGCCAAGTATCGCCAGGTGGAAAATGGTGCCTACAACAACATGATACCTCTCATCCGTATCTCCGAGATGTACTACACCTGTGCTGAGGCCAAGGCTGCCAGCGACAAGGCACGTGCCTGCGAGGTGCTCAATACGGTGCGCAATGCCCGCAACCTCACTGAGGCATACAACCTCGACCCCACAGCCCTCTCCACCCAGGACATCAAGGATGAGATCTGGAAGGAGTATCGCAAGGAGTTGCTCGGCGAGGGACAGCTCTTCTACTACTACAAGCGTCTCAACTACACCTCCATCCCCGGAGCAGCAGGATCGGCAGGTCGCTCTGTCTATGTATTGCCCTATCCCGACAATGAAGTTGAGTTTGGCAATCGCAAACAGTAATTCGTCATACACACAAAGAAAAGAAAAAACTCATGAACAAGATAAACAAATATATCCAAGCTTCATTCTTGGCACTTGCCGTAGTCTCTATGGCCTCATGTAGCCAGGATGAGATACCCGCATGGGAGGCTGACGACTATGCGCGTATCGAGGGTCCTTCCATCTGGACACTGGACACCGACTCCATGGAGTATTCCTTCGCTTCAAGTCCTGCCAGCGTGCAGACCTTCGACGTTGAGGGCCAGATAGTAGTGGAGGGCCGTCGTGCCGACAAGGACCGTAAGGTCTATCTCAAGGTCGATACCGATGTCACCACGGCAGAGTCTTCCTTCTACAGCCTTCCCGAGAGCGTAGTCATCCCTGCCGGCGAGGGTGCTGCCAAGTTTACCATTCAGCTCAAGCGCGATGCCAAGCTCACGCAGAAGAAGTACTATCTGCAGGTGAGCATCGACGATTCGCGCAGCGATCTCAAGACTGGCGTCAAGGAGTGGGGCAAGCTCGTCGTGAAGTTCTCCGACATCCTTTCCCGTCCTTCCAACTGGAACGACCTGACCGAGTTCTTCGGTGAGAGCTATTCCGACACCAAGTATCGTTTCATCATCGACACACTGGGCATGGGTGAGTTCACCTACCTGCAGCCTGGCGGTATGTCATGGGGACAGATGTGGAACTACCGCATGATCCTCGTCGATGCACTCCTCAAGTACAGCCAGGATCACCACGGTGCCGCCCTGGTCGATGAGTATGGCCGCAATGTATCGTTTGACAACTGATTATTTTTTTAAATAGATTCAGGTTACGCCTTTGCGAAGCTTGCGAAACTTGAATGAAATAGAAAAGCTACAATATGAAAAAGATATCATTCATCTTGATGTGTCTGTTGTCTATGGCTTGCTTCATGAGCTGTATCAACGACGACACCAACTATGACTACCCCTCTGAGGAGGAAGTCAAGGCTGGCGAATTGGTGATCGACACTGCCGGTACCAATCGCAATGTATTCTGGAAGAACTGGGGCCAGGACTCCATCATCCACTATGAGCTGAACGTGAAGTATCCCCATCCCGAGGATCTTGAGTACGCATGGATCGTAGTGCCCTATCCCTACAGAGCTGTGGCTCAGGGCAATACCACCGTCTTCCCCAAGGCCGACACACTTTGTACCACCAAGGACCTGCACTTTGAGTGCCATCTCGAACCCGGATGGCATAGCATCTACTTCATAGCGAAGGACGTAAAGAAGGGCATCTCGCAGTATCAGGGCTTTGGCAACTACATCACCGTGGCTTCTCAGGGCGCACTGCCCACCATGGTATACTGTCTGGAGGAGATGCCCGACGGCACCGTCGACATCGACATGTTCGGTACGGAAGACGCTCTCATCCTTAATGTGGGTCATGAGAAGCGCTCCTACTCTCAGTACCAGTCGGCCAATCCCATCCAGGGTAAGCCTCGCTTCCTGGCCAAAGGCTCTAAGTGGTTCTACATCGTCACCGACGAGGAAGTCCGCCGTGTAAGCAACATGGGCTGGGCCACTATGGATCTCAATGAGCAGCTCTTCTATCAGGCACCCGAGCGCATCCATCCCGAAGCCATCCTGGCCACCAATGGTTGCGAATGGATGATCAACGATGGTAAGCTCTACTGTATCAACAATGTAAGCGAGGCCGACCGTACCTTCCCCGCTCCTATCCCTGGCGACTACCACCTGTTCCCCGTACTCACCAGTGAGACCAAGACCACCTGGCGTCCCACCGAGGGTGCCATCGATGCCCATCAGATCGTCTTCGACGACAAGGCCATGGCCATCCGTCCCTACTTTGCCAAAGCCTCTGCACTCAGCTACTTCGGTCTGGCAGAAAGCAGCAATGCCTTCAACTACAACAAGATGAACCCCGAAGCCGAGGTTGTCTTCGTCAGTGGCGATATGGGCGACAATGAGACCATGGTCGTCACCAAGGAAGGCGATGGCTACTGGGCCAACGTGGCATGCTTCTTCAATGTGGTGGACAACGGTCTGCTCGCTCGTCGTCGTGTCAGCATGAACGGTCTGAAGGACTTCGACAAGGCTGAGCACATGACCGTCTCTACCGAAGGTTCTGCCATCTACTATAGCGTGGGCAATAAGTTCTACTCTTGGGCATATGGCTCTGGCCGTACAGAGGCCAATGCCGTCTACGAGTTCCCTGCCAGCGAGCAGATCACCGCGCTTCGCGTCATCTACGGTGGAGGTTTCCCCTCCGGTGGCTGGGCCGTATGGATAGCCACCTGGGATGAGCAGGCCAAGGACGGTAAGGTCTATGAGATCTTCCTCGACCCCATCTCCGGCGATCCCGGTACCGTCTGGGGTGTCTTCGGCCATGAAGACATGCGCCTTGTCGACAATGGTTTCGGCAAGATCATCGACATGCTCGTACCATAATCTCGGATAGCCACGCCCCCCCCGTGCATCTACCAGGGGGAGCTGGCCACCCCTATGCCTCTCACATCCGTGTGAGGTCTTTTAGACCATCCGCCCCCTCTCCAGGGAGCCATAAAAAGTCAGACAAATGAAAAAACTACTATATTCATGCATGGCTCTCCTCCTCTGCGCCTGTGGAGCACAAGAGAGCCAAGAGACAAGCCTCACCCTTCAGTATGAAGGACTGGAGGAAGGTGCATTAGTGATGCTTACCGATGCGGCCGATTACGACTTCGTCGCTCTCGACACGGCTTGCGTAGCACAAGGCAAAGCTGTCTTCGTGCTGCCGGGAGAAGAGCCCCGTGCCTATCGTATGTTCACCTCCGAGGCTCGCTGCCTGCAGGTCATTGCAGTAGGACCTCAGGAGCAAGTGGTGGCTACTGGTAAGGCCACCATAGAGAAGGACGGCAAGTTCCTCACCCTCACCGACTTCAAGGTAAGCGGTTCGGCCACCCACGACTCGCTCATGGCTGCCACTCCCGATCGCGAGGCCATGAACAAGGCCTATGAGGACTACCATGCTAAGCACAAGGCCGTTCTCGATAAGGCACAGTCGCTGCAACGCGGTTCCGACGAGTGGAAGGCACTCTGCGAGACCGACGAGTGGAAGGCCTTTGAGACCGATGAGCACGCATTCTTCCAGATGGTAGAGACCTCCATCACCGATGCCATCACCGGCAACAGCGACAACTGGATGGGCCCCTTCTTCATGCTCACTCAGTACAGCTACCTCACCACTGAGGCCAATCTCCCACAGTACGAAGCCATGAGTGAGGAGGTGAAGGATAGCTATTATGGCAAGCTCGTAGCCGAGAAAGTCGTACCCATGACCACCGACGAGCCCATGCCCGACTTCACCTTCACCGACCATGCCACGGGTCAGACCATGAGCCTGCTCGACATCTGCAAGCAGCACAAGTACGTCCTCATCGACTTCTGGGCAAGCTGGTGCAAGCCTTGCCGCAATGAGATACCCAACTTCAAGAAGCAGTATGAGCTCTACCATGACAAAGGCCTCCAGATCGTCTCCATATCTGCCGATGCCAAGGAAGCCGACTGGCTGAAGGCCCTCGAGGAGGAGCAGCTCCCCTGGCCCAACGACATCGATGGCGACAAGGGCATCTGCAAGCTCTTCAAGGTGCAGTTCTATCCCACCGTCTATCTCCTCGACAGCGAAGGCCGCGTCTTGGCAAGCAACGACGATGCACGTGGTGAGGCACTGCAGAAGAAGCTGGCCGAGCTCTTCCAGTGATTCGTTCCTCCAAGGAAGTCACAGGCCAAAACCATTAGCCCCGGATACTATCCAAGAGGCATCTCGCATTGGCGAGGTGCCTCTTTTTTCATTTCCCCATTTCCCCCATTTTGAGGCTCTGCCTCGCCTCCCTCCTCCTTCTCTGTGTTCGTTTGTCGTATGTCGTTTGTCGGAGTTAGCACTCCTCGAGCCTACTCCCTATTGATTTGTACTTCACATTTGCGACGTACGACATAAGAGAAAAGGGTAGGGGCTGTTTCTACGACGGAATGAACCATTTTGCACAAAATGGACAAAAATGTATTGCTTTTTGTGAAAATAGCGGCCACAGGGCTTGATTTTTAACAAATTTTACATATCTTTGCCGTGTGATACGGAACTGACGTATCATATATTACGTAATAGGTAAAAAGATCAATAGCATTTCAACCCAAAAAATACGACGAAAATGAATCTCAGGAATCTGCTTTTCACCTTACTGGCACTCTGGTGCCTGTCTTCCAACGCTCAGCATACCGTGACGATAAGCGGAACGGTGGACTGTGTGGGCGACGTGGACCGCGTGGTGGTGCAAGAGAACAACGGCTTCGAGCACATCGTGGTGGCTGAGACTGCCATAAAGCCGGACCACACTTTCAGCATGAAGGTGACAAGGCAGAAGCCAGGAGCGTTGAGTGTGATGGCATGCGAGGCACAGAGCGTGAGGGTCTGGGTGGACGACGAGGACATCAGCATACACTTCCAAGGGATGGACACGGCCAGCGTGAGGGTGAACAAGCCCAGGTACATACCCATCAGAGGTGGCAAGAAGAACCAGCTCGTGGACCTCTTCAACTTCAGCAGCGCACACAACTACTACCTACAGCAGGAGATGGCGAGTCTGGTGAGTAGCCTCACCCCAGAGGGAGGAAATGCCAACATGGGCATCACGAAGGTGTACGACCTTACCAATCAGGATCTCATGGAAGAGGCCAAGCACTTGCTGGAAGTGTACGGCGATCTGCCCAGTGCCATGATGCTCATGCCCTATGTGGCGAAGGACGAGGCTTATCTGGAAAAGGCCTTGCAACGTCTGGAGAAAGCCAATCCCGGCACCACACTGGCCAGCGACTATAGGGCCAAGAGAGCCGATGTGGCCAGAAAGAAGGCCCAGTCGGCTGTAGGACAGCCAGCTCCCGACCTGACCTTCCCCGACGAGAAGGGCAAGATGGTGAGCCTGAGCGATCTGAAGGGCAAGGTGGTCATCGTGGATTTCTGGGCCAGCTGGTGCGGTCCCTGCCGTGCCGAGACTCCCAAGCTGAAGGCCATCTATGAGGACTACAAGGGAGACAAGCGCGTGGCTTTCGTGAGCATCTCCATCGACGAGAAGAAAGCCGCATGGACCAAGGCCCTGGCGGAGGAGCAGACGCCCTGGATCAACCTGCTGGCTCCCAACAGCGGTCGCGAGGCTATGGACAAATATCAGTTCAACGGCATACCCTTCATCATCTGCATCGACAAGGAGGGCAAGATTTTCCGCAAGGACCTTCGTGGCGATGCCATCAGAAAGGCCATAGAGGATGCGCTTTGAGGTACAGCCTCACCGCTCCGCATCTGCAGCGCAGTGACGCTTCGCTCCGAAGAGGCAGTACAACCTTGTATACATTATATATTTTTTATTAACCAACATTATTCACACTTATGTCTAGAAAATTGCTTTTTACTCTACTGGCAATCATCATGTCAGTGCAGTGCTTCGCACAGAGCGGACGTACTGTTAAAGGCGTTGTAACAGACGAGTACAATGAGCCACTACCCGGTGCCATTGTAAGAGTCGAAGGTACGCAGACCGGCGTGACAACCGACGCCAACGGTCAGTTCTCCCTCAACATCAAGGATGGCGCCAAGCTTACGGTGACCTTCGTCGGCATGGCTCCACAGACCATCAGCCTGAGCAAGGCACAGAAGAACGTAAACATCTCCATGAAGTATGACAACCAGGTACTCGACAATGTCGTAGTGACCGGTTATCAGACCATCTCAAAGGAGCGCACCACTGGTTCGTATGGCGTGATCGGTGGCGAGCAGCTGGAGAAGAAGATCAGCACCGACCTGAGCAACCTCGTTGAAGGTCAGGTGGCAGGTCTGGTACTCAACAAGGACGGAAGCCTCACCATCCGCGGTATCGGTACCCTCAATGCAGAGGTGTCGCCCCTGATCGTAGTGGACGGCTATCCCACCGAGATCAAGCTCTCTGACCTCAACCCCGACAATATCGAGAACATCACCGTGCTGAAGGATGCCGTGGCAGCCTCTATCTACGGTTCGCGCGCTGCCAACGGTGTGATCACCGTGACCACCAAGCAGGGTAAGATGGGCAAGACCACCGTGGGCTACAAGGGTAGCTTTGCCGTACAGCTCAAGCCCAACCTGGATGACCTCCATCTGGGTAGCACCAGCGACTATATCGATGCTGAGCTCGCACTCTACAACCTCAATCCTACTGGTAGCAACTATAAGCTCTCCACCCAGTCGGAGAACATGAGCCTTGTCAACCAGCTCCTCGCCAAGAGAGATGCCAACCTGATCAGCGAGGCCGACTTCAACAGCCAGATCGCTGCTCTTCGCAATGTGGACGCCCTCAAGCAGATGGAGGACCACATGATGCGCAACAAGATGACTCAGAGCCACAATGTATCGCTCTCTGGTGGTAACGCTTACAACCGCTACAACCTCTCTGTCAACTACAAGAACACGAAGGATACCTATATCAACACCTCTGACAACCGTCTCATCGTGGATTTGAAGAACGAGTGGACTCCCTACAAGTTCGTCACTGTGAAGACCGCTGCCAATGTGAACTACAACAACTCTACCGCTCCTTCGTCGAGCTACCTCACCCTGGCACAGGGTACCTCTTATGTGAAGCCCTATTCTACTCTCGTGGACAAGGATGGCAACCCCGTGGCTTACAACACTCTCAGCTACGGTCTGCAGCAGCTCTACGACTCGTACGACGGCTTGAAGGATCTCTCTTACAACCCCATCACCGATGCCGACGAGGACTACAGCAAGACCAGCAGCTATGCAGCTCGCCTCAATGCTGCCCTCAACTTCCATATCTACGAGGGTCTGGAGGCAGAGATTGGTGGTAGCTGGCAGCATGGCAACTCGCTCTATCGCCGCATTGCCACCCAAAACAGCTTCCTCATGCGTCGCGCCTACAACGGTAGCACACAGCTCGACAACCCCTCAAGCCACTACATCCCCAACGGTGACCTTGTGGACGAGACTCGCTATAGCAACGAAAACTGGACCATCCGTACCCAGTTCTCTTACAACAACACCTTCGGCAAGCATCGTGTAAGCGCACTGGCCGGTAACGAGGTACGTCGCATCTCTTACGACAACAACTCTTACAACACCCGCGTAGGCTACAATGCAGTGGCTGGCTCGTATACTCCCATCGACATCTTCGAGCTCAACAACTACACCTACGACTCCAACATGCTCTACGACAAGGTCGTGACGCTTCGCAACGGTAGCTACACACGTCGCGACACCCGCTTCGTGTCATGGTATGCCAACGGTGCCTACGAGTACGACAACCGCTACCTCGTGAGCGGTAGTATCCGTGAGGACCTCACCAACTTCTTCGGTACCGATCCCAAGTACCGCTACCGTCCCCTCTGGTCAGTCGGTGGTACATGGAAGATCAACAATGAGGACTTCTTCGACGTAAGCTGGGTGGACCGTCTGTACCTCCGTGCCTCTTACGGTGTCAACGGTAACATCTCACTCTCTGAGGGCCCCTACATGATCCTTTCTGCAGGTTCGTACAACTCTACCACAGGCGGTGTAGCCAACGGCATCTCTTCTTATCCCAACAACTCACTCCGCTGGGAGAAGACACAGACCACCAACATCGGTCTTGACGCTGACTTCCTGGGCAACCGTCTCGGCTTCTCTATCGACTACTACTTCAAGCGTAGCTCCGACATCCTTGCCAAGGATGCCATGGACCCCACCACCGGTGTCTCTTCCATGACTCGCAATGTGGGCGCCATCCACAACTCCGGTGTAGAGCTTAGCTTCCGCGCCGTGCCCGTCAAGACCGAGGACTTCCGCTGGGCATCTACCCTCAACCTGTCGTTCAACCGCAGCGAGGTGAAGAAGTACAACGTAAGCCGTCTCTACTCCACCTACTGGGCATACGTGCAGCCCATCCATGCTGAGGGCTACCCCATGAACGGCCTGTTCGGCTATGAGTTCAGAGGCCTCAACGAAAAGGGTCAGGTACAGATCACCGACGGTCTCACCGGCGACAAGAAGCTCGCATCCCTGAGCGAGGTCGAGGACATCATCTACCTCGGCACCGCCACTCCCAAGACCGAGATGTCATTTACCAACGAGTTCAGCTATAAGAACTGGGATCTGTCATTCATGTTCATCGGTAAGTTCGGCCACAAGTTCCGTAAGGACGTATTCCAGGGTTCCAACTACCGCAGCCGCTACTTCTCACAGCGTTGGCAGAAGGCTGGCGACGAGGAGAACACCATCTATCCCAACTTCTCATCATGGAATATGGACCTCTTCTACTTCCCCTTCTGTGATGTCAACTGTGGCAATGCAAGCTACGTGAAGCTGCGTGACCTCACCCTCTCTTACAACTTCGACAAGAAGCTCATCAACAAGATTGGCATGGGTAGCGCTCGCGTATACGCTCAGGCTCGCAACCTCTTCCGCATCACTGCCAAGGGTGTAGACATCGATCCCGAGGCATATGAGAACGACATGTCTGGCGGTATGGGTGCACAAAGCGAGGCAGGCTACTCTACCATGCCTATCCGTCCTGAGTTCTACGTAGGTCTTTCATTCAGTTTCTAATCATTCATTGATACTATTATGAAAAAACTATCATATATTACCATCCTTGCCGCTAGCATGGCATTCTGCTCATGTAGCGACTTCCTCGACGTGAAGCCCGTGGGTAAGCTCATCCCTACTCAGATAGACGAGTACGAGAAGCTGCTCAACAACACCAATACGCTCGACTACTTCATGCTCGACAACAACCGCAACTGCTCTTACGCATTCCTCGGTGACAACCTGCAGATCTCTGAGTCACAGGCCATAGGCAACTATACTGCCACCTTCCCCAACCTCGACATGCTGGCTGCCTACATCGGCTACTATCCCATCTACCCCAGCAACTCCACTCCCATGTCGTGGAGCTACGGCGTCTTCCGTGCTCTGAGCTACTTCAACAACGTCATCGACGGTGTGAGCAGCATCGACACCAAGAGCACAGAGGCCAAGAGCGTCATCGCCCAGGCCATGGTTGGACGCGCATGGATCTACATGCACGCAGCACTCTGCTACGGTCCCATGTACGACCCCAACGGTGCCAACGACACCAAGGTGCTTCCCCTGCGCACCTCAGGCGACCCCACTCAGTCCAACGGTCCTCTTGCCACCACCAAGCAGATCTTCGAGCAGGTGAAGGCCGACCTCGACTATGCTTGTGAGAACTGCCCCGTCAACATCGGCAACCCCTCACGTGCCAACCGTGCCTGTGCCTATGCACTCCGTGCAGAGTATGACATGTACGTACGCGACTGGTCAGCCATGGCCGCCGATGCCAAGATGGCATGGGAGACCGCTCTCAAGGACAAGGGCGGTGTCGACAACATGCTCTACAACTATGCCGACTTCTACTATGAGGCCACCAGCGTGGTAGACCCCGCAGAAGGCGAGGACGAGGAGGTATACATGACACTCCGTCATAAGACCGACACCAAGTTTGAGCGTACCGACAACCGCGAGGACCTGCTCTACCGCAATACCCCCTACAACTACTCCACCTCTCGCTTCTATCCCTCTCAGGACTGGCTGGACCTCTTCGACGAGACCGACCTCCGCGCACAGAAGTTCATCTTCAGCGAGCTGGGCTATAGCAAGGTGCTGAGCGACGGTACACGCCTCGACGACGGCATCCAGAAGTTTGACTATCGTGGCAACAACATCAAGCAGACCGCAGCCCTCACCTATCCCCTCCTCCTCCTCATGAAGGCAGAGGCAGAGGCTCGTACCAACAAGCTCTCTGAGGCCCTCACTTCGCTCAACCTCCTCCGTCAGTACCGCTACCAAGATGGTGCAGCACTGAAGGGCGGCAGCTCGCTCTCTCAGGACCAGCTCATCAACGAGATCCTCAACGAGCGTCGTCGTGAGGCACCTCTGGTAAGCTTCCAGCGTACCCTTGACCTGAAGCGCTTCATCCTCGACGGTGCCAAGCCTTGGGTGAAGAACACCATCACCCACCACATCGGTAGCAAGAGCTACACGCTCAATGTGGCCAACGACGAGGCATACAAGCACCTGCCCATCGACAATGCCATCCTGAAGTACAATCCTCAGTGGGGCATTGAGCCTGTCACCACCACCTTCGAGCCCTACAATGCATGGTAATCACACTGCCATAGCGGCATAAACCACGAGAGGTATCGCAGCAATGTGATACCTCTCTTTTTTCATTTCCCCTACATTTATTTCGTGATTTTCTCGGACACGCTTTGCAGCTTTGGGAAAAGGAAGTAACTTTGTACCGGAAACGAACTGCGAGTCCTCTGCTCTTGGCATCCTACGGCTCGCGGATGACGACAGACAGTAAGCTTATGAGGAAATGTACACTGAAAGATATGCGGACAGCCCTGCGGGTGCTCGAGACTCTGGATATGGAGGTTCCCTGCCACCTGCTGGCGGAGCTTTCACAGCGAATACGCCAGGAGGAGGACATGCGCTCTTCCCGGAAGATCGACAGGATGAGCGAGGAAGATCTCATAGCGTATGGGAGCCGCAAGAAGACATCGCTCAGAGTGAACCTGCCCGATGGTCGCCTCCTCCATTTCCGGACCAACGACCAGACCTTCGAGGCAGCCCTTCGGGAGATAGACCTCGACCGGATGAAGACCGTGGATCTGCGCTTGAAAGGCCGCCCCATGCTCCTTTTTGATGACAGCTGTCGACGTCAGCGGATGACAGGTTACAAATACGTCTGTCCCGGCCTCTTCGTCTATCGGAAGACCACGTCGCAAGAAAAGCTGTTGATCTTGCAACGACTGGACATGGCCTTGCAATTGAGCATGGACATCGATCTCAAGTAGGATCACGTCCGTCCTCTATCATCCCCCC
>JAZLII010000147.1:0-18233 GCA_045617275.1 Bacteroidaceae bacterium
GTAGGCATCCAGCCCGACGACGAGGGCAAGCCTTGGCTCCACTACGTGCGCATGCCCGACGGTGTCTATCTCGAACTCATCCCGGACGGCCAGGGCGACAATCCCAACACCGGATGGAACTCCCGCGGCTTCAATCACCTCTGCCTTGAGACCGACGATCTCCTGGCCGACGTGGAGCACCTGCGCTCCCTCGGCGTAGAGATAGACCAAGAGCCCAAGACCTCTGCCGACAAGAACTGGCAAGCCTGGATACACGATCCCGATGGCAACAAGGTGGAGCTCATGATGATCGACCCAGACTCCCCTCAAGCCAAGGCCTGACTCACCACCATCACTTCTTTTCCAGTACCTTATCGCGTATCACGTGTAGGTCCTCCATGTCCACCTTGCCGTCTTCGTTGAGGTCGACGGGACTGTTTATCCATACGCTTACGTCGGCTATGCTTACAGCACCGGAGCAGTCCATGTCGCCTACGTGGTTGGTAAAAAGCTTGTTGTAGCGATACACCTTCGGTCCGAAGAGCACAGGATAGGCATCGCCACCCTCCAGGTCCTGACCCCAGGGCTCGCCCACTCGGTGTGCCACACTGCCATTGTGGAACGATACCATCGCTACGCTAATACCCGCTGAAATGGTCTGCGCATAGGTACCCGGCACGTAATAGGCCTGACTAATGGTAACCTCGCTGTCGGAAAGAGCACCCAAGATGGGACCAAAGGTTGCTATTTCTGCCATCTCGGTGACGGAAGAAGGCCACGTGATGGGTTCGCAGTCGATACATGAGTGCACAGGCAGTGTGCCGGCATAGCGACCGGCTATACCACCCACTTGGCCCATACCCTCCACCTTACCATAGTTGCCACAGTAGGCGATGCCATAGTCCACGTCGAGGGTTTCAGTAGAAGAATCTGCAAAGGTGAGTGTATTGTTGCCTGTGCAGACACCGGCAATGCCACCCACCTGCTGTCTGTTGCTTACCACATGCCCGTAGTTGGCACAGTAGATCACCGGACCGCCGCTATTGCCTATGACACCACCAGCCATGCCCTCCTTCAAGTCATAGGTGCATGTCTGTGCAATGTCAGCATAGTTGGTACAGCCCTTGATGACCACTCCGGGACGGCTGTTGCCAACTACGCCACCTACGGAGTTGGTAGTACTTGTCACAGTGCCTCGGCTCACACAGTTCTCTACCGATCCACCTGCCACATAGCCACACACCAGAGCTGCTCCATAAGCACCACCCTTTACCTGTGCATAATTCACAGTCACCTCACCTTCCACGGTAAGATTCTTGATGCAGGCATGTCGTGAGGCACTTACATCGCCAGACTTGCCAAGTATAGAGAAGAGACCGGCACGGTTTGTGGTTGCATAGCAGTACAGACCGCTGACGGTGTGATTGTTTCCATCATACACGCCACACCAGTTGGCCATACGGCCTATTGGATTCCAACTCACAGCTTCCTTTCCTGCACCAGCAGGGTGGCAAATGCTACTCAAGTCGATGTCTGCCACCTGTCGAGCATTGAGTGTGGAGATGTTGCCATCCCCTGCCACCAGGTCGCCCCACCAACGGAGGTTGCCGGCATTGGCTATCAGGTAGAAGCCATCATCGTCCTGCACGGATGGCTGATAGGCCTGGCATACCTCACAGACACCATCTGCATGATACTGATGTTCATCCTGTGCGTCATCCAATGAGTTTACATAGATGAAGTCGTCACTCTTTTTGTCTCCCTTGCAGTCGTAGGGGTACGAGCTGTACACAGTCATACCACCCAGCACGGGGAGTGGGTCGACACCTATCTCCTGTCCCCACACGCCATGTCCATCATCAAGGTAGCAGGCAGCCTCACCATTGGTCACATCGTGACTCACGATGTCCTGACCGGCATACCTCACGCCAGCAGTCTTCGCATCACCTCCGATCGAGATGGTGATGGAGGGATCGACCACACAGAGGTTAGCATATACCGTAGATCCAGAAGTGATGGGGCCACAATTGCTACCCGTACCGGTCAGCACGATGTCTCCTGCTGAGAGTAAGCCATAGTCGGTATCCTTATTGCCGGCACCATTGCCGAAGATTCCTCCCACATAGTCAGCGGCTGTGATCGTACCGTAGTTGGCACAGTCGATGATGGAGAGGTAGCTATCCTTTATGGCCACGATGCCACCCACGTACGAACCCGTGGTTGTGATGTCGGCATAGTTGGCACAGCGCACCACATAGCTCTTCGAGTCCTCTGCACGCTCTATCAGTCCACCCACAAACCTGCCCGTACCATTCATGCTACCGTGCGTGGTGCAATCCACCACCTGGGCTCCGTTGGATATTCTCTGGGTCAGCATGCCCGAATAACTGGCATTCTGTAACTGGCCATAGATGTGGACATTCTTCACCACACCACCAACGATTCCAAATAGTAGACCGTTCTTGGAGAATCGGGCATTGACTATCTTATGGCCTTGCCCGTCCAGCACACCACCCCACTTCACATTGGCAATGGTACTGCCATCCTCCTTGAGGTTGAGACTATGATATCCTTCCAGCGATGAGAGGTCGATATCGGCCGTGAGGCGCACATTGAAGTCCGATACCGTACCGGAGGGCAAGGAGCTATACAACTTACGGAACCTGTCGAACTGTGCCGCATTGCCGATGAGATAATAGCCGTCCTCGTCCTGCACCAGAGCCATGCTGTAGCCGCAGATGGTGCAAAGGCCGTCTTCGTCGAAGACATGGTCGAGCATCTTCTCCTCATCGCGCGTATTAGAATAATGTATATCTGTCACAGGCTCTCCCTTGCAGTTCACCTCCTTGCCGGTGAGATACACTCTGGGCGCACCTGTGCAGAGCGAAGGCACGGCATCGGTACCCAGCCGTTGTCCCCAGGCCTCGTCGTCATAGTCACCCTGCAGGATGTAGGCCACTTCGCCGTCGGCCATGTCGTCGGTGCCGACATACGCCACACCCTCCAGCTCCGTCAGTCCATAGGCCAGCAGACGGGCGTTTTGCACCTCTACGTTGTGTACCAGTCCGTTCACGATGTTGCCCTGGATGATTGGGGCAAAGTCCTCATTCATATTCTCGCCCACCAGCAGTCCGCACATAGACTCTGCCTCCACGGCATTCACCTGGGCAGAGTTGTAGCATCCTATGATCTGGCTGTTGCCGGATCCCGTGGTGCCCACCACACGGCCCACTACACCACCTACCGTCTGCATACCTACGACACGTTCCATGTTGGCACAATGAAGCATCGTGCCATGCAGACGCGACGTGATACCTCCACAGACGGCATGCACACCTGTGGCATGCACCTGTCCTCGATTGATACACCGCTCCAGCGTAGGCATGGCATAATAGGCATCGCCTGCTATACCACCCACAAAGTCCAGACCCGTCACCGAGGCATAGCTTACGCAGTCTGCTATGGAGCTACGGTTTTTCTCATCCGACGTGGCTATCACGGGACTGTGGGTAAGGAGACCTACCACACCTCCCACGTATCTACCGCTTCCTGCGATGTTGCCGCTCACGCTTACATGCGATACCGTCACTCCTTCTCCCCGGCCCATCAGCAGAGACACGCCTGAGGCTATCGAACCGCCTGACACCAAGCCCACAACGGCCGTTCCACTGACCGACAGATTCTTTACGACAGCATATCTGGCACAGCCAAAGAGACCCACGTTGTCTTGGTTGACGTTGGCGAAGTTCATGTTCACACCTTTTATCCTGTGACTGTCTCCATCGAAGACACCCTGATAGGGTCTCGTCTCCGTACCGATACCCATCCAGGTCCCCACTGACGACAGGTCTATGTCGGCCGTCAGCTTGGCACAAGCCCTTGCATCAGTATCGTACACATAGGTGCGAAACCAACTCATATCGTCGGCTGTAGCCAGCGGGAACGGGCTCTCTTTCGTACCCTCACCCCCAGGCTTTGCCATCACTACCAGGGCCATCATCAAGCCCATCCATGTCAGATAAAATTTAAACTTCTTCATATTCTGTTAAGCCATTTCTTTACCATTCCATTCAGGCTATCTTGAAACCATCATGGCAATACATTTCGCAAAATTACAAATTCCCAACGTCATTTGCAAGCAGATGTCAGAAAATATTCAAACACAGACAGCACCATCCATACAGATTCACTCGCATAAGTAAGTCATCATAATTATTGATATACAAAAGAAGGCGGACCATTGCGGTTCGCCTTCCTGCTTATATTATTACTATAAAAGATGCTTCTTTGTCTTGGAACTTATTTATTTCTTAATAAGATTCATCAACTCTGTGATAGCATCCTTCAGTCTTTGTATCTGGCTGGCATTTCTATCCACGCCATCCTGGGCTTGGGCCGCAGCAGCCTGGGCCATGTCGGCCTTTGCATTGGCGGCATCGGCTGAAGTCTGGGCTTTAGCAGCAGAAGCCTGGGCCACGTTCACAGCTGCACGGGCCTCGTCTGCCTTTGCATTGGCTGCATCGGAGGAAGCCTGAACTGCTGCTACAGCAGCCTGAGTCTGAGCTACCTTTTCCGCAAGGGCATCTGCAGTAGCCTGGGCTGTAGCAGCAGAAGCCTGGGCCACGTCCACAGCAGCACGGGCCTCGTCTGCCTTTGCTGCAACTGCGTCGGCTGAAGCCTGAGCCATTTCTACAGAAATCTCAACCTGAGCGATTGAAGCGCTATTGTTAGCCACGCTGGCACGCACTTCATCCACTCGCGCATTCAGTTCTGCCATCTGAGCTTGGATTTCGTGTTGTATGCCTTGGAGCATATCCATACCGGCCTGTGTCTCCTGCATCAGTTGCAACATCTCAGTCTCGAGCATAGATATCTGTTGCTCATTCGCATGCAGACTAGCTTGCAATGCGACTATGTTTGTCTCGTTTGACGCAACCTTCTGATTCGTCTCCTGCTGACTCTCTTGAAGGACGGCCAAGCTTGCCTTGTCGGACTCTACCTGCTGTTCCAGATTGTCCAGTTCGGCCCTCAGCGAGGCCTGCATGACGGAGAGACTTTGGTTCATTTCCATGAGCTTTGCCTCCAGCATCGCCTTCATGGCAGTCAGTTCCTCCACCTTCACCATCTGCGTATAGATGACCTCCAGTGTCGCATTGACCTCCTGAGCTTCTACCACCTGTGGGTCTTCCACATTGTCTTCCTGTCCGGCACGCTTCACCACCTTGGCGATGTCCTCCACGGTGATCTGCGAGTCATGGTTCACGTCGTACACTGAGTAGGACTTCACCTCTTCTTCCTGTGCGCTCACAGTCAGAGCGCAGCAAAGCATTGCCAAGCAAACATACAATTTCTTCATGAGCTTAATGTTTTATTTTTATTGACATAAATATCATTTACTTTTCACGCACGGCACGGATAACGCGACCATAGAACTTACGCCCTGCCTCGAGGTGAGGGCCCTCGCCGATGTCGTTGAAATGCAGACGCATGGCATCTGTCTTGGGACTGATGTCGTTCTCCTCATCGGTCTCGCTAGTGGCCTCGGAGGTCCAGTAGCAACCACCGTGTCCGAGGGAGTAGGCATTGGTGTTGGTGCCGTACATATTGCCGGCAGCGGGGAAGAAGAGCGTCTTCTTATTGAGCTTGCTGGTGAAGAGATAGCCTCCCACACCTTCCATCGTTGCCCATTTCATGGTACAAAGTTCCATGAGTTCCTTCCACTGCTCTACTGTAGGTACATGATAGTTGTCGTCGTGGTAGATCATAGCTGCATCGTGGCTAATATCACCGTAGACATTGGCCTTCTCGGGAGAAGTATAGCCCTCCTCGGTATAGGATGAGCTCGGACCTAATTTGCCCCATGAGAAGTAGTCGCCAGTCTCCCAGGGATTCTCTGCACCGAGATTGCAAGACATCCAAAGTACGGATGCACCCACATCAACGAATTCAACATCCGTTAGATCGGTGGCAGTGAACTTCCTGGTCTCGCCATAGGTAGAGAGTCCGTCTTTATACGAGATGTAGGCACAGTAGACATATGTCTGTTCGGGCTCGCACGAGATCTTAGTGCGGATCCTTCCTGTTTCGGCGGGTACCATTTCGGGCAAGGTGCTATAGCTTTTCCAGTCCGCCTTGGGCACACTTTTTTCCTTCTCGGCTTCGATGTAACGAATTCCGACTAAACGCACGTTGAGCCTCTCATCATTGGGAAAGAATGTGCCATGCAGCGTGGCGGTGGTAGAAGTGATATCGGTAGCCGATCCTGTGGAAATCGTGGCTTCCTCTATGCCAGCAGTGTAGGGTAATATCTCTCCATAGCGAGTGACTATGTAAGATCCAGAAGCGTGGACTGATTCGTCCGTATCCTCGTCGGAGAGCACACCACGCCCGTCTATGCTGTAACCGGAGGCGAAGGCTCTGTAGTAGTATCGCTTGCCGTCCTCGAAGCCAGGTACTGTCAAATCGTAAACAAAGTATTTGCTATCATCGGCGTTGCAATCATCAACCACCGAAGAGGGAACTTCACAGACCGAGACACCGGGAGTATTGATGTCAAACTCCGGCTCGGTACTTACGATGAAGCCCAAACGCGTGGTGTGGACAGATATCTTCTTACAATCTGCAGCGAAATTGGGCGAAGAGGTCACATCTTTCGTACCGAAGGTCTCTACACCAAACTCTGGCTTCGGGATTTTAATGTAATAGCATTCACCAACCATCTTGGCGCCTTCATACTCAGCGTAGACCTGCACATAGATGGGCTCGTCGTAGTTAAACTCGGTAAGGAGCATCTCGTAGGGAATGGTACACTGGTACTTCTTGTCCTTTACATAGTAGGATTCACCGGGATGAGAAACAATCTCCTTGATCGTGGGCTTTTCAGCAGGCTGCTTCTTGGAGCGGAACGCAAGTTTGAGGTCAAGCTTGCTCCTCTTCACCTCGTCACCGTACTTGACACTGACGGTGAAGGTGGCATCTTTGTGAGTCTGCGGGATGGTTTTACTGAGGGTGGGCTTGATGCCATAAGTTCCATCCGTGACAAATTGCTCAATATTGTCGGCTAGGGCAAAATTATCATCTATCAGTGCCACAGCACGGTAGTTGTACATCGCACCTGCCTTAAGTTTGGAGAGCTGGATCTCTATCTTTCCATTTGTGTCAGATTCCACAAACTCTGTCTCACAATCATCGGCAGACATGTCGGGAGTCTCGTTGGTAGAGCTATAGACCACACCTATCTTCATGGGCGTCTCGAGGTCAGTTGTGCTCACCCACACCTTTGCCGATGTGCTTTTTGGCTCAGCCTCCAAGGTCTTGATGTATTTGTTGGCAGGAATGAAGAGTTTTTCGAACACACCAGGGACAAGGTATCGGTCGGCCAAGGAAGATGACTCCCTAAAGGCATAACGAGGCGCTGCAAAATAATGTACACCCGGGTACAAATGGAACTCGTGTGTCATTTTTGTTGTGCTGATAAAGTGGTCGTAATTCTTTGAACATTCCTCGTAATATTTGGGATCTGGAGCAGAAGTGGCGCCCCCCGGATTTCTGTACAGGCCGATATCCATATTCCATGGAATGGTAATACGCTCTGAAGTCCAGTTTACCCTATAGCCACCCGTAGAGAGCAGCTTAGAGCCAATATTGTCAAATGAAGGTAAGAAATAGATATCAATAAGAGGAAATTTCTTCAACAAACTAATCGTAGGCTTGCCTATTTTTTCCAAATATTCATTTATACTAAATTCCTTGTCTAATAAAGAGACTCCTACCTGTAAATCGGAGAAACCCCACCTAATACCTAATTCCACCTTATCATCTTTGTTCGCATCATAGGTGAAAAAGCCCGAGCTCAAATCCCCCATCGTAAGGGTGCCATTGAGGTACAACGCTGCTTCCGTTTCACCCTTCACAGAGAGAATCTTGGAATTTATCACATTGACATTGAGTGACGGCTTAGTACCTAAGGCTATCTCCCCATTTAAAGTTGCACTGATAGTGGGGTCATTTTTATTGAAGCCTTCAAAAGAAGGAGTCTTCGCGTAAAATGAGGGGGTGTCATCGTCTATCTCTTTTTTGAATTGAAAGCCAATGGCTTTAGCTGCAGTGTAGCTGAACTTAACATCAAGAGAGCCTTCAGCAGAGAAAAAGGGTCTAACAGGATGTATGCTCACAGTCAAAACAGGCACCCCAGGTGGGACAATCAATATCGGCTTCTCGATTTTAACATTGTCATAATTTGTAAAGGTATGTTTGTACGAGGCTACGAACTTGGCGCCTACATTAATGCCGAATTCAACTCCCAGTCCAAATTCAACGTCAAAATAGGTACCATCGAGCAGATCGATATCAATCATGGCTTTTGCAAGCAAGACCGCACGCAAAGACAATTCACCCGTCAATTGAAGTGCTTTGCCTTTGCCTTCATCTGGGATTTTGCCAAAGAGGTCTTTCTCCAGGTTGATTTTAAGATTCGCTAAATCAACCTCATTGCTGTAGCTTGTGGCCTTTTTCCTAACCAATTGTCGACTCTTACGGAAGACGGGATTGTCGGGAGCTGACGAGCGAACACGCTGAACCTTTTTCTGAGTCGCGGGGTCTTCCACCTCCTCAATCTGGCACAAAACCTTGCACCGCTCAAAGATGTCCTTGAAGTCGATATTCAAATCCACATCCAGAAGAATGCCTTCCTCTGTATGTTCCTTCTTGATCACACGGCCAATGACATTGCAGCGAGATATATTGTCCCACTCGACGGCAACAATAATGTCTCCCACCTCAGGAATCAATTCCGAAGGCGTGTCGTATGAAAGCATAACATGAGTAGTATCTGCCCACAGGACATGGTACATCTGTTCTTGACTGAAGAGTACCACATTGTCACGCAACTTGGGCGCAGGAGTAAAGTACGAGACACTGTCGATGGCCGACAGGGGGATACGATAGATGCTGTCGCGCGTATGGATCTCCTGCGTCACGAAGTCGTAGTGCTCTATGCCCAAGGTATCGACACAGGAATAAGTGACCTTGATGACATCGCTGTCGAAGAAACCCGTGGTCTCACCATCATGGCAATGGATGAAGAACGCACTCTGGTCGTAGAGTTCCTCTTGGGCAAGAGTCGGTGTAAGCGCTGAGAGGAGCGCTATGATGCTGAATAGTAATCGTTTCATGGCTCCTTATCCTACTTTATATATACTTTGGTTACTTTGTCGCCTACCTTGACCAGATAGACGCCCTTGGAGTACTGGCTCAGGTCGGCTACATACTCTGTGCTTACTCTGCGCTGCAGTACCACACGTCCGCCCGTGTCGACGATGAAGATGTCTGCATCCTTGGGCAGGCCATAGAACAAGATACGGTTGCCTTTCGCTATCACCGTAAGCTTGTGGTCCTCGGAGGTCTCGTCGATCTTGTCGGGATCTGCCTGAATGTAGGTAAACTTACGCACATCTGAACGAGGATATTCTACCGTCACCTTGGACGACTCGATCACCAGATATCCATCCTTCATCTCTACCTTAAGCGTCTCATCGAGCTCCACCTCCTGAGTGGTGCCGTTCATAAGTGTGATACAGATGGCACGGTAAGACTGGGCGTGCATCTGCAGGCCCAGCATACAAAGTATACAGAAAAACAAATGTCTCATGGCTATTCCTGTTTGCTTGTGGTTATCAATATGGGTTGGGAGGGAAGGCCGTGTGCCTCACCGTCGAAGGTGACCGTGTAATCACAGGTTCCAGCCTCCTGGCTAGAGGGGATGTAGTAGCGGAAGGTGAACTTGCCGCCATTGGGTCGGTTGTGGTAGATGCGTATAGCCGTATAGGCGTTGTCGTTCCAAGTCATCAACCTACCGACACCACGCAACTCCTCGCCGTAGAAGGCACCTATCATCACGGAGTCACTGTTGTGGAAGCCCTGGATGTCTACGTCGGCATAGACGACCATGTCGTACTGGTAGTCGTCGAAGACGGCGGTGTCCCATCGACGGAGCACATGGATCTGGCAAGTGTCGCGCAGCGTACCGTTGAGCGTGATGGCATAGACCTGGGAGTCGCCTGGACTGCGCCCTACGACCACTCCTTGCTTATCCTCTACACTACAGCAGTTGCCGTCCACTCGCCAGTAGGCTGTGGGGACGGAAGCCATCTCTGGTACGAAGAGCATGTGCAGCTCGCAGGTATCTCCTACCATGAGAGTAGCCTCATGGCGATCGAGATGCATGGACTGCGCTGTATATGCCTCTGGCAACACACTGAAGTCGCATGCTGTCAAGAGCACGCTTGACATCAGTAGCAGAAGCAGATTTTTATTTTTTCTCATCCTGTGAGATATTAAGTAATTTTTGTTTTAGAGTCTAAATGCGTAATGCTTAATGAATCATACATATTGCATAACGCTCAACGCTCGATGATCAACACTCAACGCTCAACGCTCAACACTCAGCGCTCAACGCTCATCCACCTTGTTGGTCAGCGTCACCACATTGCTGGGCGTGCTTCGCAGACCGTCGGTCCATCGGAGCAGTACTCGGAACGACATGCTCTCGCCTGGCTCGAGCTGCAGACGAGCGTCGCGCAGCTCGCTGATGGCATGAGTGGTGAGGTTGGCCCACTGACCGCTCTCCGTGAGGTACTGGAGCTGGAAGTAGGGATTGGCAGGTACGTCGCCCTCGAAGGACCACTGGAGGTCGGCCTGATGACGGGCCGTAAGTTCTCCCTTGAGGTTTATCTTCACCTCTATCTCCATCGGGCCCTGGTGCTTGAAGGATACGGGATGGCTCATGTCGCCCTTGATGCCCGAGATACCCATAGGCTCGATGCAGTAGTAGTACTTGTGGCTACGGTCGTAGGCAGGGCTGTCCTGGGTATGGACGATACAGTTCTCCACAGAGTCTGCATCCACGATCTGTACCATCTCCCAGTCCTCGCTGCCCTGACGGCTGCGGTAGAGGCGGTACTCGCTGACGATGTGCTCGTCCTGGCACTGCCAGTCCATATAGAGCGTGGTGCTGTCTTGCCAGAGCGTGTCGATGATGCAGTGCTGTGGCTTGTCGAGACTGACACGCTGTACGCGGAGCTGTTCGCTCATTTCGGAAGCGTTGCCAGAGTAGTCGATGGCCTGCACGCCATAGTAGATATAGCGCTGGTTGAGGCCACGCACCGCGATGGTATCGAAGGCAATGGTATCAGCCACCAGACCATCGCGCACGGGCTGCCATACATGGGTGGGGTCATTGCGCTTGTAGAGCTGATAGCCCTTGAGATCGGGTTCGGTATTGCCGTCCCAGCGAAGTATGAGCGTACCGTTGGGGTTCATGAGATGTCGCAGACCTGTGGGCTTTGCGGGAGGCGTGTAGTCCTGCAGGTCAATGGCGCGAGGCACGGAGATGCCCTCATTGCCCTCCTTATCCACTGCTGCCACGATGACAAAACCGTTGGACATGGGTACGACCTCAGTGGTATAGGTGGTATCGGCGGGAGGGATGAGCTCGGGATTGACCTTAAACCACTCGTGACCGAGCGACTCGTGGAAGTAGTAGATGTTGTAGCCCACGAAATCCTCTTCCATGACACCCTTGCGCCAATGGATGGTGACGGTGACGCTGTCCTTGTTCTCCTTGCCACGAGACACGGAGAAGAGACTGATGTCGGGACTTACGGGAGGCGTCTTGTCGCCTACCTTCACCAGGTGGATGTCGGACCAGTTGGACTTCTCACCAAAGGCATCGTAGCCACGCACACGGTACTCATAGGTGCCGAGCATCGTATCGTCTATCTCGTCGGTATAGGTATTGGCAGGTGCATACTCCGTGGTCTGCAGGGTGATGACGGGCGATGAGTTGACCTGCTTCCACTCTCCCCCATTGATGCGACGCTCCACATCGTAGGCCGAATAGTTCTCGTCGTGACCCCAGTAAAGGCGGACGAGCTGACTGCTCGGTGCCACGGTGTCGGTGATCACAGGGGCAAAGACGGGTGCCTTGTAGGGCACATTCTCCACCTCGGCTATGCCTGGACGGGCGATCATCACAGAGTCGGGGATGTGGGAGGTGACCATATAGTGGTACTTATGACCGGGCTTCACATCACAGTCTTCGTAGCGCATGGCCATCACATCTGCCAGGTCGGGGCGCCACTCTGAGATGAGGAGTGCATAGGCATAGCGCGTCTGCTGCTCCATGTAGAGGTCGCTGATGTTGAATCCCATGGGTCCGGGCTTCAGGTCGTCGGTCGTAGAGCCTTTCATGTGGATGATCTGGCCTACACCCCACGCCAGCGTGTCGGTCTGTGGAAAGCGCTCACGGATAGCCTGCTCAGAGGGTATCTTGATGTTGCGGGCAATGGTGTCGATACTAAGATCGCCGCTTGTGAGGTCGGTTCGCATCACGTCGATACCCATCACACCGGCGAGTTGCCACACGGCAAACTCCTCGTAAGCCCATCGGAGGACGATGCGGTCTCCATAGCTACGAGTGAGAAGGTGGAGGGAGTGAATAGGACGTTCGTCCGGGGTCTCTTTCTCCTTCTCCCTCTTTTGCTTGTAGTACTCTACTACGCGCGATATCGTGAGCGTATCCGTCTGAGGGGCCTCGCCCTCAGTCAAGGAGTCGTTGGTGGGTGTCTGCGTACTGCTCACCATCATCCATGGTTCCGACACAGCGGAGGCCAGGAAGAAAGTGAGTAGGATGATACTGGTCCAAAACTTTTTCATATCTTAGTCTTGTGTGATTACTTTACTATCTAGTTAGTGTTCCTCTTCTCAATGTGGTTCCAGTGCTGGTGCTACCGCTAGTCGAAGAGCTGCTGGTCGAAGTACTGCTTGTGCCCGTACTTGAGCTGGTACCAGAACTGGTGGACGTACCGCTTGAGGTCGTCGACGTGCCACTTGTCTTTGAATTCAGATCGAGAGTAGCAGTTTTCGTACCGGCTTCGGTCTTCGTACCGCTTGTGGTTGTGGTACCAGATGTAGTCGTGCCACTTGTGGTGGACGTTCCGCTGGTGGTCGATGTGCCACCAGAGAGGGTTGCGCCGCTTAAGGTCTTCGATCCGCTAGTGGTTGTGGTGCCGCTTGTGGTCGATGTACTACCCGAGAGAGTTGCGCCGCTTAAGGTCTTCGAGCCGCTTGTGGTCGTAGTACCAGTTGAGGTTGCCCCTCTCTGCTGCATGGCATCCTGCAGGAGTGTAGTACTACCGCCTGATGTATTGACAGAAGGGAGCGTAGATACTGACAACCCTGAGTTCGTAGAAGTTCCCGAGTTGGAGAGTACAAGACCCGTTGCGAGGCCAACCACGCGATCTGGATAGTCTGCTTTCGTCTTCTTGACGTAGTATTCAACTATGGTTCCCGGAGAGGTCGTAATCATCTCCGGTCTTCCATTTATAATCACTGTTTCTATTATTGGTCGATCTAATCCCACTGTTTGAGTATGAAGGTAGGTATTCATGGATCTTCCTTTATGTAGAGAAGAAGTCTGATAATATTTCTGGATACCATCTTCGTTATGGAAATAAAGTCCAGGTACTTCTCCCTTCTTAACCTGCGATCCCACTGTGTTCCTAACATCATTCAATGAAGTCATATTACCGGAGAGCTGCCCCCAGTTAGCAGGTATGGTTGCAGGGTCGCCAGGACATCGAAGCTCGGACAATCCACAGAAGTCACTTACCACGATGACTAAGTTATCCTTGTCGCAAGCTGAAAGGTCAAGAATCTTCATCTTACTGTTGTCTGTAGCCTCCATATTAAGATAGAAACCATCATCACACAAAAAGTCTGAATCGTGGAAACTAATGCCACTAGAGGCAGCCACATACCTGAACGAAGTAGCATTACTGTTGCCACGGAAGCGTTCCGCCACTTCGATATTCACTACATTGAGCGTATCGCGCTGCATTTTGGTGAGGGGCATTTGCAGGTTCTTAGTACGCATATCATGCAGATCGGCTGTCAGAATGCTGTTGGGCAACTTAAGTTCAGCCAGAGTGCTGCCACCATCATTAGAATTGATCACACCTGCCGCATACAGACGTTGCAAACTGGTAAAATAGGAAAGTATAGCACCGAGAGGCAGTATGCGACCTGTCACATCGAGCATCTTGACTCGAGCGGCCGTAGCAACATGGAAGCATCGGCTGTTGGGTTCGTACTTATTCCACAGCTCCTCGTGCAGGTCTTCGCCAAGTAGCCTGCGAAGATCCAGGTCTTCGTTGTAGATCTGCTCCAGTTTGACATCTTCTTCGGTGTATTCGTAGCCACTCGCGAAGGGCACGGCATACTGGTTGCGAGGATCAGTCTGACAGTTGTGCTGCCACCATCCCATCTGGGAATTGGAAGTGAATACCAAAGCTACCTGCTTACCGAGGCGTCGGTTGGGAACACCGAAGTAGAAAGCTAATGAGTCGCAAGAGGCACTGCCCTGAGGACCATATATTGTAATCTCGGTGTACTTGTGATCTACCATCTCCATCACGCGCAAATTGGGACGATTATACGTATTGATGGACAGTTTGGGATTTGAAGAGGGATTGATACCGGTAACGTAGAGTTCGCGCAAATTAGAATTGCCACTATTGTTGAGTACTGCCAGGGCATTGCTACATTTGCTGCAATTCGTAAGGTCTACGTACTCCATGGCTTTATTCCATGTTATCTGCGTGATACTGGGGCAGTTGTGCATATCCAAGTGACGGAGCTTGGGATATGAAGAGATATTGACTACGCCCACCAGGTTCTGGCTACCGCTGCAGTTCAGTTCTTCAAGATCGTTCATGGTGGCCGGTTTCTGAATAGAGAGCTGGAACAATCCACCTCCTGCACTCCATGGGTTGTCTCCCAAGATGAGACGCTTCATGTGTGTGCTGCTACCAATATTGAGGTTGGTGAGCTGGTTGCGTGAGCAGTCCAGTTCCTCCAGGCTGCTGGCACCGGATAGGTCGAGGCTCAGAAGGTTGTTGTTGTGACACTCCAGCTTCTTCAGCATGCCTGCCTTAGGAATCTTCAGGCTGATCAAGCGGTTGTTGTTGCACTCTATAGACTGTACCGAAGCATTGGGGTCGATTGTGATCGAGGTAGCACCACAGCCACTGGCCTTAAGGCTGTCCAGCTTGGGCAGACCTGTCAGATATATCTGGTTGATGGCATTGTCTCTGACATCAATATAGGTCAGGTTGGGCATGAAGAGAGCAATGTTGTCCAACGAGCGGATACCTCGGGCGGGCACACTGAGGTTGGTCATCTCCTTCTTCAACTCTTCCTGATTGATAAGATAACGCCCTGTCCAGTATTGCAAGCTGTTTTGGTCAGTGACTGATGAGTTAAACAATATACCCGGTTTTTTCTGCACTACCTTTGATTCAGTTGATTTAATAACAGATCTGCCAGTTCTGGAAATGGTGTATGTTCTGGATTGGTTACCTGAGTCATTCGTATATTTACGGTAAATGTACATCAGAAGCTGAGGATCAAGCAGTTTGTTGATATCCATCTCTACCTTTTCATAGAGCACATTGGCATTACTCCACTCTGACTTAATCCAATCTACATTTGATCCCGATTCAGTCGTGGGTCGGGCACCCGTATCAATCAATTTTTGCAGTACAGATTGAGACATCACCTTCACCAGGTTCATGCGATCGCATTTCCATTGGGTACCAGATGCTGGAGTATACTGATTACCCAATCTCACATGCTCCAGCAGGCTACACCCTGTGATATCCACATTCTGGAGACAATTTTTGTTAAGAATCAAAGTGACCACAGCTGGACAGCCCGAAAGATTGATGTCTGTCAGGGAGTTGCCATCCAAATTCAGGTAACTCAGACTTGGACAGTCTGTGATCTGTACCTTCTCCAGACCTTTGGTTCTCGACACGTCCTTGTAGTCAGTTCCAAAATAAGCATAATCATTACGAATATCCAAGGTTTCCAACTCGGGCAAGGCGTCAATTCTTAAAGTGCTAAGATATTCTCCAGCAGTAGTCTTTATGGTTTTTAGCTTTCGGTTCTGAGAGAAGTTGATCGAACGAATTTCGCGAGTGTTCAACAAATACGACTTCAGATTCGTCATGTACTCCATGCCCGAAAGCGACTTGATAAGGTCTTGTATGGACGTATTAGAACCTGCGTGGATCTCAAACAAATCCATATCTGTGTACTTTGCTTCCAAGGTTTCTATCTTCTCGGCCTCTGATATCTGGAGCTTTCCATCCTTGTTGAGGTCGTGATATTTAAGGACAATTTTCCTGAAATACGGGTCTCCGATGAATACCTCATCATTGGGATCCATCGCAATCTTAAGCACACGGTAGGTAGCCTTGTGACCTTCCAGACCGGGATAGTCAAACTCCACGTCGAAGCGTGCATTGAAGGTGTTGGTCATAGACGAGGGACGCGTGGTGACCTGAGTCAGATAGCGATTATAGCCATTCATGATGTCGTCCTCGCCACCTACAGCATGCACCTTGTTCTGGCCATTGTCGACAGTCTGCATGGCAGTATTGAAGCCATCGGGACGACGTACCTTGAACTTCAGGGCACGGATATTGCGCATGGCCTCGTCGGGACGGAAGCCCTCGAGGTTGACATCAGCACCACCAAGGATATCGGCTGCTATGATATAGTCCTCGGGAGGAGGAAGATGGTTGTCCTTTGAATGGGAAAGAGCCCAGTCATCTCCATAACCTAAGGAGGCAAGAACACTTGATAAATTTCTTATTTCCCCAGGCAAATCCTCCCTGTTGTTTATATCTCCCAACGTATACGTAGCAGATGGCCACCAACCGCGACCGCTCTTCTTGGTGCGATGGGCAATCAGGTTGATCAAAATCGGCTGATACTGCATGAAGGACATCTCGTTTCGGAAAATACCCACACTTGAAGAAGAAGTAACCGTATAGTAGGTTCGGTCCTTCAACAAAGGTTTATACACATTATCGCAGACAAACTTGGAAGGGTCATCGTTGATAACACCATTGAGCCAATCATTCGCATCAATCTTCTTTTGATTGCGTAAGTTGGCGACCAAGATATCCTGATTGGTCTGGCGCATATAGTTGCGCATTGCATGGGCTGTCTGCACATCGGCAGTGAGTGCATCGGCAGGGTTGTCCAGGATCGCAGCAGACAGCGTATGAGAACCGTTCGTAGAGATGGACATCCACTGATTGCTCTGCATGGGTGAGAACATCTTCTCAAAGCGCTCATCGCTGTAGTGATAAGTGGGGCTGAAAGCCTCTGATGAGGAACTATGGTAGAGGTTGCGCCAAAGTCCTACTTCGAGATTGTCAGCATGTGTATAGAACTTGAATCCTGCCACCTCGCCACGCTCGCGGGCAGACTGATCTTTGGAGTTGAAGCGGTGCTCTTGCAACCAGCCCTGATCGTCCGCTTCACCCTTCAAAAGATGTCGCATCACGTTTGCAGCCCACCAGTTCATGGAGCGGTAGGCGTTGTTCTGACGGGTCTGCTCCGGTACATAGTAGTCGATGCCCTCGGGATGGATCTGGATGGAACCACCTGTCAGGGTATAGTCCTTTCCATCGTACTCGCTATGGATGGTGCGCGACTCTTGGAACTTCACCTGCTTGTTGTCGTAGGCGGCATTGATCTTGTCGTACATCGTAGCATAGGTACCTGTGGTCATCGCCATATGGAAGAGATCCGTACGGAACTTCGAGCCGGCACCTATCACCTGATCGAAGATACGGGTGTACTGTATCGAGTCGAACTCCTCGCCAGCCAACTGGATGAGCTTATCGTCGGTCGACTTGGTGTACTCTGCTAACATGCCGCCCAGCTCCTGATAGAGCTCGGCAGAAGCGGACTCAGGAAGTTCCAGTTCGCCGGCAAGACCTGCCACCAGGGAGATGGCCTCACGGGGCTGAGTCTGCAGCGCCTCGTAGACACGCTGTACATTGCCCATATAGTTTTCAAGTCCCTTGTCGTTGAGTGTATAGAAGGTCCAGCGATAACGGGTGTTGGGCTGGATCTTGAGGTCATTGTCGATCGCTGCAGGACGCAGGAGATAGAACCTGTAAGCATTGCCATACTGGTCATTGCCCTCTTCCACATCGGTATAGACAGCCAGCTTGCTGTACTTAGAGCCGGAGTTGACACCTACTTCCAGGTCGGGAGCCCACCATACGCGCTTGCCATTGGCGTCGGTCTTCTCTACCTCCAGTGATGCATAGAGGTGCTCATCGGGATTGTCGCTCACGAAGTTGCTGTAGTCCTGTGAGAGTGAAAGTACGGGC
>JAZLII010000148.1:0-13027 GCA_045617275.1 Bacteroidaceae bacterium
CACGCCTACCAACCACCTCGACCACGAGAGCATCCAGCCCTCCAACAACAACCTGAAGCTCTCCAAGGGCAACATCCTCTTCAGCAGTCACGACCACGAGTTCATCCAGACTGTGGCCACCCGTATCATCGAGCTCACTCCCAACGGCTGCATCGACAAGCTCATGGAGTATGATGAGTACATCCACGACGAGAAGATCAAGGAGCTGCGCGAGAAGATGTACCAGTAGGTCCTGTCGCTCTTCCGAGCAAGACTCACGGCACCATCACATACCGGGGAAGAGCCACATTGACCGCAAGACATCCCCTACTGACTCGTACCAGAACAGAGCCACATTGACCGACAAAAAGCCTATTGTGTCAGCTAAATATTGAAATACCTTGCCAAGATGGCAGAATTTTAATCGATTCGTCATTTTGGCAAGGTTTTTGATGTACATTTTTATAGAATAAAAAAACAAGGAAACATTATGGACGAAGAAACAGATAAGAAGCAAGAAGAACTGGAGCAGGAAGTGGAAGCAAAGCAGAACGAGCAGGCCACAGAGCCCCAGGATGAGACCACTACAGAAGCCGCTGAGAAGACCGATGCCGAGAAACTCGAAGAAGCCCAGGCTGAGATAGATGACCTGAAGAACAAGATGCTCTACAAGCAGGCTGAGTTTGACAACTACCGCAAGCGTGTGCTCGCTGAGAAGGCCGACCTCATCCTCAATGGGGGCAAGAAGGTGCTGGAGGCCATGCTTCCCGTGGTGGACGACCTCGAGCGTGCCCTCAAGAATATGGACAAGGCAGAAGACGTGGAGGCTGTCAAGGAAGGCGTTGACCTCATCTGCAAGAAGTTCCTCTCCGTACTGAAGGCTCAGGGCGTGACGCCCATCGAGACCGAGGGTGCAGACTTCAACGTGGATCTCCACGAGGCCATCGCACAGCTCCCCGCCCCCACAGACGAACTGAAAGGCAAGGTGCTCGACTGTACCCTCAAAGGCTACATGCTCAACGACAAGGTACTGCGCTATGCACAGGTGGCCGTGGCGCTGTAAATTTTCAATTTTCAATTATTGATTTTTGATTCTCAACTTTCAATTTTCAATTCTCAATTTTCCATTCGAAAGTGGCAAAGCGTGATTACTATGAAGTGCTGGGCGTAGAGAAGACCGCAACGGCACAAGAGATAAAGAAGGCCTACCGCAAGGTGGCTATGCAATACCATCCCGACCGCCAGACAGGCAAGTCGGATGCCGAGAAGCAGGAAGCCGAAGAGAAGTTCAAGGAGGCAGCCGAGGCTTACAGCGTGCTGAGTGACGAGCAGAAACGTCAGCAGTATGACCAATTTGGCTTCAATGGCCCCGGTGGTTTCGGTGGCCAGGGCGGATTTGGTGGCTTCGGAGGCGCAGGCTTCGACATCAACGACATCTTAAATAGCGTCTTCGGAAGTGGCTTTGACTTTGGCGGAGGTTTCAGTAGCGGCTTCGGCGGTAACGGCCGTAGCGGCAGAGCCGTACAGCGCGGAAGCAACCTCAAGCTCAAGGTACGCCTCACTATGGACGAGGTGGCCAAGGGTGTGACCAAGAAGTTCAAAGTGAAGAAGATGGTCCCCTGTAGCCACTGTCACGGAAACGGCAGCGAGGATGGTGAAACGACCACTTGCTCATCTTGCGGTGGTAGCGGCTACGTGGTGAAGAAGGTCAACTCCTTCTTCGGCATGATGCAGACCCAGAGCCCCTGTACGGCTTGCCAAGGCGAAGGCAAGATCATCAAGAACAAGTGTAAGACTTGTGGCGGCACGGGTGTGGTACAGGGTGAAGAGGTCATCGAGGTGAACATACCCGCAGGTGTGGACACCGGCATGATACTCACCGTCAGCGGAAAGGGCAACGCAGGTCCACGCAACGGTGTGAATGGCGACATTCAAGTGATGATCGAAGTGGAACCACACAAAGAACTGATACGTGAGGACTGCAACCTCATCTACAACCTCTTGCTCGACTTCCCCACCGCAGCCCTGGGCGGACAGGCAGAGATACCTACCGTGGACGGCAAGGTGCGCGTGAAGATAGAACCTGGCACACAGCCCGGCAAGGTGATGCGCCTGCGTGGAAAGGGACTTCCCAAACTCGGTTCCAATGGCTACAGCTATGGTGAGGGCGACCTCATCGTACATGTGAGTGTATACGTGCCCGAGAACCTCGACAAGGAGGAGCGCCATCTCATCGAGAAGATGCGTGAGCAGGAGAACTTCAAGCCCAGTGCCAGCATCAAGGACAAGATATTTGGCAAGTTCAAAGCTATGTTTGACTGATCTGGCACTATATAATTCTGACCCTATACTATATAATAAGGTAAATGACGTACCAGGAAGCCACAGACTATCTGTTCAACGTGGCCCCTCTCTTCCAGAACATAGGCGGAGGTGCCTACAAAGAGGGACTGTCAAACACTCACCTGCTCGATGAGCATTTCGGTCATCCCCACAAGGCCTACAAGACCATCCATGTGGCAGGCACCAACGGCAAGGGATCTTGCTCTCACACTTTAGCCGCCATCCTGCAGCACGCAGGCTACAAGGTGGGACTCTACACGTCTCCCCATCTGGTGGACTTCCGTGAGCGCATACGTGTCAACGGTGTGATGATACCTGAGAGTCGCGTGGTGGACTTCGTGGAGAAGGAGCGCGCCTTCTTCGAGCCCCTCTACCCTTCGTTTTTCGAACTGGCTACCGCTCTGGCTTTCCAGTACTTCAAGGAGCAGGAGGTAGACATAGCCGTCATCGAGGTGGGGCTCGGTGGGCGACTGGACTGTACCAACATCATCAGCCCCATACTCTCCGTCATCACCAACATCAGTTTTGACCACACGCAGTTCCTCGGACACACCCTGCAAGAGATAGCCTCAGAGAAGGCCGGCATCATCAAGCATGGCGTGCCAGTAGTCATAGGAGAAACTGGCGGAAACCGTGAGGTAAGAGAGGTTTTCTTGCAGAAATTCCTTACAGAAAGCCGTCGGTCTTGCCTTATCTTTGCCGACGAGGCCGACGAGGTACAGGAAG
Source organism: Bacteroidaceae bacterium (assembly GCA_045617275.1). Taxonomy (GTDB): domain Bacteria; phylum Bacteroidota; class Bacteroidia; order Bacteroidales; family Bacteroidaceae; genus Physcousia. The sequence continues at coordinate 3,049 of JAZLII010000148.1, forward strand.
TATCATTCTGCCCCACGGGAAACACTTCTTACAAAACGCGCCATTTCGGTGCATTTGAAGCAGAACTGGGAGGCATCTGCCAAGCTAAAAACACAGCAACCATCCTCCAAGCCGTAAAGCTGCTCAAGCAAGCCGGCATCAAAGTCGGCCAAGAGGACGTACATCAGGGATTTGAGCACGTGGGTTCGCTTACCGGACTCATGGGAAGATGGCAGCGCATCAGTCTCCAACCATTGACGGTATGTGATACGGGCCATAATACGGGTGGCTTTGAATACATCGCACAGCAGATAGCCCGACAGACGGCTAAGCAGAAGAGGCTCGTGATAGGTATGGTGGGCGACAAGGATGTGAGTGGCAGCCTCTCTATGTTGCCTAAAGATGCGCTCTACTACTTCACCCAAGCCAGTGTGAAGCGTGCCATGCCAAGCGAAGAGATAGAAAAGATAGGACACCAGCTCGGCCTGCAAGGAAAGGCCTATCCATCGGTCAAAGAGGCCTACGAGGCGGCTCTCAGCGAGGCTGACAAGGATGACTTCATATACATCGGAGGCAGCACATTTATCGTTGCAGACTTCATGAGCCACATACAAAAATAGGTAAAGAAGACATTCGCATCATTTTTTTCTCTCTATTGCCTTATTTTTTTTCTGTTTTCCTTTGCATAAATAAAAGTTTTTAAGTAAGTTTGCATCAGAAACCAATTAACTTTAAATCTTAATAGCAATGGAACAGACAAACCTTTCCGGCCTGAAGCGTGAGAACTTCCAGGCTACTGTACAGGGTAAGCAAACTGATTTATACACCCTTACCAATAGCAACGGCATGGTGGTACAGATCACCAATTACGGTGGTGGTATCGTAGCTATCATGGTTCCCGACAAGAATGGCGTATATGCCAATGTCATCCAGGGTCACAACAGTGTACAGGACATGGTAGGCACTTCAGAGCCTTTCCTCAGCACACTGATCGGCCGTTGGGGCAACCGTATCTGCAAGGGTAAGTTCACCATGAATGGCAAAGAGTATCAGCTGGCTCTGAATGATGGTCCCAACCATCTTCATGGCGGTCCTACCGGTTGCCACGCTCGTGTATGGGATGCAGAGCAGATCAACGACAAGGAACTCGTACTTCGCTACGTCTTCGCATACTATGAGGAAGGCTTCCCCGGTGAGTTGACCATGACCGTAAAGTACTCTCTGACAGAGGACAACGAGCTCAAGATAGACTATCGCGGCACCACCAACAAGAAGACCATCGTCAACATGACCAACCACGGCTTCTTCTCACTGGCAGGTATCGCTACTCCTACTCCTGAGGCTACAAATGTAGAGCTGACCATCAATGCAGACTTCTATCTGCCCATCGACAACGTGTCTATTCCTACCGGCGAGATCCTGAAGGTAGAGGGCACTCCCTTCGACTTCCGCACTCCCCACGTGGTCGGCGAGCGTATCAACGATGACAACGAGCAGCTCAAGAACGGTAGCGGCTACGACCACTGCTATGTCCTCAACAAGAAGGAGATCGGCGAACTTTCACTCGCAATGAGCATGAAGGAGCCCAACAGCGGTCGCACCATGGAATGCTGGACCACCGAGCCCGCACTTCAGTTCTATAGCGGCAACTTCGAGTCAGGATTCCAGGGCCAGAACGGATGCACATTCCCCCACCGCAGCGGTCTGTGCTTCGAGGCTCAGCACTTCCCCGACAGCCCCAATCGTCCTTACTTCCCCAGCACTTTGCTGCGTCCAGGTGAGACCTACACTCAGACTACTGTCTACAAGTTTGGCGTAGAGGCTTAATACATAAGAATATAAGTAAAAGTGTTGTCAGAAAATTCTGGCAGCACTTTTTAAGCATTATAACATCATAACAATCAATATTTTATGAGCAACACGCAAAAGCAATGGGGTGCCATCATCGTCATGATAGCCCTGTTTGCCATGATCGCATTCGTCACACGTCTGTGTGACCCCATGGGTGTCATCGTAAAGAACCAGTTTGGCTGTAGCAACCTGCTTGCACAGATCGGTGCCTATGGCAACTATGGCGCATATCTTCTCATGGGTATACCCTCGGGTATGATCGTAGAAAAAGTGGGATATAAGAAGACCGCTCTCATCGGTCTTATCGTGGGTATCATAGGTATCCTGATACAGTGGCTGAGTGGCCAGTTCGGATTTGCAGTATATCTTGTAGGTGCCTTGATATCAGGCGCTTGTATGTGTATCCTCAATACCGTGGTCAATCCTATGCTGACCAGCCTCGGCGGAGGTGGTGCAGAAGGCAACCGTCTCATCCAGATCGGTGGTATCTTCAATTCAACTGCAGGTATCGCAGTCATCATCATCATGGGTTCGCTCATGGGTGATGCCGCTACAGCTCAGATATCTGATGCTACTCCCTGTCTTTTCATCGCCATCGCCATCTTCGTCATCGCTTTCTTGGTGATCATGCGTACGAAGATAGAGGAACCTCAGCAGCCTGTCAAGTCTGAGAATAAGACTAAGGATAAGTACAGTGCATGGTCTTTCCGCCACTTCGTACTGGGTGCTTTGGCCATCTGCTGCTACGGTGCCCTCGAGGTTAGCCCCACCATCTACATCCTGCAGTATCTGACAGCTCCCATTGAGGCTGCTGAAGGTGTGGTTTCAGGCCTGGGTATGAATGCGGCGTATGCAAGTTCGCTGGGTGCTCTCTACATCGGCATGATGCTCATCGGCCGTATGGTAGGTGTATCCGTACTGGGCAAGGTTTCCAACAAGGCCTCGATGATCTTCGTGAGCGGCCTTTCGCTCATCTTCATCATTGCCGGTATCCTGTTGCCTACCTCCATCCTCGTTCCCGTGCCCGGCATCAACCTAAGCACACTTGAGGTCATCTGGGGAGAGATACCTGTGGGTATCCTCAGCTTCCTCTGCATCGGACTCTGCGCATCCGTGATGTGGGGTGGCATCTTCAGTCTAGCCACCGAGGGTCTGGGCAAGTACACAGCTATGGCTTCTGGTATCTTCATGACCATGGTAGCCGGCTTTGCCGTATTCATCGGCTTGCAGGGCCTTGTAGCCGACCTTACCAATGACTACATCACCAGTTTCATCGTACCCTTGATAGCAGGTGTGTACATCTTGTACTACTCTGTCATTGGCCACAAGAATGTCAACACCGACATACCTGTAGATTAAGCAATTATAAAGAAAGAGTGGGAGTTACACTTTAACTTCCACCCTTTGCTTATATTACCATAAAAACCTAAAAAGACAAAACTTTAATATTTAAACTTATGAGACTCACAATTGAAGACGTAAGAAGTCGCTTCATCAAGCACTTCGACGGAACTACTGGAAGCGTATATGCATCACCCGGCCGTATCAACCTGATCGGCGAGCATACAGACTACAATAACGGTTATGTTTTCCCCGGTGCAGTTACCCAGGGCATGATCGCCGAACTGAAGCCCAACGGCACCCGCACAGTCAACGCTTACTCCATCGACTTGAAGGACATGGTAAGCTTCTCGCTGGATGACGAGAAGGGCCCCAGAGCCACTTGGGCACGCTACATCTTCGGAGTATGCCGTGAGATGATGGCACTGGGAGTACCCGTAGAGGGTTTCAACACTGCCTTTGCAGGCGATGTTCCCCTAGGAGCTGGCATGAGCTCTTCTGCCGCTTTGGAGAGCGCCTTTGCCTATGCACTCAACGACATGTGGGGTGACAACAAGGTAGAGAAGATGGAACTGGCCAAGGTAGGCCAGCGCACCGAGCATAAGTACATCGGCTGCAACTGCGGTATCATGGACCAGTTTGCCAGCGTATTTGGCAAGGCAGGTTCACTGATGCGTCTGGACTGCCGCAGCGGAGAGTATGCATATTTCCCCTGGGATCCCAAGGGTTATCAGCTGGTGTTGGTCAACAGCTGCGTAAAGCACGAGTTGGCTGGTTCTCCCTACAATGAGCGTCGCCTCCAGTGCGAGCACGTGGCAGAGATCATCAAGTCTCACCACGCAGAAGTGGAGACACTTCGCGATGCCACCATGGAGATGCTCGAAGAGGTTAAGGCCGAAATCACTCCCGACGAGTACAAGCGCGCTCGCTATGTGATCGGCGAGGTGGAGCGCGTACTCGCAGTATGTGATGCGCTCGAGGCTGGCGACTATGAGACCGTAGGCCAGAAGATGTATGAGACCCACTACGGACTGAGCCAAGAGTACGAGGTGTCTTGTGAGGAGCTCGACTTCCTCAACGAAGTTGCCAAGGAAGTTGGCGTCACCGGTTCTCGCATCATGGGCGGTGGCTTCGGTGGCTGCACCATCAACCTGGTAGCCGACGAACTCGTACCACACTTCAAGGAAGTTGTAAAGGCTAAATTCTCTGAGAAGTACGGCAAGGAGCCCATCGTCATCGATGTAGTTATCGGTGATGGTTCACGCAAACTCTGCTAACATCTGAATAACGCGTCTTATAAATGGTGGAACGATAACATTATCTTAACATCAAGTTATTAAGACGACAATTTGCCGACCGCACACAAAAAAACTTGTCCACCCGGAGAAATTCGGGTGGATTTTTTTGTTTATACAGAGGGATTAGGGAATATTTACGTAGTAAACGTTAAAAAAAACAACAATTGTCGCATGAGTTTAAGAATAATTTGCTAAATTTGTAGGGTAAAATGCACACTAAGTATTAACATTAAATATTTATTCCATGAAAAAAGAACTGAAATCGCTCGCTTTTGGCAGCATTGCTCTTGCTTCTTTGGCACTGGCAACTTCATGTGGTGGTACTAAGACCGCTGAGTCCAATCTGACTGCATCTGGTCTTGACCCCGAGGCTTTTGACACAGCTATCTGTGTAAGTTACAACTATGAGACTGGCGCATTCGAGGCTGACGAGGCCAATGCAAAGCAGGTGGAGCTCCACACTTTGAAGAACGCCAATGGCATGGAGGTATGCATCATCAACTTCGGTGGTCGTATCGTAAGCATCATGGTTCCCAACAAAGACGGTCAGCTCGTTGACGTAGCTGCAGGTTTCGACAAGGTTGAGAACTACTTCCCCTGGAACTATGCAACTGACTACGGAAGCTCTGTAGGTCGCTATGCCAACCGTATCGACGGTGGCCAGTTTGTATGTGGCACCGACACTATCACCCTCGACAAGAACAACAACGACCACGCTTGTCTGCACGGTGGTTTCACTGGATGGCAGTATCAGGTATACGATGTAGTAGAGAAGACCGACAACACTTTGAAGCTGCACCTCGCAACCAAGGCAGTTGAGGACAACAAGTTCCCCGCTGACGTTGATGTCACCGTACTCTTCGAGCTTACCGAGGACAATGCGATTGCAATCTCTTACGATGGTACCGCATCTGAGGAGACCATCCTCAATATGACCAACCATACTTACTTCAACCTGTCAGGTGACTTCAACAACACCGTTTGCGATGCTCTGCTGACCATCAACGCCGACAACTATACTCCCGCTGACGAGTGGTACATTCCTACCGGTGAGATTCGTCCCGTTGCAGGTACTGTATTTGACTTCCGCACCGCTAAGAAGATCGGCCTGAACTTCGCTGACAACGATCCCGAGATCGTAGCTGCTGGTGGTGGCTATGACCACAACTGGTGCCTGAACACCCAGGGCGATGAGACCAAGGTTGCCGTTACTCTGAGCGATCCTCGCTCTGGTATCAAGTTGGACGTATACACCAACGAGCCCGGTATCCAGTGCTACACTGCAAACTTCCAGGATGGCACTTGCCCTGGCAAGGGTGGCATCATGTATCCCTACCAGTGTGCTATCTGCCTCGAGTCTCAGAAGTATCCCGACTCTCCCAACAAGTACACTCTTCCCGGATGGGAGCTCAGCAACCCCTTCGTTTCTCCTGAGAAGCCCTACCACAGCTTCTGTAAGTACGCCTTCTCTGTTGAGAAGTAATCCGGCCCCTACCCTTTTTCATTTCACCTAAGGTTAGGAATCCAGAATAGAAAAACAAAATTCTAATTATTAATAACAATTAACTAACAAAACAAAATGAAAGTAATTGAAGCTTTACAAAACAATGGCTTCGAAACGATTGACTACATCGTATTCGCGGCGTACATTGTTATTCTTGTAGGCATGGGTATCTTCCTGAGCCGTGGCAAGAAGGGCGAGGAGAAGTCATCTTCTGACTACTTCCTCGCAGGTAACACTCTGACTTGGTGGGCTGTCGGTGCATCTCTGATTGCAGCCAACATCTCAGCTGAGCAGTTCATCGGTATGTCTGGTTCTGCATTTGCCTCTGGTATTGCACAGGCTGCATACGAGTTGATGGCTGCTGCTACCTTGCTGGTAGTAGGTAAGTTCCTCTTGCCTTTGATGATCGAGAAGAAGATCTTCACCATTCCTCAGTTCCTCCGCGAGCGTTACAACTGGGGTGTAGGCCTGGCATTCTCTCTGCTGTGGCTCTTCCTCTATGTATTCGTCAACCTGACCTCTGTAGCTTGGCTTGGTGCATTGGCTATCCAGCAGATCCTTGGTCTCCCCACCGATATGACCATGTCTATCGCTGGTATGGAGGTTGACCAGGTACGTCTGGTGATCATCCTCGCTCTCTTCCTCATCGCTGGTCTCTACTCTATCTACGGTGGTTTGGCATCTGTAGCTTGGACCGACGTAATGCAGGTAACCTTCCTCGTAGGTGGTGGTCTGATCACTGCTTATGCTGCACTTTCCGTAATCGGTGCTGAGGTATGGGGCTGCGGTCCTATCGAGGCATTGGGCAACATCTACAGCTGGTGTATCGGTCAGGAAGGCGACAAGCACTTCAACCTTATCGTAACTCGCAACGAGGACCTCTACCCCGTCATCAACGGTGTGAAGGATGCTGCAGGTACCGTAGTTCAGAAGGAGGATCCCTTCTTCACCAACCCCGGTCTTGTACTCGTATTCGGTGCTCTTTGGTTGACCAACCTGGGTTACTGGGGTTTCAACCAGTACATCATCCAGAAGGGTTTGGCTGCAAAGTCTCTTTCTGAGGCAAAGAAGGGTATGGTATTTGCTGCCGTTCTGAAGATCTTGATCCCCTTCATCGTATGTATCCCCGGTGTATGTGCATTCTACATCATGAACGCTGATGGCGATTCTCTCGAGACTCTCCGCACTACCCTCGCTGGTGGTATCGAGCGCTCTGACGATGCTTATCCTTTCTTGATCCGTAACTTTACTCCTACCTTCGTTAAGGGTCTGTCATTCGCTGCTCTGTCAGCTGCCGTTATCTCTTCACTGGCATCAATGTTCAACTCTACCTCTACCCTCTTCACCATGGATATCTACAAGCAGTTCATCAATAAGGACGCTAGTGAGAAGAAGTTGGTAAGCGTAGGTCGTATGACTTCTATTTCTGCTCTGATCATCGCTCTCATCGCTGTTTATCCTCTGATGGGTGGTATCGACCAGGCATTCCAGTTCATCCAGGAGTACTCTGCATTCGTTTATCCCGGTGTAGTTGTAATCTTCGGTCTGGGTCTGCTCTGGAAGCGTGCTAGTGGTGCAGCTGCCGTAGCTTGTGCTATCGGTACCTTCGCATTCTCTATCATCTTCAAGTTTGCATTCCCCGAGATTCCTTTCCTCGTACGTTCAGGTATCGTGTTCATCTGCCTCGTACTGATGTTCGTTGGTATCTCTCTGACAAACAAGACCAAGACCGAGGCTGCTACCCAGCTCTCTGAGGCAGATGTTAAGCAGCAGCTCTTCTGGAGCCGCATCATGTGGATCATTGCTGGCGTTTCTGCAGCTCTCTTCGTTGCTTCATTCTTCAACGAGACTCTCCACATCTACGGTATGGAAGGTGCAATGGCATTCTTCGCAGCTATCACTGCTACCATTGCTTACTACCTCCGTTCTAATGCTCTTGACAAGGTCCAGGATACCAAGCTCGTGGCTATCGACCTGGCTATCTTCAAGACCGACAAGACCTTCAACATTGGTTCTGCAATCGTTATCATCCTGCTGACCATTCTTTACCTCGCTCTTTGGTAATCACTATTATAATGGATGCTGTTCTCAAATTGGGAACAGCATCCACTTATACATTATATATAATAAATAAGGAAATACAGACTGCCAATCCTCTTAGGTACATGGCGCATACCTTTTGCCACAACCCAAACATCGGAAAGCAGACATCAAGCTCCTAGCTAATCCATTGTAAGCACACCGGCTCAGGCGTTAGGCCGCAAAACATGGCGCGACACTCCAGTGCTAACACGGCACCTTCTAAAAGAGAAAAGAACCTCTCACAAGAGGAAACCACATACAGAGAGAATAAAAAACAAGAAATAATAACCATTCTAAAACACACTAATCATTATGTTAGAAGAACTGAAAGAAAAAGTATTCAAGGCAAATCTCGACCTCGTAAAGCAGGGTTTGGTCATCTTCACCTGGGGTAACGTATCAGGTATTGACCGCGAGAAGGGCCTTGTTGTCATCAAACCTAGCGGCGTAAGCTACGATGACATGAAAGCAAGCGATATGGTAGTAGTTGACCTCAACACGGGCAAGGTAGTAGAAGGCGATCTTAATCCTTCAAGCGACACTCCTACTCACCTCGTATTGTATCGTGCATTTCCCAACATCCAGGGTGTAGTGCATACTCACTCTACCTACGCCACCGCATTCGCACAAGCAGGTCAGGACATTCCCAACATTGGTACCACTCATGCCGACTATTTCTACAAGGCTATTCCCTGTACTCGCGATATGACCAAGGAAGAGGTTGAGGGTGAATATGAGTTGGAGACCGGAAACGTCATCGTGGACGAGATTCTGAACATTCGCAAGATCAACCCCGACCACACTCCCGCAGTGCTCGTTAAGAACCATGGTCCTTTCTCATGGGGTACCTCTCCCGACAACGCCGTTTACAACGCTAAGGTAATGGAGCAGGTTGCTAAGATGGCATTTATCAGCTTCAGTGTAAATCCTCTTACCACCATGAATCCTCTGCTGGTTGAGAAGCACTACAACCGCAAGCACGGCCCCAATGCCTACTATGGCCAGAAAGGACAGAAGCACTAATCTGATGTAGAACATGACATATCTTATTTTTGAGTCGAAAGATTCACATAAGAATGTCAAGAAGAATACACATTATTAAATTAATATTAACCATAATAGAATAAAACACAATGTTTGAGAATTTGGAAATTTGGTGGCTGTCAGGTACACAGCTACTTTATGGAGAGCAAGTACTGGGTCAGGTAGATGCACATTCTACCGAGATGATTGCCGGCATCAACGCAAGTGGCAACGTACCCGTCAAGATTGTATATAAGGGCACCGTTAAGTCCTCAGAGGAAGCTTGGAAGCTCATGCGTGAAGCAAATCTGGCGGAGAACTGTGTAGGTGTAATCACCTGGATGCATACCTCCTCACCTGCGAAGATGTGGATCAAGGGTCTGCAAGCCCTGCAGAAGCCTATGCTTCATTTCCACACTCAGTTCAATACTGAGATACCCTGGAACGAAATCGACATGGACTTCATGAACCTCAACCAGAGTGCTCATGGTGATATCGAGTTCGGTCACGCTTGCACCCGCATGCGTATCAACCGTAAGGTTGTTGCTGGTCACTGGACCAACCCCGAGGCTCAGAAGAAGATCGGTGTTTGGGCTCGTACCGCTGCTGCTGTTGCAGATGCAAAGCAGGTTCGCTGCTTGATGTTCGGTATGAACATGAACAATGTATCTGTAACCGATGGCGACCGCGTAGAGTTCGAGCAGCGTCTGGGTTATCATGTAGATTACTACCCCGTTTCTTCTTTGATGGACTACTTCAAGAATGTCAAGGATGCTGATGTTGAGGCACTCGTTGAGCAGTACAAGAAGGAGTACACCATCAAGATTGATGAGAGCGGCGAGGAGGTATACTGGGAGAAGGTAAAGAACGCAGCTAAGGCTGAGCTCGCTATCCGTGCCGT
>JAZLII010000149.1:0-3997 GCA_045617275.1 Bacteroidaceae bacterium
CGTAAGTTTGAGAAGTCCTGCCCTACGCCAGAACCTGCTCATGCAGCGCACCGCCATCAAGCAAAAAATAAACGACCATGTGGGGGCACAGGTCATTCAGGATATTGTATTCAAGTGAAAAGTGAGGATTTTACTTAGCCAAAAATCAACAAAAATGAACAAAAATACTTTCTGTTACAGGGATTGATGGACGGCTAAAAATAATATTTTTGTTGATTTTTGGTTTCAGAATAGACCAGATAGTTTCTCAAAAATGCGGTGCACGGTCGTAGACGCTCTGGAGGGTGTAGGTGGAGTCATTGTTCTCCCGGGCACCTACCATAATCTTGCAGATCTCTTCACCATCGAGGATATACTCGCCGGTGGAGTGATTGATGAGACCGAAGACATCATCATCGGTATTGGGATCGAAGCGATTGTGCTCATAGCCGTTGTCCCAGTAGAAGGCCACGATCTGGCGATCCTTCATGGCTTTCACGACATACTCCAGATAGTACTTGCGGAAGCTCTCGGCACGCTCGTCGGAACGATGCACGCAGGCGAACTCTCCGAAATAGACGGGGATACCCTTCTTGATGTAGGTCTCGTAGAGGTTGTCGAGCATGGCCACGTAGTCCTGCTCACCGTTCTGATAACGGATGTTGCCGGCCTCGTCGGTAATGGTGCTGGCATGTCCCCACTCGCTGTACTTGCCACTGCCTGCATAGTCCCAGGGATCGTAGGCATGAACTGCCACCATGAGCTTTCCTTCCACCTTATCCTGAGGCAGAACGAGTGTGCGGGTGGTGAGCCAAGGCTGAGTGACATAGCCGGGGATGCCGACATAGCGGGTCTCGTTGTTGCCACCGGTGGCGCGGACAGCATCCAGGGCGGCCTGATTCCACTCGTTGAGGACACGATACTGATCCTGAGGATTCTCCATGACGGACTCGTTGCCCCAGTTGCCATCGTGTATCTCGTTCATGGTCTCAAAGATGAGCCAGTTGCCCTCGTCCTTGAAACGGGTGGCAATCTGGGTCCAAAGGGCAGCAAGCTGATGCTTGATGGCGGTGTTCAGGCTGTCGTTCTTAGCAGCCTCTTGCACCTTGAGCCAGGTATAGGTGTCGGCATGGCCTCCATCGGCGTGACCATCGTGATGTATGTTGATGATGACTTTCAGGCCAGCCTTGTGAGCATAGCCTACGACCTCTGCCACGCGATCCAGACGATCGGGGCTGATGGTATAGTCGGGAGCCTCACCAAAATGGCCAATCCAGGTACAGGGGATGCGCACGCTCTTGAAGCCTGCCTTGGCTACGGCATCGAAGGCCGTCTGCGTAGCCAAGTCGTTCTTCCAAATGGTCTCTTCGGCCACGCCTTGGGCATTCCAAGCATCGAGGTTGTTGCCAAGGTTCCAGCCGAGGCCGAGAGTCTGGGCAAACTCTATGGCGGTGAGCTCTTTCTCCTCAACGGGAGTAGCCTTCTTGTCGGCACACGAGGTGATGCCCACTGCCAGGCAGAGAACCGCCATGATGTTCTTCAAATTCTTTTTCATGGTTTATACTTATTTAGGTTTATTCTATATTTTATATCCGTACTCAAACTTCGACTATCCTATGCGTTCCATCAGTTCCAAGCACATGCGGGAGTTGTGGTACGGACACTTCCAGAAGCCAGCCTTGTCATCACGACGGTTGATGTGGCGCTCGGGGTCACGGCTCCAATACCACTCGCCATCCTCACGGTCGATGAGATTGTCCTTGATATACTCCCAGCAGCGGAGGGCTTTGGCAAGAGCTGATGTGTCGCCGAAATGTTGATAGACATTGTAGAAACCCACCACAGTCTCAGCCTGCACCCACCAATGGCGATCGGTGTCGAGGTAGCCCGTGTCAAGGTTGGCCTCGTGGACCATCGAGCCATCGGCATTCAGTCCCTTTTCGGAAGCTTGGGCCACAAGCAGGACAATGGGTTCCACCTTGTTCAATACAACGGGGTCGCCCAAGACAAGGGCAGCCTCGTGCATCAGCCATGAGCACTCGATGTCGTGGCCATAACTCTCCAAAGCTCCGGCGCCGCGCGTCCAGTCGTTCTCAAAGAAGAGGTCGAGGTGATGGGTCTCGGGATTGAGTATCTTATCGCAAAAGATGTCAATGAGATTGCGAAGCGAATGTTCCACACGCGCGGTCTCTGACGCATCGGGGCGCTGGGTCTTCAATACACGATAGAGATTGGCATAGGGCTCAATGATGTGCAGGTGGGTATTCTGCGACTTGGGATAGTTGGCGTCGAGTTCGGAAAGGCGCATATCGGCTATCTCGCCCCACTCACGGGTGCAAGCCTCGATGTAACCATTGTGAACAGGGTCAAAGCTGTGCTCCTCAATACTCCGGTAGAGCGAAAGAGCGCTATCCAAGGCCTTCGAGGACTGGGTGGCACGAGCATATTCTGAGAGACCATAGATGCAGAAACCAATGGCATAAAACTGCTTCTTGGTGTCTACTGGCATGCCCTTGCAGTCGAGCGCCCAATAGGTGCCGCCATACTCACGATCGACGAAGTGCTGCAAGATGTAGTCCTTGGCACGAGTGGCTGCCTCAAGATACTCGGCACGGCCTGTGACACGATAGGCAGAGGAGAAGGACCAAAGGATGCGAGCATTGAGGATGCAACCCTTATTGGCTTCCTTGACGAGCGTCCCATCGCCTGTCATCTGACCATAGAAACCGTCATTCTCCGTGTCCTGCATATGGTCGAGCCAAAAGCGAAGGATATTGTCGTGAAGAACTTCCTCAACTTCTCTTTTCAACAGTTGTAAGTCGGGCATTTGCACTGTATTGTAAGGATGGTTTGTACTTATTCGTTTTTTAGGATGTCCCTACCCTACTTGATCTTCTTGATATCTTGGATGAAGAGGAACTTCTTCTGCGCAGCCCACTGCTTGAAATCGGCTGCTGTAGCAGCATCCTTGGAGGCACCGAAATGCTCCTTCTTGTAGTTGCGCCAGGGAAGGAGATAGCAGATGGGGTATTTCTCTATGATGGGCTGCACTACGCGGGTCCACCAAGTGGCATCGGGAGAATTGACATAGCCACACTCCGTAAGAGCGATGAGCTTGCTGTGAGCCTTGGCTATCTGCGTGATGTGTGACAGGTTGTAGTCGAGCATGGTGCGGAAAGCCTCCTCTGTGCCCCACTGATAGCCATCATCGCCTATCAGCTGCACACGGTCGTCACCGGGATAGCGTGAGAGATATTGAGCCTCCGTCCACTGTCCGCCATAGCTGGGCGAGAAAGACCAAATGATGTAGTCGCCCAGCGTGCCTTGACTGGTGGGGACGGCATTGACGATATCCTGTGTACAATTCCACAAGGCAAGGTATTCCTCCTTGCTGCAGTTGCTGTCGCCCCAGAAGAACCAGCCTCCGCTGCTCTCGTGCCAGGGGCGGAAGATGACGGGTATCTGCTGGCCCTTCTTGTCGCGCAGGGAGGTGATGAAGTCGGTCAGGCGCTTGAGCCATACACGAAACTCCGCGTGTACCTTGCCACCGGGAATCATGGCCCTGACGGTGTGGCGGGGATTGTCGAGCTGGCCGATGAGATCGCTGCGACCTACCTTCTGAAGGGCTGCCACAGCCTCGTTGTAAGCCTTGATATCGTTCTCTATCCAAGCCGTGGTGCCGAGCAAGGGATTGCGAAGATGCCAGGAGAGGGTGATGATGCCGCCACGCTCATGCTGGAGGATGATCTCCTCACGAATGCGGGTGAAAGGTACAGAGTCAAGGTTCTTCTGGTCGCCCTTCTCAATGCCGCCGAGGTCAAATCCCATCACGCCGGGATAGTCGCCTACAAGTTCGTAGGTATCACTGCGACCCTTTTCCCACTCCCAGGTGATGCCATAGAAGGGATCGTCCTGATGGCCATACATATAGCCTTTCTGCTGGATCTTAGCCAGGCGCTCCAAGAGTTGCTGAGCAGGTGTCTTGGGAGCGGCGGCACAAGTGAAAAGTGAAAAGTGA
>JAZLII010000150.1:0-4397 GCA_045617275.1 Bacteroidaceae bacterium
CCCGACTCTCGGAGATGGTGAGCGACCCCACGGAGAAGGCTCATCTACTCGAGGCGGCTAACTGCTTCGACACGCCTGCCCTGTTTGATCCCGTCAGCAAGAACATCGACGACATCCGTACCCGTCATGCCAACCAGCACATCCCCATGTTCGTGGGTGCCTTGCGTAGCTATCTGGGCAACAACAACCCTTACTACTACAATCTGGCCCTCAACTTCTGGAACATGATACAGGGACGCTATGCCTATGCCACCGGTGGTGTGGGCAACGGTGAGATGTGGCGTCAGCCCTACACGCAGATACTGTCCATGAACACCAGCGTGCAGAGCGACCACCAGCGCAACATGTTCCCCAACCCCGACATCAACGAGACCTGTTGTGTCTACAATCTCCTGAAGCTTACCAAGGATCTCAACTGCTTCGATCCCGACAATGCAGCCTACATGGACTACTACGAGCGTGCGCTGTACAATCAGCTCATCGGTTCGGTCAATGCGCATCGCTATGGCGTATGCTATCAGTATGCCGTGGGTATGAATGCCATCAAGCCCTTTGGCAGCGAGACACCTCAGTCCACCTGCTGTGGCGGTACTGGCAGTGAGAACCACGTGAAATACCAGGAGGCGGCCTATTTTGCCAACGACAACACCCTTTGGGTAGCACTCTATATGCCCTCCAAGGCCAGTTGGAAAGCACAGGGCATCACCCTGGAGCAGCAGTGTCAGTGGCCCGCAGAGAAAAGCACCATACGCATCGCCTCGGGCGAGGGCAAGTCGTTCTCGCTCCGCCTCAGAGTGCCCTATTGGGCCACCGAGGGCTTCGACATCCGCCTCAATGGCAAGTCACTAGCCAAGAAGTACGCACCTTCGTCGTACTTTGAGGTAGGCCCCCGTCAGTGGAGCCAGGACGATGTCCTCGAGGTCATCATGCCCTTCACCAAGCATATCAACTGGGGTCCCGACAAGATGGACCTCGCTGCTACGGGCAAGAACCAGAGCAACACGCCCTTTGATCCTCAGTGGGTGGGTGCCATCATGTATGGTCCCCTCGTCATGGCCACCCCCGACGTCAAGGAGTGGAAGGATGCAGAGTTCAAGCTCTCGGGCAACCTCAGCGAGATACAGCTGGGTGGTGTGAAGGGTGAGGACGGCACACACGGTCCCCTCTACACCCTCTCTCTCACCCCGCAGGACAAGGGCGCTGCCCCCATCCAGTTCCAGCCCGACTACTATCAGACCAAGCACGAGACCCACTATCTGCGCCTCCAGGTGGAGAGCACGGCGAAGAAGTCCGGCAAGGGCGGTCTGGAGAAGGAGCAGCTCGAACAGCTCATCCAGCTTGCCAAGGAGCGTCAGCAGGCACAGGAGGCCTGGGATGCACTTTCGGTGAAGGTACCTGCCTTCTCACCCTGGGCGCCCTACGGCTACAAGCGTCTCCTCGCCGAGATGGAGGCAGCCCGCCAGGTACTCAGCAAGCCCAGCAAGCAGCTTACTCAGGAGGAGCTCAACAAGGTGGCCTCTTCGCTCAATGTGGCCATCAACACCATGCGACCTGGCAACCTGGCAGAGCCTGAGGATCTCTCCGAACTGCTGCCTCTCGTCACCGAAGCCAAGAAGGTGGCCAACAAGAGCACCGAACTGCGTGAAGCCATCAACTATGCCGACATGGTCATCTCCTATGTCAATGACGGTTCGGGTACCCACGACCTCATCGAGAAAGCCCTCACCCGCCTCAAGGCTGCCACGAAATAGTTAGGATAGCTGGCCAATAGATGCCAACAAGACATTTCAAATAAACAGCGGGGCACTTCACCGAAGAAGTGCCCCGTTTTTCCATAATGTCGCATATCGCATATTGACAAAAATGAACCTACTCTTGACAACATGCGGGTAAAGGAACTGCCTCATGGGCCAGGGACCTGTCCCATGATCCACTCTTTTTAGACCTCACGCAGCCACTTTTTCGCACTTTTCAGCCACGATCAGCCTCTTTGCATACGTGTCCGAAGAAGGGTTCGGAGCACCTTTCGGGGCCAAAAAGTCCGAAAATCGGCTATTTTTAGCACATATATATGTATATTGTGCAGGTTTATTAATAAATCCTGACGTTTGCATGCCAGTATTTTTATTTTGGAATTGTGCATTTTACTCTACATCTCTACATTCTTGACCCCAACTAACCACGTATCGCATTAATATACAAATGGTTATAGTATCGTTTTTAGCATGTAGAGTACCATGTAGAGGGACATTTTTACTCTACATCTCTACACACCCACAAAGACAGTCTGCCCGCAATACAATGTAGAGTGTGTAGAGTGAAAATCTCACTCTACACACCACTCTACATCGTGCTTACACACTGATATACGGCTACTTACAACGCAGAATGTAGAGATGTAGAGTGATTTGCATGCTTTTTTAGATGTTTTTTTGCTTTATGCACTTTCCAGCCATGCCTCTGGCGTGTCCCTGCCCCCGTTCATACCTTCACCCCATAGCAAGTCGTACCCGGCTGTACCATATGCCGGGTACAGTTGTACCACGTGCATGGTACAGCCCGAGTACAAGCATGGCAAAGGAAAGGCATGCCCGCGGTAATGATAAGGCATACGCATGGCAAGGCTGATGGATGCTCGTGCGTGAACTTACCGCCAACTGACGGTAAAGCAAGGCATGCGCATGACAAGAGCTGAGCATGCTCGCAAGGGTACGTGATCGGCAGTCTCCACGGAACGCTGTAGGGCTCTGCTCTCGGCGGGCTTCATTTTTTACATACGACGAAGTACACCATTTTCTTGTGCGCCCATCGGGCAAAAAAAAGGGCTGGCTCAGTGAGCCAACCCTCTGTATATGTCTCAGCACCTCCCCTTCCGGGAGCGGCCTTGATGTCTCTTGAAGTAATAGTGGAAGAATACTGCCTGCGAAGGCTTGCCAGCACCTAACCCTTCCTGGAGCGACATGCACGGTGCCCTTTTTTAGCTGAGCAGTGTCTTAACCAGCGTGGAAATGGCCTTACCATCTGCCTTGCCTGCCAGACGCTTGGATGCGACGCCCATCACCTTACCCATCTCCTTGGCACTGGTGGCACCCACCTCAGCGATGATGGCCTTGACCTCAGCCTCGAGCTCCTCGGGGGTGAGGGCCTTGGGCAGATAGGCCTCACATACGAGGGCCTGTGCCAACTCTTCCTCTGCCAGGTCGGGGCGCTGCTGCTCGGTATAGAGCTGGGCGGTGTCGCGTCCCTGCTTGGCAAGCTTTGCCAAGATCTTGATGGCGGCCTCGTCGGTAAGTTCGTCTCCCGCACCAGGAGCAGTCTTGGCCTCGATGAAATACTTCTTGATATTGCGCAGAGCCTGCAAGCGAACCTTGTCCTTTGCCTTCATGGCGTCTACGATGTCCTTGCTTACTTGATCAAATAACATGGTCGGATAAATTATAGATTGGTTTGTCGTCACAAAAATACGGCTAATAGTTGAGAATAGCAAGCTTTTCTCTTACTTTTTGTGCGATTCTCCTTGCAAGATTCACCCGAAAGGCCTATCTTTGCAAGAAGGAAAGTGGATGGAAACCGACAGGGACCATGCCCCGCCCCCACCTTCACCAAAAACATTGCCAAAACATTACCCAAAGCATAAAAAAACGAAATCACAGCATACCATGAAAAAGTATATCTTCTTACTCCTATGGACCATGGGCCTGAGCAGTGCCATGGCGAAGAGCCTGCTGCTGACGCTCAAGGACGGCACCCAGGTGTACTACCTGCTCGGAGGCGACATCAATCCCAAAATGACCTTCGAGAACGGAAAGATCTGCGTGAATGCAGACAATTACGAGATCACGGACATCAAGCACTTCGTCATCTCCAAGGAGGATGACCCCAACGCACTCGATGCTCCTCAGGCCAATGCCCAGACG
This sequence comes from Bacteroidaceae bacterium, assembly GCA_045617275.1. Taxonomy (GTDB): domain Bacteria; phylum Bacteroidota; class Bacteroidia; order Bacteroidales; family Bacteroidaceae; genus Physcousia. The sequence goes on from JAZLII010000150.1 coordinate 3,918, forward strand.
CCCAGGCTCAAGGGCAACGTGCTGACCACCGCCACAAGCATCCCTGCGAAGGATGTGCACGTCTTCAGTCTCAACGGCACCGAGGTGGAGGCGGAGAAGACCGAAGGGAAGGACGGTGTGTCGATAGACCTCAACCGCCTGCCCAAGGGGGTGTATATCGTACGCATCGGAGAGTCGAGTCTGAAAGTCACCAAGAAATAAAGAGGAGGACAGGATATGAAAAAACATCTACTCATCGCGCTTTCGCTCTGCTTCTCCGGTCTCCACTCGTGGGCGCAAAAGGAGAGACCCGACACACTGTGGTATAAGTACGACAACCGATTTGTGGCCAACGAGGTGCTGCCTCTGGAGGACGTGGACTCCGTGGTCTTCACCAAGGCTGCCACCAAGCGCTTCAAGACCAACGCCGAGACGGGCAAGGTCACCAGTACGACGAAGGCCTACCCTTCCGAGGCAGGACACTTCTACTTCGACAAGGAG
>JAZLII010000151.1:0-16597 GCA_045617275.1 Bacteroidaceae bacterium
AACAAGGTGAAAGTCTTGAAGAGAAAAGCATATGGCTATAGAGATGATGAATACTTCAAACTACTATTGCTTGGAATGAAGGACGAGACCGTCAAGACAGAATAACGCATATCCGACCAACGGGAAAAGCGGAAGAACCTATTATTTGTATCTGAAGAGATACCTCATGGCTCTTTTTCTTCTTGCCGTGACATTATCAACCCCATGCGCAGCGCAAGTGAGTCATACCAATCGCTTCGTGCCAGAGATGTCGGCATATAGCAACTCTATGACCATCACTTGCATTGCCAAGATGGGTGCTCTGCAGTTGAAAGATTGCGAGATAGCTGCCTTCGATAAGGATGGACAGTGCAGAGGAAGTCAGTTGAGCTCCATCGACCAGGATGGCTATGTCTATCTCATGGTCTATGGTGTGGCCTCTGAGACTCTGCACTTTAAAATTGTTACATCCGAAGGTCAGGTCCTTGACTGCAAGGAGACGCTCTCTTTTAAAGTCGACGACGAAGTGGGTAATCTCATGGAGCCCTTTGTCTTCAATGTGGATCTTCATGATGTCAACAAGGATGGAAAGCAAAGTATTGCAGACCTGGTGGCCATCATCCATATGCTCAACAATGGAGATCGTACGCCTTATGACGTAAAGGCCGCAGATCTTGATGGGGACGGAATACTCACCGCCAAAGACTTGCTACTCTATAGAGAGTTGCTTCTCGGTAAATAAAATGCACAAGTATAAATAAGAACACAATATTTCTATTATATGCTGACAATGCTACATAATCTAAAGAAAACTCTTGCCCTGCTATTCGCAATGGGCATCACAGCGCTGACTGCTACTGCCCAGGATGCAAAACCGCTGAATTATACTTCAGTAACGGAAAGCGCTGACTTCTGGAGCTGGTTAAACAATGCCTTCGACGGGAACATCTCCACGAAATGGTACTTCAACTACGAGGAGGAACAAAACGACTACTTCAAAGTGGATCGCCCCGTACAGATCAAGGGTTACTACATAACGCCTGACGAATACCAAGACGAGTCCCCGAGATCATGGATATTCTACGCCAGCCAGGACGAGGGCCAGCACTGGGAAGTCCTTCACGAAGTGAAGGCCGACACTCTGCTCTATATGAATCCCCTTACTGAGGTCTATTATCCCCTCAAAGCAACCACTACTGCGAAGTACGACCACTTTAAGATTGTCGTCACGGGCAATCACGACTATGGAGATTATAGTATGACTTGGGTCTCCATCAGCGAAATGAGGCTGGACCCTGCGGTCTGCGATGCAATGGGGCATAAGGGAGACATGATAATACATCAGGCCTGCGATGCATCCTGCACCGAGACTGGCTACTCCGAAGTGTGCTATGAGTGTACTGCTTGTGGCCAGTTCTATAAAGATCGCAACGGACTTCGCACCCTTAGTTCCACGCCTGTCATCCTCCCCGTGGGTCACCACTTTGAAGGCGGAAAGTGCCACACTTGCGGACTTACGGATACTCGCTATCAGCTCTTGGGTACACCTAATATAAATATAAGTATACAAGATGAGGGTGAACCTTGGATATCTGGTACGGCAAACGTTGGTGGCAGTGAGATCAGCGTACTGCGAAGCAGCAACGCTTCCTTCGTAATGCCAGAGCCAGATGAGGATGGATACTACGAATATTCCTACGAGTATCCCAGTGTGATGACCTTGCACATGTCGTCAGAGGTTCCCTTCACCCTTTCGTTTAGATACCGCCCACTTGATGTTGATCTATACGGTAACAATACCAGTGGCTCCATGTTCATCAATGGTCGCGATTCCTATTGTGATGATGAGGAAGGCTATGTATATAGGCACCATTTCAATGCAGGTACCTTCGATCTCCCTATCAGCTACACACGCAGTGTCTATCGTCCCGAAGAGGCCGTCCTCGAGGATCTGATGGATGAATTCTCGCGTACTGCCATGATCATTTGGGATGTGAAGGCAGAGGCTGAATGTACGCACAACGGCTACGAACAGCAACGCATAAAGAGTGTGGAAGCCAATTGCATCACTCCTGCTCATGACATCTATACCTGCACCCACTGCAACTTGGAGTACAGCGTAAACACGGGTGACACCTACGCACTCAAGCACAACAGCCAACTTGTAGCACATGTTGCAGGGGCTGCCCAGTGTACCGAAGTGGGTTGTACACAGTTCTGCTATGTCTGTCCTGACTGTATGGCAGTCTATGCCGACAAAGATGGCAAGACGCCCCTTCCTTCCTCTGTACTTCTCAATCCCTTGGGCCACGACTACGGAGCAGACATGATATGCAAACGCTGCAATGAGCTCCAGGACCGACGCCTTGAGGAGATGCAGTGCGATGGCGTCACCGTTCTCTTTGACGATCAAGATTTGGAGTACCCATTCACGTCGCGTCCCAAAAGTCAGAAGGACGCCGATGTCTACACCATCATAGACCGATACGGACAGGAGCGCACATTCCCTAAGAATGCGCTTGTCAGCAGCAATCCTGAGAAGACCAATGGCGTGAGCACATTTACCGTCAGCTCCGAGCATGATTTCCGTATGCAGTTCAACTACAGCATGTCTATTCAGTCTAAGTACGACCAACATGGCCCTATCATCCTGAGCGTGAAGGTGGATGACGAAGGTGTCGAGACTTATGGGTATCGTTACACAGAAGACTGGGGAGACAATGAGGTTGAGGATTTTTACGTTGTAGATCTGAAGGCTGGCACACACAAGGTAACCTTGAGTATGAACCTTTTCGGTCCTGAAGCACAGGGTATGTGGGGTGATCAGAGTGCTAAAGGCGATGATTTTGGCTATATCTACAACTTCAAGACTTGTGCCCATGCCGATGCTAAGACTACTCCTACCAAGGAGGCCACATGCTATGAGCCAAGCGAGTCTCACTTCGAGTGCCGTCTGTGTGGTTTCGAAAAGACCATCATCGGTGAGATAGATCCCAACAACCATGCTCTGGAAGGAATGTACGAAACACCAGCCACTTGCACGTCGATGGGTATAAGCAGTACATACTATTATTGCGACAAGTGTGGCTCTATCAAAGACGAATGGCTGCTCTACGACCTTGACGAGAAGCCTCTCGTGGCAGCCTTGGGTCACGACTATGATGAACATGGCAAGTGTACTCGCTGTGGTGAAAACAACTACTATGACGGCATACCCGTCAAACCTTCCAAAGTCACACTCGACCTTTGCGACCTCTATGGATTGTCGACCGACTACTTGGACTACTATATCATCAGCAATGCCAAGGAACTGTATGGTTTTGCTCAGATGGTCAACGAGCAGGATATGAGGGATATCAATGCTGTGGTGGTAAGCGATATTGCCGTAAACCAGCATGTATTGTTCTCCAAAGAGGAAATGTCTGAAAAAGAGGAGCAGTCCTATGAGCCCAGCGAGCGTGGCTACCATGAGAGTCCGCGTGCCAACATAGAGGGCAAACAGCGCTGGATTCCCCTCGGAAAAGATGAGGAGCATCCCTTCAAGGGTATCTTCGATGGCCGTGGACATACCATCACCGGTCTCTGCTACACCGCCACCGACAACATTATGTCTGCCACTGTCATGGAAAGTGCTTACTCTTGGTACTACGACAACTATGTTTCTTCTGACAACATCGGTCTCTTCGGTGTTGTCGACGAGGGCACTGTTCGTGAAGTCAAACTCTCTGACACATATTTCCATGGTACCAAAAACGTTGGCGGTATAGCCGGTATGACCAAGCATGCCGTCATAGACGGATGCGAGGTCAACGGCTATATACGCGGACAGAGATATAATGTGGCACGCACCCACTCTCGCTATGTTGGTGGACTCGTGGGATATTGCCAGAAGGGCTCCTCCATCAGCCAGTGCAAGACCGACTGCGACGTAGATGGATGGTGGGATATCGGTGGACTTGTGGGATATCTTGATGCTTCAAACATTGTTTCCTGCATGCAAAGTGGTAACGTTGACACTACTTATCCCGATTGGCATGATTATTTCCCCGAAGACAACTTATTTGGAATTCTCGTAGGTACGGCGGCTAAGATTTCAGGCCGAAAGGACTATCACATCATCAACACCTTCACCACTGAGTTTACCAACTATAGGACATTCCTTATCGGCGAAGGCGAGGATTATCCAAAAATTGAGAATATGCGCCACGTTTCAGGTGTCGAAATGCGTCACGGAGAGATTGCTTACGCGTTGTCACAGCCTCTCAAGCTCCAGGACCCCGTATCCGAATGGGACTACTACACCGACGAGGATGGTGACTGGGGATACAAGCCTTTGTCTTACTATACTTACAAGGGCGATCTCTGGCGCCAGAAGTTGGGCGAGGATGAAGCACCACTTCTTGACAGTAGCCGTCCACACGTATACTATGGTGTCACTAGCTGTACCGATGAGACCTTTATCTATTCCAACCATGAGATTCTCAATGCGGGCCATGAGTACGACGAGCATGGTCTCTGCCTGAAGACCGCTGGAGAAATCCACTACCAGCCGTGCGAGGTCGATGAAGAAGGTACCCATGTCATTAGCAACTACGGTCAGTTGTATTCCTTTGCTCAATTGGTCAACGAGGGACAGACCTCCCTCAATGCGCGCCTTACTGGCGATATCGTGGCCAACGAGGCACTTCTCGATGCCAATGGCAAGCTCAATGCTCAATATGCCGATACATCGAAGGCCATAGAGGAAGGCCGTCTGCTCACCTGGACTCCCATTGCTGACAAGGCCGAGTCTTATCGTGGCCACTTTGACGGTGCACGCTTTACCATCCGTGGACTGTACTGCGACAATCCCTACGGCTATGCCTCACTCTTTGGACAGCTTCATGCAGATGGCAAGGTAAGTGCTCTCACCGTCGATAGCAGTTACTTCCACGCCTATGGATATGCAGCCTCATTTGCCGGTCTCAACAAGGGTACGCTTCTCAACTGTGCTGCCACTCAAAACACCGTAAGCTCCGATAAGAGCTTGGCAGAAGGTGGTGTCACTGGTGGACTCGTGGCTTATCAAGACGGTGTCATCAGTCACTGCCTGACCGATGACAGTTGCCTCTACGGTGTGGAGGTATCATCTGCCAGCCATATCGATACAAGTTTCTTCCTCTCGGACACTGAAGGTGAGAATAGCTGCACAGCACAGCAACTGGCCTCCGGAGCCATCTGCTGGATACTCAACGACAACCAGGCTACCAATGAAAGCTTCTGGGGACAAACACTTGAAAGCGATCCCATGCCTCTTCTTGCCGATACTTGCAAACTCGTATTCTACGGACATACCAGCTGTAGCAACAATGATGCCGTAAACTATACCAACACAGAAGTATCTGCCCAGCAACCTGGTCATTATTACAAGGAAGGTATCTGCGTACATTGCGGTGTCTATCAGCCTGCAAGTCTGACTGCCGACGGATGGTATGAGGTAAGCAATTATGGTCAGCTTATGTGGTTCGCTCAGGAGGCTAATGCCAAGAGTGATAAGGACCACCGCTACAACATGAAACTGGTTGCCAATATCATGATCAACAAGGAAGACCTTGCTGCCAACATCAAGAAGCAGTCCGACTACACTCCTCTCCGACAGTGGACACCCATAGGCTCACTCTCACGCCCATTCTATGGAAGCATCAACGGTCAGGGACATAGCATCAGTGGACTCTATTGTAAGGCCGATTCCCTCGTTGGATTCATCGGCTACATGGAAGGCCATGTTGACGAGCGTACTAAGACCATTCTGAGAGACAGTATCTCTCATCTCACCATCCTCGACTCTTACTTCACTACCGCAGGTTCGGAACACACCACTGGCTATGCCGGTGCCTTCGTAGCCAAGGCTAAGAATGGTTTGGTACTCTACAACTGTAATGCCTATGGCACCGTCAACGGTGGCCAAAAGAATTCTATCGGCGGTATAGCTGGACAGTTGGGAGATAGCTGCCTCGTGCAGAATTGCAACAATCATGCAAAGATCTCCGGCTACAACGATGTGGGCGGTATCATTGGATTGACAGAAGGTACAGAAGTTGTCTATTGCGCCAATAAGGGAACTGTCAACTCCATGGGCAGCCGTCTCGGTGGTATGGCTGGATATGCTGCAAAGAGATCTCGCATTCACTTCTCTTACAACGCAGCCACAGTGACTAACAAAAATGAAACATCTAGAGCAGTAATCAATGCTGGTGGTATCGTCGGAACCTTGGAGGATGGCGTAGTGGACAATTGCTACAACACAGCATTGGTAAGTATCAAGACTAATAATGTAGGTGGTATCGCAGGTCAGATGCGAGGACTGACTGATGACAATAGTACGGTCATCAGCAATTGCTATACTAGTAAGACCCCCTCCGGTCTTATCAGTACCACTTCGTGTATCGTGCCTTCCATTGAGCTTGGAGAAGTGGTCAACTGTTATTCTGCCATTGAGGGCAGTTCTACTCGCCTTACTCGTGTTGCTGGTGAGACAGCAGTTACCTTGCAGCAGCTGGGTAGCGGAGAGCTTTGTGTTCTTCTCAACAATCACCTTGCCATCTCCGACAGTGAGCCCAGTCAGGCTGTTCGCCGTGTTGCCAAAGTAGCAGCCACGACAGCTCTTGAAGAAGAAGGCTCCACCGTCACGGAACCTACTATCGGCGACGAGATCTCTCTTGATGTGATATGGCGTCAGCGTATTGGCGTTGACAGGAATCCTACATTCTCCGGCCCTCGTGTCTACTATAACAAGAAGATCGACGAGTACCTCTGCTTGGAAGATGGTGATGTCAATGCCGACAAACTCATCGACATCGAGGATGTAAATACCATCGTGGATGTCATCCTTGGCAAGCAGACTGACGACTTCGGTACATCGGATGTCAATGGCAACAACAAGGTATCTATTCAAGATATCATCTTGCAGATAGAAAAGCTCAAGAAATAAAGATACATCTCATATCTAAAGCTGCAACGAAAATCGGGCTGATCCAACGGTGGACAGCCCGATTTCTTTTTCATTTATTTGCCTTGTCTCATCAGTTACTTTGATACCGAAATTCGTTGAGGGATTGGCCCGTAAAGCGTTGGAAGTCTTTATGAAAATTGCTACGGTCATTGTAGCCTACGGACTCCATGAGTTCGGGTACAGGGAGGGTGGGATTTTCGCGTAGTAGACGCATGGCTTCACGCAGACGGAGCTCGCGACGCCAACTGCGAAACTGGGTGCCGAGCTTGTATTTGAAATAGGCATTGAAGGACTCTCTGCTCACTCCGAGCTCTTGCACAATCTCATCTACGGAGAGATCTGCTTTGACGAAGCCTCGGTATTCCACCCATGCATCGAGATGGCGTTGTACCTCGTCGGCATCTTGCGCAGACAGGGTGTCGGCAGTCTCTGCCTCAACTGTGATCTTTTCATCCTTTGGAGTAGCCTTGCTGGCTTTCACTACGAAGAAAGCTCTGTTGTGATAATTCATAAAGCTTACCACGATGACGGTGTATATAGCTACGACGCTGCCCTCAAAGATGGTGGCGTAGATATAGCCGAAACTTACCATGCCATAGGTGGCTGCCATTCCCACGGCAAGTGCAGCATAGAATAGGCCCCTCACCCACGACAGGCGGCCTGCCAGTTCGTCGTCGTATACATCTTCTAGATGTTGTAGGCTTGTGTCGTAGGTATGGTGGAAGAAGTGGTAGAAATAAGCTATCTGAACGATGTAGACAGGCACGCAAAGGTATGGGGTAAGCTTGTCGCTACGTCCTTCATTGTAAAGATAAAGTGCTATACACAGGAGCAGGACAACTATCGTGATGGCCATCTGAACCATAATCACAGGCATGAGGCGTCGGCGTGGTGACACGAAGATAATACAGGTGATGGTGAAAAGTAAGGCCTGGAAGGAGGATACACCATACCAGGCTATCTGCTCGATGTGGCTGGAGTGGTGTTCTGTGATAGCGTCGGCACCATAGACGATGGCAAGGACGAAGCATGCTATGGATACATAGATGCGTGCTAAACGAAAGCTACGCCATTCGCTTTGCTGAGAGATGTGTAGCAAAGAGAGAAGCAAGGAGATGATGAGCATTGCTCCCGATGCAAAACCACTGAATATGCTATATGTCGTGGGGGTCATGTAAGAGAGAGGCGACTGTGTCGCAATTATAAATTACAAATTATAAATTACCGGACTGGTTTATTTGTGCATGAGTCCAGCCTCCGTTGTCAAAATATCTTCTGCACAAAGTCGTGGAGGGACTTGCGCCATACCTGCCACTCGTGGTCGCCAGGGAAGGTGCGGAAGAGGAGGTGGAGTCCTCCGTCTTGCATGGACTTGACGGCTTGCGTGGTGCCTTGCAGGCGAGGATCTTGCTCACCGACAGAGATGTAGAGGGTCTGGAACTGACGGTTGAAGCGGTCGTGCTGCGAGAGGAGGCCGGGCATGGCTGCCTCGGCATCGAACTGGCCAGCCTCCCTGATGCCTCCGAAGACACCAGTGGAGAAGACACCGAGATGGGCGAAGAGCTCAGGATGCTTCAGACCGGCAAAGAAGGTCTCCCCTCCACCCATGGAGAGACCGGCCAAGGCTCGATGGGTGGGACCGGGAAGCACACGGAAGTGCTTCTCGATGAAGGGGATGAGACTGCCTATGAGTTCTTCCTCAAAAGGCTTGATGCCCTCGATGCTGTAGCCGAAACGATGGCCGGGCTTCTGGATGGTACCGTTGGCCATGACGATGATCATCTCCTTGGCCTGACCAGAGGCAATGAGATTGTCGAGGATGAGGTTGGCCTTTCCCTGACGCACCCAGCCAGTCTCGTCTTCACCGCCTCCATGCTGCAGGTAGAGCACGGGGTACTTCTTCTTGCCCTGCTCATAGCCTGCCGGGGTGTAGACCCATACCTGGTCGGAGGCACGGACGGAGCTGGGACAGATGAGTTGATGCACGGTACCATGGGGCACGGGCTGACGGTCGTAGAAGGTGCATCCCTCCTCGCGGATATCCACGGCGCTGGTGTAGCGACCACAGCCATAGAAGCTGGTGGCATCGGGGTCGGCCATGTCGATGCCATCGACGGTGAACCAGTAGTAGTGGAAGCCGGGCACGAGAGGCTTGGTGTGGCACTGCCAGGTGCCATCCTGCTGGAGGTAGAAACGGGCATCGGGGTCGAGCGATACGCGCCAGTCGCTGGCATCGGTTGCCTTGACACGGAAGAGGACGCTTCCGTCCTGGAGTTCGCGATGAGCGCCCTTGAGATTGTTATCGCGAGTGAGGTAGGGCTGACTCTCCGGACGTGACTTGCGGAACTCCTGCAACTGCTTGAAGTAGCAGTCGTCGATGATGGAGGCAAGACGGCGGTCGGGATTGGGGCACGTACGGCACTCGTAGTCGAAGATCATCATCTCACCCTCTCCTTCGCGGAGGCTATAAGGCTTCCAGGTGGGGAGAGAGGGTGTGTTGGGATTGCCGGTATGGGCAAAGGCAGCCCACGACTCGCTCATCCTGTCGGCCAACTGCTGGTCTGCAGCCGTGGGGTGGGGGAGTTCACCTCCTGCATGGCCCAAGGTGTTGAAGCAGAATTTCAGTTCGTGGCCGTGCACGGATCCCTGGTTGAGGGGCGACTTCCAAGTGAACATATAGGTGTAGACTGGTGCCTTGTGGTGGGCCGAGAGGTAGTCGGCCGTGATGAGTGTCTTGGGGCGGAAGAGCCAGTCGATGGAGAGGAGATCCTGCACGCTGTGCTTGGGATAGGCCTCGTCGAAGGCCTTGATGTACTCGTCGGTGCGGTCGCCGAAGGTCTGCCTGAGTTGCTGCTTGGCCTGCTCGAGGCTGATGCTCTGCCCATAGGTGAGGCGTTGGAGCTCATTGAAAGTGGTGCCGATGATGATGGGCTTGCTGTCTGAGAAGCGAGAGAAACCGTCCTGGAAAGGCTGCTGCATGAGGTCCTCCCCGTCGGGCGTGGGTCCGAAGCCCCACATCATAGGTGTACCGGGCTTGCGTGTGCCTACACTCTTCGCTGTGGCACGCTGTCCGGCCTCGTAGAGTTGCTGATAGGGCACATCCTTGATCTTCTCTATGTCGCGTGGCGAGATACCCAGCTCGGCACAGACGGCCTTGCCCAGGGACTCACTCATGTCTTTACGGTTGACATTGAGGATGGTACCGCTCATGATGATGGCCTTGTGGAAGAGGTCCTTGGCCTCAGGCATGCAGAGCAGCGTGCCTACCTTGCCTCCACCTCCCGACTCACCGAAGACGGTGATGTTGGCAGGGTCGCCTCCGAAGAGATGTATATTCTGGTGTATCCACTTGAGCGCTGCTACGACATCGAGCATACCCACATTGGCAGAGTGCTTGTAACGGGGTGAGACGGCAGAGAGGTCGAGGAAGCCCATGATATTGAGACGGTGGTTGATGCTCACCACCACGACATCCTTCTTCGCCAGGCCCATGCCGGGATTCCAAGCCGAGGTGCCCGAATCGAAACCTCCACCATGGAGCCAGAGCATGACGGGCTTCTTGGCCTTGCGGTCGGTGGTCCATACATTGAGCACTGTGCACTGCTCGCTCATCTCGCTCTCCTTCATGGGGCGTCCCGAAGGCTGCATGGCCTGCGGACCCCAGTGGTCGCACTGCATCACGGTGTCCCAGGGCTCCACGGGCAGAGGAGGCATGAAGCGCTCCACCTTGGCGTAGGGGATGCCGAGATAGGCCTCAGTACCCTCCTGCTGGATGCCTTGCACAAGGCCGGAGTGGATGCGAACGGGGGAGAGGGCTTCTTTCTTCTGTGCGCTCAAGTTCAGCGCGAGAAGAATGAAAATTGCAAATTGAAAATGGAAAATGGAAAATTGGGCCGCGATGCGGCGATGAGCGTTGAACGTTGAGCGTTGAGCGATTCTATCTGTTTTCATACTAAGTGGGCGGTAAACTTTCGTGTGTGAAACAAAAACTGTCACAAAGGTAGCAATATATTTATAAAATTCAAAGGAAGAATGACAACATAAGGAAAAGTTTTGTATTTTTGTGGAAAAGAAATTCAAGGAACATGAAAAGAATGCAGTCTGTGATGGCCGGTATGCTGCTGAGCTTGTCGGTCATGGGACAATCTCCCAAATCGGTGACAAAGTACACTCAATGCAATGAGGATGGTACGGTGACTTTCTATTATCAGAGCGATAAGGCCAAGGACGTACAGGTGGACGTGCAGTTTGCCGGTCGTAAGCCCATGACCAAGGATGCGAAGACGGGACTCTGGACCGTGACACTCGGACCGGCTGCCCCCGACATGTATCCCTACTGCTTCGTGGTGGACGGACTGAGCGTGATGGACCCCACCAACGATCAGTATTTCCCCAACGAGGGTTTTAAGAATTCGCTGCTCGAGATACCCGCGAAGAAGGGTGGGCTGGCACACGACATACGCAAGGACGTGGCTCACGGCACGGTGGACTACGTGCACTACTACTCGGAGCCTCTCGGTGGTGTCAACTCTGCCATCGTCTATACGCCTGCCGGCTACGAGAAGAATACGCAGAAGAAGTACCCCGTGTTTTACCTCATCAGCGGTACGACCGATACGGAGGAGGTGTACTACAAAGTGGGTCGCATGAACTATATCCTCGACAACCTCATAGCGGAGGGCAAGGCGCAGGAGATGATCGTGGTGCTGCCCTATGGCAATCCTACGAAGTTGCTCACCACCATCGTCCCCGATGTGCCTGAGGCAGAAAGAGCCAATCGTATGCGTGGCAATGGCGGTATGGGCGGCGGTATGCCTGGCGGAATGCCGGGTGGTATGCGCCCTGGCGGTATGGGTGGCGGCATGCCGATGTTTCGCGACGTGGTGAGCGAGGACATCACGGGCGATCTCATGCGCTACGTGGAGAGCCACTATCGCACCATCAACGATGCCGACCACCGTGCCATAGGTGGTTTCAGCCGTGGTGGCAATCAGGGTCTGAGCATCGGTCTGCGCAACCTCGACAAGTTCTCCTATCTATGCTCCTACAGCTCGTTCACCTCTACCGACATACCCGGAGTCTATGACCATCCCGCTGAGACCAATCAGAAGATCAACCTCTTCTGGCTGGGTGTGGGCACCGACGACTTCCTCTTCGGCAATGCACGCGACTATATGCAGCACCTCGATGACCACGGCATCACGGCCGTGAAGGAGTATACGCACGATAAGTTCGGCCACACTTGGATGAACGCGAAGTATTTCCTCTCCAAGACCATGCCTTTATTATTTAATAAGGAGGCGTCGAAGAAGGCTATGGCTGCCGCAAAGCCCACGATGGCAAGGACAGGCCAGGAGGCACAGTTCACTGCCAGCACCATGGCCACCCTCTTCCCCCGCCAGGTCACCTCGCCCGAATGGCACGAGACGGGCGTCATCCTTCGCCTCAACGCCCCCGATGCCAAGGAGGTGATTGCCGTATTTGATGACGGCAAAGCACCTCTCGCTATGAGCAAGGATGCCGATGGTGTATGGACGTGCATGGTGAAGGAGAATTGCGACGTGCGTAGGTATCGCTTCGTGGTGGACGGCACTCCCATTGCCGACCCCACCAACATGTATCTCTCGCCCGACAAGGGCTTCAAGTGGAGCGTGCTCGCCGATCCTCGCATAGAGTATGACGTGCAGAAGATAGGCAAAGCCATCTTTGGCAAGGTGAGCTATGACCTCAACAAGATGACTGCCACCTATCGTCCCGAGGGCGACACCAAGGCCCTGAAGGTGATCCAGGTGGTGCCTGGCAAGGAGGATACCATGGAGTCGTGGTTCAAGGTAGGTCAGGTCAACTTCATCGCCGATAAGCTCATCGCCTCTGGTTCCAAGCCCGTCATCATCACCACTGAGGCCGTGAAGGGTGCCACCGTCATCAAGGCCGACGACTACAAGACCTGGCAGGAGCGCCGCGAAGCCGTGATAAAGGCCATCAAGTAAGAGATGGAACAGAAATGATAAGAAAAATAAACTAGAATAAACGGAATATTTATTTTATACCTCCATCTTAGATCATTTAAAAACATCTCATTTCCTAGGACTTGGTACGGATTAAAATGTTCTCAAATGGATGTTAAATAAATGTTTTTTCAAAATCTTAATACATTAACCCTTAAAATAACTAACTTATGAAAAGAACACTTTTAGCAATTGCTGCAGTGATGATGTGTATTTCGTCATTTGCACAGAAGAGCCCCGTGCTGACTATCGAGGGCGGACAGGTGCAAGGTGTACCTTGCGACGATCACCAGGATGTGACCGTGTACCGCGGTATCCCTTATGCTGCACCTCCTATCGGTGAGAACCGTTGGAAAGAACCTCAGCCCGTAGTGGCATGGAAGGGTGTAAAGGTGTGCGACACCTTCGGTCATCCCAGTTATCAGGCCGTACACTATCCCGGTGGCTATGCCACAGAGTGGGGCTATGGCAAGGAGGCTCCCTACAGTGAGGACTGTCTCTATCTGAATGTATGGACCAAGGCTCCCGGCCAGACTGGTAAGAAACTGCCCGTAGCACTCTGGATACACGGTGGTGGCTATCGTGAAGGATGGGGTACCGAACCTGAGTTCGACGGCCAGGAGTGGGGCAACAAGGACGTGGTGCTTGTGAGCATCAACTATCGTCTGGGTGTCTTCGGTTTCCTCTGCCATCCCGAACTGAGTGCTGAGAGTCCTCATAAGGTGAGTGGCAACTATGGTATCCTCGACCAGATCGAGTCACTGAAGTGGATCAAGAAGAACATTGCCCAGTTTGGTGGTGACCCCAACAATGTGACCATCTTTGGTCAGAGTGCAGGTGGTGGTAGTGTACGTACCCTCTGCGAGAGCCCCTTGGCTCGTGGTCTCTTCCACAAGGCTGTCATCATGAGTGCCAACGGTCTGAGCGTGCAAAATCCCAATGCTCCTGCTATGGGTGGTGCCAGAAGAGGCGGTTTTGGCAGTATGTCGCTCCAGGATGCTGAGCAGGCAACGAAGAAGATGATGGACTGGGCTGGCCTGAAGGACCTCGCCAGCATGCGTCGTGCCGGTACGGAGACCATCTATGCGCTCTCTACCCTCTACGGACAGGTGACCGGTGAGCGTGCCTACATCCCCATGTCGCCCATCATCGACAACTACGTGAGCGTGAAGAGCTTCGACGATGCTACCCGCGAGGGTACACTGGCCGATGTGCCTTATATGATCGGTTACACCCTCAATGACATGGGCGATATGAGTGCCGGTATCGTGGAGTTCTGCAAGGTACGTCAGCAGAAGGGTGGCAAGGCATGGGCTTATGAGTTTGCCCGTCCTCTCCCCGACGATGGCAGCCATCCCGAGGTGACACAGCGCCTCAAGGGTGCTTTCCATAGCTCCGATCTCTGGTTTGTCTTCAAGAGCCTCAAGCACTGCTGGCGTCCTTGGACCAAGGGTGACTGGGATCTCTCGGAGAAGATGCTCACTGCTTGGACCAACTTTGCCAAGTATAGCGATCCCAACGGCGCCAAAGCTGGTATCTGGAAGCCTTGCACGGAGAAGGAGCCCAACTTCATGCTCTTCAAGCTCAACGACAAGGATGCTGAGGCATCAGAGGTGGGTCAGCCCATCAAGCCCCAGGGTGGTGGCATGATGTTTGGATTCTGAAACGAATTGAAAATGGAAAATTGAAAATGTAAAATTGAAGGCTGCGATTTCGCAGCCTTCTTCTTTATTATTGTTCGGCATAGCATTTTAAGCGAGTTTGATGCTTTGCTCTCACTTAATCGCTACCTTAATTTTCCATTTTCAATTTTCCATTTTCCATTTTCAATTCGACTTTCGAAGCCTTGCCTTACAGGCTGTCGTCCTCTTCTACCTCTTCGGGTGCTTCTTCGTCTGCGGTTTCTTCATCGGTAGCCTCTGCCTGCTGTGAGTTGGCGCTTTCTGCCTTGGCTTCATCCTTCTTGTCGCGCTGACGTCGAGCTGACACGACGGGTTCCTTGTCGGTAGACGACTTGTCCATCTTCGTGCGAGCCTTCTCCTCCTTCTTGCGCTGCTTCTCCGCCTCTTTCTTGGCCTTCTCCTTTTCTTTGGCCTCCTTGGCCTCTTGCTTCTTCTTCTCCTTTAGGCGGTTCTCGTAGTACTTGTTGCGCTCCTTCTGCAGACGGAGTGCCTCCTTGTCGCTGATGCGGCGATTGGGCGTGGCAGGGGCGGCAGATACGGCCTTCTCTTGCTGGGTGGAGTCAGCTTTCAGTTGGGCCTTGTCAGCGGTCTCGTTGTCAGCGGTCTTGGGCTGTACGCGTGTCACTCTCGATCCTGCTTTCTGCATGGCAGCCTGACGTAGGCTGTCAAGCTTGCTTTGTGTCTCCGACTTTTTGTCGTTCTTGGCCGTAGTGGCAGGAGCCTTAGCCGTAGTGGCAGGAGCCTTAGCGGGAGTGGTGGTGGCCTTGGCTGGAGTCTCTGCGGCATTTGTGGTCGTCGCAGGCTTCGTAGTAGTGGTGGTCGTAGTGGCCTTGGCTGGAGTCTCTGCGGCCTTTGTGGTGGTCGCGGGCTTCGTAGTGGTAGTGGTGGTGGCCTTGGCTGGAGTCTCTGCGGCCTTTGTGGTGGTCGCAGGCTTTGTAGTAGTAGTGGTGGTGGCCTTGGCTGGAGCTACCACCTTTGTCTCACTCTCTGTCACGGCAGGCAGGGGAGTCACGGGCTTCTCCTTGGGGGCGATGTCCTCGGGCTTGAGCGGTTTTACTGCTTTCTCGGCCTTTGGAGCAGGTTCGGGCTTTGTGGCATACTTGCTGGTGTAGGTGCGCTCTACGGGCTTGGGCGTGAAGTCCTTGTGCTTGGCCTTGGCTTGGCGCTGTCCTTCCTTGTTCTTCTGGATGGTGGTGCGTGCCTTCTCCAAGTCCTTGGTGAGTTGGCGAAGGTCGCGGTCCTGCTCTTTCAGTTCGGCACGAGTGGCTTTCTGCTTCTCCTTGACGAGCTTGATGTCCTCTTTGATGGCATTGAGGATGGAGTCACTGTCATCAGCGTGCGCCATGCTTGGTGCGAGGATGGCAAGGGTGAAAAGCAGGATGGGAAGGGTTTTATGGATCATGGGGTGTTTGGTTTTTGGACCCAACGGTGACCCGTTGGGCACGATGGCTGGGGGGTGTTTGGTTTTTTGGGGACCCAACGGTGAACCGTTGGGCACGGTGGCTATTTCTTTATTGCATGATGACGCCTTCGCGATGGATGCCGTCTACCTTGATGGTGAGGGGAGAGGGGAAGCGTACGTGGCGTACATGCTCTGTCTCTTCGATGGCAGGCAGGGCATCGAGCACATCTTGTCGGTAGACACCGTCACCACGATAGGCATCGATGGTGAGGTAGGCCACACCCAGCGAGGTGAGGTTCTGGAAGAAGTGCGTACCTTGGCTGGGATCCACCTGATAGTCGTGCAAGCCGGCTTCCACGATGACGCGGGCTGCGGAGATGTTGGGCCACTTCACGGGTATGCCCAGCCAGGGGTCGCTGCTGCCCCATCGGCCTGGACCGATGAGCAGATAGCCGCCATTCTCCGCCATGATCTTGCGGTTGATGCGCTCTATCTCGTCGGCTATGGCAGGGTTGCTATAGGCGGTGTAGCCCTC
>JAZLII010000152.1:0-3779 GCA_045617275.1 Bacteroidaceae bacterium
AACAAGGTGAAAGTCTTGAAGAGAAAAGCATATGGCTATAGAGATGATGAATACTTCAAACTACTATTGCTTGGAATGAAGGACGAGACCGTCAAGACAGAATAACGCATATCCGACCAACGGGAAAAGCGGAAGAACCAAACTTTGACCCATACAGGAAAACGGAAACGGTTCCCTTATCTACCTCGATAAGAGAACCATCCAGTTATTTCGTTTCCGCCGTTTGGTCGTTTAGAGATGCATGATCCACATGCCCACGAGCTTCAAGGCAACTTCCCGGAACTGCATCTTGACACGGGCTAATTGCGCATCAGCCACCGCTCACCCTTCCAGATCATAGGGCAAGCGATCTGCGCACGGGTGGAGTCCCGGAATACAACCTCGAGGTACACGAGATGGGTGGAGTCGGACAAGAGTTTGTCCCCAACCGCAGAGAAGCGATCGTATCCGCCGTGAGCTCTCTGCTCAGTCTCTACATGCTGAGCCAGAAGGTCCACTCGCTGCGAGAGATAGTCCGGAGGAAGCGAATCGCATCCATAGGATGCTCTCACAAAGTCCTCATACTGTCCATGAAGCAACATCGAGTAGTATACCTCAGCCTGCTGTGGGGCCGTGAGCGGCTTCTTCTTACACGCACAAAAGGCAGCCATCACTACAATGACTGCCAATAGTGTATAGAAGGCTCTGCGAGCACGATACTGCTTCATAAGCCTACTTCTGACGAACAAAGACATTGATGGGGCAACCCGAGAAATCCCAGCGCTCACGTATCTTATTCTCCAAGAAGCGACGGTAGGGCTCCTTCACATACTGGGGAAGGTTGGCATAGAAGACGAAAGTGGGAATGCGCGTATCGGGCACCTGAGAGCAGTACTTGATCTTGATGTACTTACCCTTCATCGATGGTGGGGGATAGGCCTCGATGAGAGGCAGCATCTCCTCATTGAGCTTGGTGGTAGACACTCTGCGCTTACGATTCTCATAGACATCCTTTGCCGTCTCCAGTACCTTGAAGATACGCTGCTTGGTCAAGGCTGATCCATAGATGATGGGGAAGTCGTCGAAGGGAGCCATGCGATTGCGGATGGCATACTCAAACTCGTCCATCACCTTCTGGCTCTTATCGGGTACAAGGTCCCACTTGTTGACCACCACGACCAGACTCTTCTGGTTGCGTTGGATAAGCTGGAAGATGTTGAGGTCCTGACCCTCGATGCCACGGGTGGCATCGAGCATGAGGATGCATACATCGCTATTCTCGATGCTGCGGATGGAACGCATCACGCTGTAGAACTCCAGGTCCTCGTTCACCTTGTTCTTACGGCGGATGCCTGCTGTATCTACCAGATAGAAGTCGAAGCCGAACTTATTGTAGCGGGTGTAGATGCTGTCGCGGGTGGTACCGGCTATGTCGGTCACGATATTGCGCTCCTCACCGATGAAAGCATTGACAATGCTGGACTTACCCACATTGGGACGACCCACCACGGCAAAGCGGGGGATGTTCTCATCGGGCAACTCATCGCTGTTCTTGGGGAACTTCTCCAAGACAAGATCCAAGAGGTCGCCAGTACCACTACCTGTAGCGGCAGAGATACAGTGAGGATCGCCCAGACCCAGACTGTAAAACTCAGCCGCCATGTAGGTCTGATTGTTGTCCGTCTTGTTGGCCACCAAGATGACAGGCTTCTTAGTACGACGCAAGATGCCGGCAACGGCTTCATCGAGATCGGTGACACCATTTTCGATATCAACCAGGAAAAGGATGACATCGGCCTCTTCCGTGGCGAGGGTCACCTGCTTGCGAATCTCCTCTTCGAAGATATCATCGCTATTGACTACCCAACCGCCGGTGTCTACCACAGAGAACTCATGACCCGTCCAAAGACACTTGCCGTACTGGCGGTCACGAGTGGTACCAGCCTCGTCCGAGACGATGGCATGGCGCGTCTGCGTGAGACGATTGAAAAGCGTACTCTTGCCCACGTTGGGACGTCCTACTATTGCTACTAAATTTGCCATAAGCCTCTCCCCCAACCCCTCCCCCAAAAGGGAGGGGAGACTACAGGGGGCTCTCTTGTTATAGCTCTCCCTAACGTCTCCTTCTCAAAAGGAGAGTGGAGCATAGGGAATGCCAGTTAATATTACTCATGCCTCACGTAGCCTCCAGAATAGAGACCACAAGGCTTTTATTTATACATATGCCTCATGCTGCCTCCCCTCCCTTTTGGGGGGAGGGGCCGGGGGAGAGGCTAATCCAAATTATATCCGTAAGCCTTAAGGGCACGGTCACTGTTGCGCCAGTCCTTATCCACCTTGACGAAGACCTCCAGATAGATGCTCTTGCCGAAGAACTTCTCCAGACTCTTGCGAGCCTCGGTGGAGACACGCTTGAGAGCTACACCCTGATGGCCGATGATGATACCTTTCTGTGACTCACGCTCCACATAGATGACGGCATTGATGTGAATATTCTTCTCCGTCTCCTTGAACTGCTCCACGACAGCCTCTACCGAGTAGGGGATCTCCTTGTCGTAATAAAGCAGTATCTTCTCTCTCAGTATCTCCGTCACGAAGAATCGGGCAGGCTTATCCGTCCACTGGTCCTTGTCAAAATAGGCCGGAGACTCGGGAAGCAGCTCCTTGATGCGGTTTAGCACGTTGTCCACATTGAAGCGGTGCAGAGCGCTGATAGGGAATATCTCAGCTTGAGGCAGCGCATCGTGCCACAGAGCCACCTTCTCTTCCAAAGCCTTCTGGTTGCTCAGGTCGATCTTGTTGATAAGCACGAGTACAGGCACCTTCATGCGCTGCACCTTGGCGAGAAACTCCTGATTCTTGTCGGGAGTCTCCACCATATCGGTGACATAGAGCAGGACATCGGCATCGGTCAGGGCACTCTCACTAAACTGCAACATAGACTCCTGCAACTTGTAGTTGGGCTTCAGGACACCCGGGGTATCGCTGAAGACAATCTGCATCTCAGGCGTATTGAGGATGCCCATGATGCGATGACGCGTGGTCTGTGCCTTGAAAGTGGCGATGCTGATGCGCTCACCCACGAGCAGATTCATCAGCGTGCTCTTACCCACGTTGGGGTTGCCTACGATATTTACAAATCCTGCCTTATGCATAATCCAACCTTATCTCAGTACACCATCGGTCAGCTCGAGTGGCTTCACTTCCGTGACACCACGCTTTGCGTACCACTCCTCGCGAGAGATCTCACCCTCTTTGTAGAATTCTGCGGGTGACTTGGCAGCTTCTGCAGCTCCGTCGTAGCCCCATACCATGTAGCTTGCGCCCCAGGTGAAGCCTGCACCGAAGGCTGTGAAGATGAGCTTGTCGCCCTTCTTCAACTGGGGTTCGTACTCCCACAAGCAAAGAGGCAAGGTACCGCCACTGGTATTGGCCATGTGGTCGATATTGACCATGATGTGGTCTTTCTCTATGCCGATACGACCTGCCACGGAGAGCTCGATGTTGATGTTGGCCTGATGGGGAACCACCCAGTCTACATTCTCCTTAGTCAAGCCGTTGCGCTCCGCGATGGTCTTCACAGCATTGCTCATGTCCAGCACAGCATGCTTGTATACCTGACGGCCTTCCTGATAGACGGTATGCTCCAAGTCGTTGACACTCTGATGAGTAGGCATCTTAGCACTACCACCAGCCTTCATCTGCAAGTTCTGCAAGCCCTTACCATCTACGCGGTAGTAACCGTCCATGAGACCAACCTCCTCGGTGGTAGCCTCCATCATCACGCAAGCTGCACCATC
>JAZLII010000153.1:0-10286 GCA_045617275.1 Bacteroidaceae bacterium
ATCTTGGCCGAACCAGCCGTATCGGCCATCTCGACCACCTTGGCATTGGGCAGCTGCGACTGCAGGAAGACCTCACACTGGAGGAGGGCAATCGGGTGGGAATTGACCTCGACGATGTCCTCAAGGGTCTGGCCGGGCACACAGCACAGGACGTGGCTGATGTGGAGGCGTTCCTCACCGATGATCTGACGCTGCGACTGGCGGAGCAACTCGTGGTTGGTGAGGATGTTGCCGGCAATGGTATTCTCGATGGCCATGATGCCAATCAGTTGGGGGTCGGCTGCCAGGGCATCGAACTCGGCCTGGAAAGACTTGCATGGGACGATTTCGACCTCTCTGCCACTGAAATACTTACGGGCAGCCATCTCATGATAACACCCCTGCTGGCCCTGAATGGCCACTCGAATCTTGGATTGCATATAATATTAATAATGTATAATCACCTGACACCGCAACGGACACTCAATAAAAAATCCCGGCCGTCATGAGGTCAGGATTCTGTATTTTCGTTTCGTCTGTATCTATCCGAAATTAAGCACATGTTTACCCGACCTTACTATCAGCAAAGTAATAAAAGTAATAGTAAAATCGACCAAAGAGATGATTCATTGCTTAATCTGCAACCCGCTTTATCACTTGTCAAGCCCGAACGGAATTGCGGTGCAAAGATAAACCAAAGTTTGAAATCCTCCAAACTTTTTGTCATTTTTTTTCACTCCACATTACGTTTTTCGCTAAAATGCATTTATATTACCCTTTTTTCACCTATAAAATAACACAAATACGACAAAAGTTGTTATCTTTGCATCGTCAAAACACAGACGACCAATAAATCGTAACAATATCAACCAATAAAAAATTCTAATCGTTATGGTTAATTACAAAGACCTCGGCCTTGTGAACACCCGCGAGATGTTCAAGCGTGCCGTAAGCGGTGGCTATGCCATCCCAGCTTTCAACTTCAACACCATGGAGCAGATGCAGGCCATCGTTATGGCTGCAGTCGAGACCAAGTCACCTGTCATCATGCAGGTTTCTAAGGGTGCACGTAAGTATGCTAACCCAACCATCCTCCGCTACATGGCTCAGGGTGCTGTTGAATATGCCAAGGAGCTTGGCTGCAAGGCTCCTGAGATCGTTCTCCACCTCGACCACGGTGATACCTTCGAGACCTGCAAGGACTGCATCGACTCAGGTTTCTCATCAGTTATGATCGACGGCTCACACCTCCCATACGAGGAGAACGTAGCCCTCACCAAGAAGGTAGTAGAGTATGCTCATCAGTTCGACGTAACCGTTGAGGCTGAGCTTGGCGTTCTCGCTGGCGTTGAGGATGAGGTTTCTGCTGCTGAGTCACACTACACCAAGCCAGAGGAGGTAGTTGATTTCGCTACCCGTACCGGCTGCGACTCTCTCGCTATCTCTATCGGTACCTCACACGGTGCTTACAAGTTCACCCCTGCTCAGTGCACCCGCAACGAGAAGGGCATCCTCGTTCCACCACCACTCGCATTCGACGTGCTGAAGGCTATCGAGGAGCAGCTTCCTGGCTTCCCAATCGTTCTCCACGGCTCATCTTCAGTTCCACAGGACGAGGTTGCTACCATCAACCAGTTCGGTGGCAAGATGCCAGATGCTATCGGTATTCCTGAGGAGCAGCTCCGTGAGGCTTCTAAGTCAGCTGTCTGCAAGATCAACATCGACTCAGACTCACGTCTGGCTATGACCGCTGCTATCCGCAAGCACTTCGCTGAGAACCCATCACACTTCGACCCACGTCAGTACCTTACCCCTGCTCGTGAGAACATGAAGAAGATGTACATCCACAAGATCGTGAATGTGCTCGGTTCTGATGGCAAGCTGGCTGAGTAATCAGATACTGTAACACAGCATTGAATAAGGGGAACCCATTCGTGGGTTCCCCTCTTTTTTTGCCTTTTTGGGTCAGTCTTCTGACAGGAGCTCCGACTCGTCGATGACGGCCTCCTCCTCTTCGGCCTGCGTGTTCTGATCCTCGACCAGACGGTTGTTGATGCGGCACATCACTCCATCCAGCGAACGCAGGAACTCGATGAGTCCGGTGGTGATGTGTACACGGCACGTACGGCTATAGAGCTTGACCACATAGTTCTTGATGGGGTCACACAGCTCGAAGTAGAGGGACGTCTTGGCCTCGGTCTGTCGATGTGACTCGTCCTCAAGCACACGACGGATGATGGCATCGGCCATCTGATGGATGCCGGCCTTCGAGAGCTGGTGACAGTTGAGCATCACGGTCAGGTCGGTCAGCAGATTGTCACTCACCTGGTTGAGCTGCTTGATGGTGCCGATGCTAAACTCCACATCAAAGATGCTACGCACCTCACGGACGAAACGCTTGGGTTGATACTTGGCCTGGATGAAGAGGTACATTCCTTCCTTGCCGAAGCCACGCCACTGGGGATAGGCCGCACCGAAGAGCACGAAGTCATGCTTGCCGGAATAGTCCTCGAGGGTCAGGATGCCGTAGGGGTTACCGGCCTTGGAGGTACCCTCACGCCAGCCGGTCACGATGCCGCCACAGGTGATTTCTCGGCTCTGCAGCTTGCTGATGCGTTCCAGTTCATCGGGCTTGGTCTCCAGGTCACGCAAGATGGTTTCCTGCTCGTCCTTGCCTCTCGGATTGGGCACTGACTCCAGCTCGGCCATGGTGGTATTGCAGGCATAGAGCAGCTGGAACTTGTACTCGTCCAGCGGGTGGGCCGACAGGAAGAGACCTACCAGCTCCTTCTCCTTGTTCAGTCTCTCGAGGGTGCTCCATGTCTCGACCTCCTTAGGTGGTTCGGGATGCTGTATCTGAATTTCACAGTCCTCCATGTCGCCGAAGAGACTCATCTCGTTCGACTCCTTGTCGGCCTTGAACTTCTGTCCGTACTTGACCACCTGATCGAGGAAGCTGATGCACTGACTATTGACGGCCATGTACTGCTCACGGCTGTACTTGCCCAGGCTGTCCAATGCACCCGAGAGGGCCAAAGACTCCAGAGCCTTGCGGTTCACCGAACCCATGTCCACACGTTCCACCAGATCGAAGATGTCCTTGTAAGGGCCGTTCTTCTTGCGTTCGTTGACCACCGCATCGGCAGCACCTTCGCCAAAGCCCTTGATACCGGCCAGACCGAAACGGACGGCACCCTCGGCATCGACCGAATAGCGTTGACGTGACAGATTGATGTCCGGACCCTTGACCGACAGGCCCATGGCACGACACTCATCCATCTGCTTGGCCAATTCGGTCACGTTATTGAGTGAACGTGCCAGTACGGCCGACATGTATTCGGCCGGATAGTGGGCCTTGAGCCAGGCCGTCTGGTAGGCCACCCAGGCGTAGCATACGGCGTGACTCTTGTTGAAGGCGTACGAGGCGAACTTCTCCCAGTCTCCCCATATCTTCTCCAGAATCTTCGGGTCGTGTCCGTTCTTCTTTCCACCCTCGATGAACTTGGGCTTCATCTTGTCTACGATGTCCTTCTTCTTCTTACCCATGGCCTTACGCAGAGCATCGCTCTCACCACGAGTGAAGTCGGCCAGCAGACGGGAGAGAAGCATCACCTGCTCCTGATATACCGTGATGCCATAGGTATCCTTCAGGTACTTCTCCATGATGGGGATGTCGTACTTGATCTCCTCACGGCCGTTCTTGCGGGCAATGAAGGAGGGGATATAGTCCATTGGTCCCGGACGATAGAGCGCATTCATCGCAATAAGGTCTTCAAAGACAGTGGGATGTAGCTCCTTCAGGTACTTCTGCATACCGGCCGACTCAAACTGGAAGGTACCTATGGTACGTCCCTCTTGATAGAGCTTGTAGGTCAGTTCGTCATCGATGGGCAGTCGGTCGAGGTCGATGTCTATGCCGTGGGCTTCCTTGATCACACGACAAGCTTCCTTCATCTCCGAGAGAGTCTTCAGACCCAGGAAGTCCATCTTGATGAGACCGGTACTCTCGATGACGTGACCGTCGTACTGTGTCACGGCCGTCTTCTTGCCGGGGAAGTCAGGGTCGTCTGCCGTCGACACCGGCACGTGGTCGGATATAGGGTCTCGGCAGATGATAAATCCGCAGGCGTGGATGCCGGTACCGCGGATGGTACCTTCCAGCATGCGAGCATATTTGATGGTGTTGGATTCTTTGGAGTCGGTAGAAGCCTGTGCAGCCTGCAGTTCGGGTACACACTTGATGTAGTTTTCCAGCTTCGACTTCATACCGTCGGGCAAGCGGTCTGGCATGGCCTTGCACCAGGCGTTGACCACGTTGAGCGGAACCTTCTCCACACGACCGACGTCCTTCAAGCTGTTCTTGGCAGCCATGGTACCGTAGGTGATGATGTGTGCACAGTTCTCGTGGCCATATTTGTCCATCACCCAGTTGAGCACCTTGCCTCGCCCGTCATCGTCGAAGTCGGTATCGATATCGGGGAGCGAGATACGGTCGGGGTTGAGGAAACGCTCAAAAAGCAGGTCGTATTTCATGGGGTCCAACTTGGTGATACCCAAGCAGTAAGCCACTACGCTTCCGGCAGCCGATCCACGTCCCGGACCTACCCATACACCCAGTTCCTGACGGGCAGAGTTGATAAAGTCCTGCACGATGAGGAAGTAGCCGGGGAAACCCATCGTCTTCATGATGTGCAACTCGAAGCGGATACGGTCGTCCACCTCCTTGCTTATGCCGTGAGCCTCGGCCCAGGCAGAAAGTTCTTTGGGCTGCAATGCTTTTCCATCAGGAATGGCTTCATAGCCTGTACCATAGAGGCGTGAAGCACCCTCGTAACCCAGTTTGCCCAGATAGTCGGCCTCAAACTTGATACGGTACAGCTTGTCGTAGCCTCCCAGCTTGGCGATCTTCTTCTCGCCGTCCTCCTGCGGCAAGGCATTCTCTCCATTCTCGTCAGTGGTAAACTCACGGTAGAGATCCTCCTCGCTGAAGTTCTTGCGCCATTGCTCCTCGGTGCCGAAGGCCTCGGGTATGGGGAAGAAAGGCATGATGGGGTCGCTCTCGATGTTGTAGGTCTCCACCTTGTCGAGTATCTCTATCGTATTGGCCAGAGCTTCGGGGACGTCTTGGAAGACTTCGTTCATCTCCTCTTTTGTCTTAAACCACTCCTGCTTGCTATAGAGCATACGCGTGGGGTCGTCCAGGTCCTTGCCCGTAGAGAGGCAGAGCAGATGGTCGTGAGCCTCGGCGTTTTCCTCATCCACGAAGTGGGAGTCATTGGTACAGACGAGTTTGATGTCCAGTTCGCGGGCTATCTTTATCAGTTCGGCATTGGCCACCTGCTGCAGGGGGAAGGTCTCTCGGTTGGCCCTTTGCATGGGATTTTTCACCTCGTGGCGTTGCAGCTCGAGGTAGTAGTCATCGCCGAAGAGGTTCTTAAACCACGCTGCGCTCTCTCTGGCCCCTTGCAAGTCCCCTTTCAGCACCTTGACAGGCACCTCTCCTGCGATACAGGCTGAGCAGCAGATGATGTCCTCGTGGAAGAGTGCCAGGTCGGCATGGTCGGTTCGAGGACGGCCGTAGAATCCGTCCACCCAAGCACGCGAGACGAGCTTGATGAGGTTTTGGTAGCCGTGGAAGTTCTTGGCCAGCAAGATGAGGTGATGACCTCCTCGGTCGCCCATATTGTTGTCCATGTCTTCCTTGCGCCGACGTGCCACGTAGACTTCACAGCCGAAGATGGGCTTGAAGGGTTCCAATCCCTCCTTCTTGCGGTTCTTGTTCACTCCGTTGCAATAGTCGAAAAGATCCTTCACGCCAAACATGTTGCCGTGATCCGTGATGGCCATGCCGCGCATACCGTTGTCCACGGCTTTGTCCACCAGTTTGGGGATGCTTGACATGCCGTCGAGCAGGGAATATTGAGTATGAACGTGAAGGTGAATGAAGTCTTCCATATGGAGTTGCTGAGAGAAGGTTGGTTGGCTTTTTGACTTGCCAGCATGGACTGGCCGATATTTTGTGTAAAGGTAC
Source organism: Bacteroidaceae bacterium (assembly GCA_045617275.1). Taxonomy (GTDB): domain Bacteria; phylum Bacteroidota; class Bacteroidia; order Bacteroidales; family Bacteroidaceae; genus Physcousia. The sequence continues at coordinate 6,011 of JAZLII010000153.1, forward strand.
GTAGCTTTTGCCAATTTTCCAACAATCCTTCCCCTTTTTACATTATTTAAGGGAAAAAAGACTAATGGCAGGCAAAAGTGAAGGGGAAAGTTTTGCATTTTTCGCAAAAAGGTGTAACTTTGCGTGAAATTGATGGGTTGTACCCATTTGCTAACCTGAAAAAGACATGGGAAAACAATTGCGTAAGTTGCGTAAAAGAGTAAAACTGCATCATGAGGGAACTCACACGCTGGTCATCGGTGGTGTGGCATTGTTCCTGCTCAATGCATTGATATATATGACACTTCTGCACTTCGGATGGACCTTGGTGCCCTTCTATGTGGTACTTGCCATCACGGGTGTGCTCTATCTTGTCATCGTCAATTTCTTCCGTTGTCCTCCCCGCCATTTTGAGCAGGAGACGCAGGGTCTTGTGATAGCTCCGGCCGATGGCAAGATCGTGTGCATCGAGGAAGTGGAGGAGAATGAGTTCTTGCACGACAAGCGCATCATGGTGTCCATCTTCATGAGTGTGACCAATGTCCATGCCAACTGGGTGCCAGTGGATGGCAAGGTGAAGTACGTGCGTCACCATGATGGCAACTATCACCGTGCATGGCTTCCCAAGGCCAGCATGGAGAATGAGCGGGCCACCACGGTCATCACTACTCCCGATGGTACGGATATCCTGGTACGCCAGATAGCCGGTGCCGTGGCTCGTCGCATCGTCACCTATCCTCAGGTAGACGATACGGTAGACATCGACGACCATCTGGGTTTCATCAAGTTTGGCTCACGCGTAGACACCTTCCTTCCCTTGGGTTCTAAGGTCATGGTGAGCATGGGTCAGAAGACCACGGGCAACGAGACCGTGCTGGCCAAACTTTAAGCATTGGACCGACGAAGACGAAGTGTGAGTGAACTATGAGCATCAAGAAGTATATCCCCAATACCATCACTTGTTGCAACCTCATCTCAGGAGCTGTTGCCACGGGTTTTGCCTTTTCCGGTGAGTATCGGCTAGCCGTGCTCATGATAGTCTTGGGCGCAGTCTTTGACTTCTTCGACGGCATGTCGGCTCGCCTCCTCCAGGTCTCTTCCCCCGTAGGCAAGGAGCTCGACTCGCTGGCCGACGACATCACCTTTGGCCTGGCTCCCAGTGCCATCCTCTTCTCTGTCTTGAAGGAGATGACCTGCCCCGACTGGCTTGCTCCCATATCGTCGCTACTGCCCTATGTGGCCTTCATCATGGCAGCTTTCTCTGCCCTTCGCTTGGCCAAGTTCAACCTTGATGAGCGCCAGACCACTTCCTTCATAGGTCTTCCCACGCCTGCCAATGCCCTGTTCTGGGGATCCCTGGTGGTGGGATGTCACGACTGGTTGGTGTCCAGTCCCTCCCACGTCTTGTGGCTCGTGATCGGCATCTTGCTGTTCAGCTATCTGCTGGTGGCAGAGATACCCCTGTTTGCATTGAAGTTCAAGAATCTCACTTGGGCAGACAATTACCAGAAGTACATCTTCCTCTTGGGCTGCCTGCCCTGCTTCCTGCTGGGCTACAGCTGTTTTGCAGCCATCATCGTGTGGTATGTCTTGCTGGCTGTGCTGATGCCCAAGAAGTAGTACTCAGTAGGGTCCATCCCTTTTCCTTTTCTCCTTGTTTTTCTATTAAATCAAATCCGCCGCTATGCACTTCTTTGGTTGTCTGTTGGGTCTTCTCCTCGCCGTCATTCTGGTGGTGCTCCACATAGGTTTGCGCCTATGGTGGGCCTTGCGCGAGATTCTGGGCCTTGGCAGTCCTCGCTCCACATCGCAGCGACAGTGGTATCAGGGGCAAGGCAGCCAGCAGGGCTCTCAAGGTCAGGATGGATACACATCGTCTGGCACAGGCCAGCAAGGTCCGTCGTCAGCAAGTGCGGATGGGAAGAAGAAACCGGGAGGCAAGGTCTTTGCCGACAATGAGGGGGAATATGTAGACTTTGAGGAGGTACAATGACAAGCACTGTACCTCCTCAAATTATTTATTTGTGAGCGCATAGGGGTGATGTCGCGCTACAGATGCGGGGGAAGATTGGGGTAGGTGAGTCTGGATTTAGAACAGAGACTTACGCTTGAAGTACCACCAGAAACCGATGATGAGTACGAGCGAGATGACCAGTGCCAAGGGGAATCCGCCCCACCATTGTTCCATGCCGTTGACTAGGTTCATACCGAAGTAGCTGGCTACCAGTGTGGGAAGCATCAGGATGATGCTCCAGGAGGTCATCATCTTCATGACGTTGCTCATGTTGTTGTTGATGACGTTGGCATAGGTATCCATGGTGGAGTCGAGAATGTTGCTGTAGATGAGACTTGTCTCACGTGCCTGGCTCATCTCGATGTTGACGTCTTCGATGAGGTCGGCATCCAGTTCGTCGACGGGGAGCTTGAATTTCAGTTTGGAGAGCAGCGTCTCGTTGCCACGGATGGAGGTGGTGAAGTAGGTCAGAGAGTCTTGCAGACGGGAGAAGTTGATCAGGTCGGTGTTGGACACCTTGTGGTCCAGGTCGGCCTTGGCCTTCTCTATGAGGGCACTGATCTGCTTGAGTCGCTTCAGGTACCAGACGGCACTGCTCAGGAACAAGCGGAAGGTGAGGTCCACGGAGTCGGTAAATCCCAGGTTGCGCTTCTGCTGGTAGCTCACGAAGTCTATCATCATGCTCGTCTCGAAGTTGCACACGGTGATGCAGACGTCGCCTTTGAGTATGATACCCAGCGGTATGGTGGTGAAAGGCGTGCGGCTCTTCACCTCCTTGGCATAAGGCACACGAAGGATGATGAGTATCCATCCGTCATCGATGTCGTAGCGGGCACGCTCATCGGTATCGGCGATGTCGGGAAGGAAGTAGTCGGGGACTTTGAGCTCTTGCTCCAAAAAATCTATATCGTCCTGAGAAGGGCATGTCACTTGTACCCAGCAGTTGGGCTCCCAAGCGTCAATGGTACGCAGACCATGGTTCGTATTCCAGAATGTTCGCATAGGTTGTTCCTCGTGATTAATGGTTCAGGGGAGCAACATCCAGTGCGCCTCCTGACCTACAAATTCATATTCTCCGCGTGATAGTCGTCCATTTTCGGTTTGACAGTTTGATTTTGGCGCAAAAGTACGCAAAACTTTCGGATTTGCCAAACTTTTTCAAGTGAAAAGTGAAAAGCGACAAGGTATTTCTCTCACAGGGTCATGGTATGGATATCCATTGCCGTTCCTTTTGGTCCGGTCTCTCACTTATTCGTAACATTGTCGTTTGTCGAAGTTACGTTCGCTCGGAAATACAAATTACATCCCGATTTATTTGGGATTTCTCTCACTTATTCGTAACTTTGCACCCGCATTTGCCAGAGCGGTGCCGATGAGTGGTGCTGCAGAGCAAACAAGTTTCACACATATTACATTATTATTATGTACTTAGATTCAGCTAAGAAGGAAGAGATTTTCGGTCAGTACGGCCAGAGTACCAAGGACACCGGTAGCGCTGAGAGCCAGATTGCATTGTTCAGCTATCGCATCAGCCACCTCACCGAGCACATGAAGCAGAACCGCAAGGATCACAGCACCGAGCGTGCTTTGACCGCCCTCGTAGGTAAGCGTCGTTCTCTCCTGAAGTACCTCAAGGAGCGTGACATCAACCGCTACCGTGCTATCGTTAAGGCTCTGGGTCTCCGTAAGTAATTTGCGGCTTCCCGCTTCCTTATTGAAACAGAAACACCGCCGCATTTTCCCTCACGGAGAATGCGGCTTCTTTTTTCAAAGGACTATTTTTCAATTCACCATTTTCAATTCTCAATTCGGAAATATGAATATCAAGAATCTCTCTCTGAAGGTATTGGGCGACGTTGCAGCGGTCGTACTGTTTATCCTCATAGCCTTCATGTATTTCAAGAACCCTGTCCAAAAGAACATGGTGCTGGATGGTGTGGACAATAATGCCGCCCTGGGCAGCAACCGTGAGATGGTGCAGTACCGTGCCGAGCATGGGGGAGAGCGTACACGCTGGACCAACACCCTGTTCGGCGGCATGCCTACCTACCAGATAGCGCCAAGCTACGACTCTACCGATGCGTTCAGCTACCTGGTGAACCTGTATCACTTGTATCTCCCGGCCTATGTGTGGTATGTCTTTGCCCTGCTCTTGGGTTTCTATATCCTGCTCCGCGCTTTCGACTTCAAGGTGTGGATGGCAGCCTTGGGTGCCGTGGTGTGGGCATTCTCCAGCTATTTCTTCATCATCATAGCAGCCGGTCATATCTGGAAGGTCATGGC
>JAZLII010000154.1:0-6179 GCA_045617275.1 Bacteroidaceae bacterium
ACTACGCCATATACCTTATTCATATAGCGGCCTGCGAGGAATGCTACGGCAGCACCCTGGGTAGAACCGGGGATGTAGTAGTTGGAACCGTCGATCTCCAGACGCTGGTCGTTGGGCCAACCGGTATCGCCGTTGACCGCATTGATATTGTAGCAGTTGTAGCCCTCATAGGAGTCCATGGTGCTGGGGTTGGCAGGCGTGCTGACAGCATCGGCCTCGCTGATGGCACCTTCCTGAGCCGTCATGACGTTCTTGCTCAGGTCGTTGACATAGATCTCGCAGGTAGCGGGATTGGTGTAGTCGTTGGCCTGATTGCGATAGACAGCGGGGATCTCCAATTCGTAGATACCACGAGGCATACCGGTGAGGGTATAGCTCATGTCGAAGTCCTTGTAGCACCACACCTCACCTACGTGGTAGGCATCGGGCTCCTTGCATCCGGCGATGCTGCCCTCGCCACCGGGACGGGTGAAGCTGGTCTGCCAGCCCTGAGCGGCAAAGTCAGCGTGGGTCATGTCGGCATTGGGGATGAGGTTGGTATAGTCCTTGCCTACCTCAACGGTATTCTTGATGGCGTCTTCCAGCATCTTGCGTACCTTAGCCTCCTCAGCCTGCAGCTCCTCCTCAGAGAGCGTGCACTCCTCGAGGATGGTCTCATAGTCGTCCTCGATGTACTCGATGAGCAGGTCGTTCTCCTCACAGTTGAGATTTTCCGTCTGAGGGATCACCTCTTCCACCACTGCGATGTAGCTATTGTATGCATTGCGGCTCTTCTCCATGTCGTAGAAGAGGCTCATAGCCTTGCTGTAGGCAGCCTCCACGGCAGCATAGTCGGCAGCAGCCTTCATGTCGGCCACAGCCTTGTCGTAAGCGCTCTTCAGCTCAGAGAGCAGGAAGTCCTCAGAGTAGTCCTTGAGATTCTCAGCCAACTTATTCTTGAGCAGGGCCAAAGCATCGGCACTGTTGCCATAGTAGGTGAGGCGCCAGGTGTCGGAAGGAGTCCAAGAGAACTGCTCACGAGGATTGCAACGGATACCGATGGTCAGCTTGCCGTCGGTGACAGCACAGAAGAGCTCGTTGTTGTAGTCGCCATACTCATTGAAAGCCTTGTCGGCATAGTGTACACCGTCGGGGACGATCATGCCGTTGATGTTCTGATACTGGTCGGGATGGATATTCTCCTGACGGGCAAAGTCCATCATGTCGTGATTGAGCATCCAGTAGTTGTTGGCATAGATCTGAGAGGTACGACGTACGTTGGCATTGTCGGCCAAGGCACCTCCACGATAGTGATCCCAGTCGGGATTGCCGATACGGTGGAAAGAGTATACCTCCACCTTGTAGACACCGTTGGGAAGGTCGTTGATGGTCTGATTGTAGTCGTAGGGATCGGTGTTGGCGCTCCAGAACTCGCTGATGGTGTTGTTCCAAGCCAGACGACCGCCATTCCAACCATCGGCAGTACCCTCGAAGTTGGGGTTCTGGATGAAGATGGTGGCATCGTAGGGCTTCTCCACGGTGGCAGCGATATGAGTAGAGGCAAACTCCTTCTCCAGCTCGGGGATGCGAGCCTTGGCAGCGTCCAGCTCCTCAGCGGTGCTGTTGGTATTGTTGTACACAGCCTCCAGGCTTGAGAGGTCGATGCCCTCATTCTTAGCCTTGCTCTCGTCGATGGCAGCCTTGAGCGCTACGGCAGCAGCCCATGCCAGATACTTGGGACGGAAGGCATCGTAGTCGGCCTTGGTCACTACGCGCCAGTCCACATTGTCGGTGGCCAGACAGTTGCTGTAGACGATGGTGTTGCCCTCGGGCGTACCTACGGGGCGACCCAGATAGTGCTCACGTCCGGTAGCCTCCACGTTGAAGTTGGGCTGAAGGGTACCAGTCTTGATGCGTACGTTGTCGCCATTGATCTCAAAGTCCCACATGGGATCGTTGGGATAACCACGGTTGCAACCGGGCTCCTTGTAGTCGGTGGAGCAGTTGCCCGCATCGCCGAGGTTGATCCAGAACCAGTCCCAACGGGGTCGGTTGCTGTTGACATAGTCCTCCAGGAAGGTGTTGAGGTAGTAGTTGTGAGCTACAGCCTCTCCCTCCACCTTGTACTTCTGGAAGTAGATGCGCATACCGCGACCCTCTACGAAGGAAGTACGTGAGTTCCAGTCATTACCCTCACCGAGGAAAGCCTGAGCCTCGGTGTTCCAGAAATAGTAGGTTTCGGCATCCACGTTGTACTCCTCACTCACCACCAGGGCAGCGCTTGAAGAGAGCTTGGGAACAGGCTTCACCCACTGAGCATTGGCGCACAAAGCGAAGATGGCGCACAAAGCAAGTAAAACTTTTCTCATAATGATTAATATTAATTAGTTGTATGTATGTTTCGGTACGTTATGTAATGCTATCTGTACTCACGAAGAGCAAAATGTATATGTACTACTTTCGCACGCTTGCGAAAGTTCACTCCCATTCTACCGCGTCGGCTACCTCACGAACTTCCTGCCATGCCTGATATAGAGACCTCGGGTGGGGCGGTCCACCTTGCGACCCATGATGTCGAAGATGGCATCGTCGTAGGCGGGCTCTGCCGGTGTCTCCTCGATGCCTACGGGAAGCGTGGCACCATGGTACACGGCGGAGATGGTCTCACGGAAGGGATTGACACGGACGGTGTAGTAGCCCGACTCCGAGATGGTCCACTTGTAGTCGGTGGGGCTGTTGTAGATGACCTGCTTGGCACCCAGGAGCGGAGAGTCCTGCACATAGGGGCACAGGCGCTTGGGCTCCCAGCCATACTGTCCGCTTATCTTCATGCGATTGCCCTGATCGTTGGCAGGATAGACTCCGAGACGGCCCGTCCAGACCCACTCGTCGGGATCGGCAGAATCGGGCATCATCTGCTTGCCTTGTGCCAAGTCCCAGCCAGAGGTCTGACCCGGACCCGTACAGCCACCCACGATCCAGCACTCGTACCAGGGAGTGAAGAGTTCGCCGGTGACCATCATCGTGGAAGGATTGACCGAGAAGCGATAGTGATCGCTCTCGAAGGGTACCTTCCAAGCCGCATTGCTATTGCCATAGGCCTGACTGTACCCTACCCCACCCGAGAGGATGCTGACATCCTCCAGACGAGGCTTGCAGTACTTCGTGGTGGCCGTGATCTTATCCTTATTGACAATGAAGAGTTCGCCCTCCTGCAAGTGGCCGTGGAACTTGAACGTACCGTCGCTGTAGTACTCCAGCATGGCCATGCCTTCGGGCACAGCCGAACCGGTAACATAGAGCTGACCGCTCACGGGACTGGCCTCATTGGCGACATTCTCATTATAGGAAGGCTTCTGGCCTTCCTGCACAATCTCGGTACCCTGAGACGACATCACCTCCAGGCGATGCCCCTTGTCGCAAGCACCCTTGGCCACTACCACGGTGAGCAGCGCCTTGTCCGAGTCGTAGGCATAGCGGTCCTCAGGAAGCGTCTCGCCGTCGAGGACGACCTGCTGAGGAGCCACCTGCTGACCGAGCATCTCCACACGCCATACGCGCTCCATGGGCATGCCCTCGAAGCTACCCTGTCGAGGCTCTATCTGGAGGGTGACATGACCCTCCTCGTAGGTCTGGCGGAACCAGGTGTTGGCATAGGCCGACTGGCTATAGTCCTGATTGTCACCATGGTCCTCATAGAAGCGTCCCTCACCGTTGGCTCCAGGTACCACCTGAAGCACGAGGGTGTCGGGGGTCTGCTGCACGGTGCGCTGCACGGGATACTGCGGGATGACACTGCCGGCACGATAGTAGTAGGGGAACTCGTCGGTGGTGAAACGATCGGTAAGCGTACGGTCGCCCTGCATGAGCTGACGGTGCGTTACGTCCCACCAGAGACCCTCAGGCAACCATATCTTGCGCGTGCTTACACCTTCCACAGAAGGGGTATAGATGGGCGCCACGAGGATGTCGCGTCCGAAGAGATATTCGTCCTCAAAGCGATAGGCATTGTCGGTCTCAGGCCACTCGTAGTAGAGGGGACGGTTCATGCCCACACCGGTGTCGTAGGTCTCACGGGCAGCAGTATAGAGATAGGGGAAAAGCCTGTAGCGCAGGCGTACGGTCTCGCGGAGCTGGCTGAAATTCTTGTACTTCCAGATGCGGCGCTCGAGCTTGCTGTCGTTGGTGGCATGGGTACGGAAGATGGGAGTGAACACGCCAAACTGCAACCAGCGCTGCAGGAGTTCGGGATCGTTGTCACCACCCTGATGTCCGCCCAGGTCGTGGCCCCAATAGGTGTAGCATACATTGCTCGCCATACTGGTGAAAGGTATCTCATAGGCCAAGGTACTCCAACTGGCATAGGTGTCGCCGGAGAAGCAGATGGGATAACGATGGCTGCCCAGACCTCCCCAGCGATGATAGATGACGGGACGTACGTCGGTGCGGTACTTCTCCATGTCGGTATAGAAGACATGGTTGATCCAGAAGGTCTCGCTGAGTCCCTCGGTGTATGGGCTGGTGAGCCACTGTTGCCAGTCGAGCCACCAGAAGTCCACACCCTCGCTCTCACGCAGACGCATGATATTCTTAAAGAAGGACTTGTAGAAATCGTAGTCGTCGATCTTCCAAGGGATGGTCTGACCATCCGCATAGCCGAGGTCCTTGCTCATCTGGGGGTAGCCGTCCTCATAGCTGGCCACACCGTCGGCAGGATGCAGATTGAGCGCCGTCTTGAGGCCGTGCTTGTGGAAGTACTGCAGGAGATAGGTAGGATTGGGGATCAGATTGGTATTCCAGCTCCATCCGGTCCATCCGGGCTTGTGCCAGTCCATGTCGACGATGATGACATCCATGGGCACATCGTTGGCCTCGGCCTGACTGACGATGTTCTGGAACTCGAGTTGTGTGTAGCCCCAGTAGCGACTGTACCAGTAGCCAAAGATATACTTGGGAGGCATGGGCACCTTGCCGGCTATCTTGGTGAAGTCGCCCAGCGCCTGCTTGTAGTCGTGACCATAGCCCAGGAAGTACCAGTCGATGGCCTGCTTGTCAACGGGCTCTTTCCACCATGGGAAGCCGTCCTCGCTGTCCTCCATGGCAAAGGTGGTACTGCCGTCTCCTCGGCGTGTCTTGGGAGACTCATCGATAAGTGCCCATCCGGCACGAGAGAGCAGACCCTTCTCCAGTTGGCCACGCTGCGCATCACCCCATGCACGGTCGAGTGTACGAGTGGTGCCAAGGAGGTTCATCGTGTCGTCCTTGCCAGGGTACCACACCACAGTCTGGCCATTGAGCTGGAAGGTGATCTGCAGATTCTTGGGATTACAATCGCTCTCACGAGGCGTACTGCCCAAGAGATAGCGCAACTCGAGCTGCGAGGTGCGTATGTAGAGATAGCCGCCCAGTGACTCCGAGGTAAAGGAGGGCACCTCAAGCTTGCGATTGACCACAGCAAAGGTGGAGCGATCCTCAAACTGCTGCGAGGCACTGTACTGGATGCGTATCATCTGGGGCGTAAGCACGGTGAAGCGCATGTTGCCCGACGTCACGATGGCAGCATCGTCGGCCTTGGGCTCCCAGTCGCTGTGAGCAGAGAGGGAGACCGAAAGCGTCCAAAAAAGGAGTAGCAGATTGGTGATTCGTTTCATCATTACTTCTGTATACGCTTAGCACCAAACTTCAGTACAGCACCGTGCTCATGCTCATAGTACTCTATGCGGATCTTATAGGTCTTGCCGGCCTCGCAGTGGTGCATACAGCTGGCAGTGGTGGTGGCATGGTTGGTCCAATCGGCCATCATGAGCTTGTCGTCGATGTAGACACGATAACCATCGTCACCACTGATCTGGAAGAATACGTCGGCCGTCTGCTCGGGGGTATACTGGCTCTCAGCGATGAGGGAGAAACCATCCACGTCCACCTCGGGTACGGGAGCACCCTGGGTGTCCATGTCGAGTGAGTCCCAGTGAGTGCGAGCCACGACATTGCCCTCCAACTTCATGTTCTTATAGAATCGCAAGTCAAATCCCTGACGACCCTCGGCCGTCTTGAAGACGGAGGCGGGAAGCTCGGTGATGACATTGTCGGCAGGCAGATTGACAAGCTTCAGGAAGCGTACGCAGTGAGCCTGCTGACTCATCTGCTCGAGCAGTACGAGAGGCAGGTTGGCATAGAGACGGTTGAAGGTCTTCAGGGTC
>JAZLII010000155.1:0-7458 GCA_045617275.1 Bacteroidaceae bacterium
ACGATGGCCGAGCGAGTCAGTTTGTCGTCCCACTCACAGCTTGTCACCAGCCAGGGGTGCTGTATGCGTGTCAGCGCCGTGGCGGCGGATAGGTCGAGAAAGGCATGCGTCTTGGGGTGGAGTTGCAGGGCAGAGGCTGCACACTGGTCGCTCAGTTCGCCCTCTATGGCTTGCTGGAGTATCTGTGCCTTGCCTTCTCCACATGCCAGCATGATGATCTTGCGGGCAGCGAGTATCGTGGCGATACCCATTGTGATGCCACACACGGGCACACTGCCACTTGCACCAAATATCTTTGTAGCCTCACCGCGGCTCACGGCATCCAGCAGTACGAGTCGCGTGTGGCTGTTGCGCTGCGATCCCAGCACGTTGAGGGCGATGTTGCCCATCTGGCCGATACCGAGCAGGGCTATGTCTATGCCACCCAGTTGCTCGATGCGTGCCTCGTAGTTGGCACAGTACTCTGGCACATATTCCTGAGGGATATTGCCGTTGATGCTGTAGATGTTGCTCTTGGGCACGTTCACGTGGTTGAGGAAGTCCTCTTGCAGCACGCTCAGCAACGAGTGCGGTGCATTCTTGGGTAGGGGATAATATTCGTAGGCCGTGAAGATGATGACATTGTGGAAGCTGAGGTTCTCCTCTTCGTACATCTTGACGAGGTACTTGAATACCTCCTTGGGCGAGTTGCCTCCCACGAGAGCCAGCAGGCACGACAAATGGTCCTGCTGCTTCTTGCGTATGGTACGAGCTATCTCCTGTGCCACCTGGAGGGCCACTTCGTCGCTGGTGGTGAAGATGTCGGTGGGTATCTTCTCGAAGCGCGTGAGATTGCTCCGCTCTATGCTGTCGTTGGGGCGGTAGTAACGAGTGTTGACACGATTTTGTGTGATCTGGCTGCTAAGGTTGAGATTCATGATATCAAGGTGTAGATGGCATACGAGTCTGCAAGCAAGGACCTGCAGACTCGTTCGTGATGTATCTTTCTATGTTTCAGTTTCTTTTTTAGAAGTAGAATCCGAATCCTACTCGCAGACCCACCTTGCTTCCGCTGGAGAAGTGGTTGAGCGACATGTCGTAGTAGACGGAGGGCTCCACGCTCAGGTAGTGGTTGAGGTAGAAGCAGTAGCCCAACTCAGGTGTGAGGAAGATGTTGTTCTGGCTGTTGTGCACACCTCTGAGATAGGACAGACCTGTCGTCTCGTCGATACCTGTGCCGAGTCCCCACGAACTGGTGTGGCCGTACTTCAGACCGAGGTTGAGGAAGAGTCCGTTTTGCTCGATGTAGTAGCGCAGGCCGGCACCCAGGGCCACCTGGTTGGCATCGTTGTATCTGCCCTTGATGTTGGTGAAGTCGTATTCCATCTGTCCGTAGACCATCCAGGCGTCCTCAAAGAAGTAGCCGCCCTTCACGTCGAGACCGAAGTTGAACTGATGCTTCTGGAAACTCAGGTCCAGACCGCTCAGCGAGGTGTTGAGGTATGAAGTACCTTGCTCAAACTGAGCCTTTGCACTCAAGGTAGTGATGGCCAAAAGAAGGCCGAGAATCATCTTTTTCATATTCTTGCTGTCTTGTTTAATAGATAGTTGTCGAGTATTGTGATGGCTGCCATGGCCTCCACTACGGGCACGGCACGGGGAAGTACGCAGGCATCGTGGCGACCGCGGGCCGTGAGGGTGGTGGGCTCACCGGTGAGAGTCACGGTCTCTTGCTCCATGAGTAGGGTAGCCACGGGCTTGAAGGCCACGCGGAAGTATATGTCCTGCCCGTTGGAGATGCCTCCTTGGATACCTCCGGAGCGGTTGGTGCGGGTGGTGATACCTCCCTTGCCGTCGGGGCAGAAGATGTCGTTTTGCTCGCTGCCACGCTGCGTCACACCGGCAAATCCCATGCCGTACTCAAATCCCTTTACGGCATTGATGCTCAGCATGGCACTTCCCAGTGCCGCATGCAGTTTGCCAAAGGCGGGTTCGCCCAGTCCCACGGGGCATCCTTTCACCACGCAGGCTATCACGCCGCCGATGGTGTCGCCTTCACCTTTCACTTGGAGGATGAGCTTTGCCATCTGCTGTGCCGTCTCGGGGTCGGGGCAGCGCACGTCGTTGGTCTCTGTGAGACAGAGGTCATAGTCTTGATAGGTACCGGGCAGAGCGATGTCGCCCACTTGCTGGGTGTAGGCCTGTACGGTGATGCCCAGTTGCTTGAGGGCCAGTTTGGCAAAGGCGCCAGCCACCACACGGCTGATGGTCTCGCGAGCCGAACTGCGACCGCCTCCACGATGATCTCTGAGGCCGTACTTCTGCGTATAGGTGAAGTCAGCGTGTGAGGGGCGGAAGAGGTTGCGCATGTTCTCGTAGTCCGAGCTGTGCTGATTAGTGTTGCGCACGATGAAGCCGATGCTGGTGCCTGTGGTCTGTCCCTCGAAGAGGCCAGAGAGTATCTCCACCCGGTCGGCCTCCTTGCGGGCTGTGGTGAGCTGGCTCTGTCCCGGCTTGCGTCGGTCGAGCTCTGCCTGGATGAAGTCCATGTCCACAGCGATGCCTGCAGGCATGCCGTCGATGACTCCACCTACTGCTGCACCATGGCTCTCGCCAAAGGTGGTGACCGTGAATATGTTTCCGAAAGTATTTCTCATAAAAAAACGTTGGCTTGCTGACTAAGGGTGGGGGTAAAAGCGTCTCCTTGTGTCAACGGGTGTTAGGGTCCCTTTATTTGCTGCAGTTGCAGCCTCCTTCGCAGCCTCCTTCGCAGCCTCCTTCACAGTTGCCGCCACAGCCACCTTCACAGCTGCCGCAACCGCCACCACAGCCGCAGCCGCCGGTGAGGAACTTCAGCATGCCCTGGATCTCGTCCATAGTTGCCTCGCGGTTTTCCACTACCTCGCCCACAAAGTTCAGCTCCTTGCCGGCCAGGGGGTGGTTGAGGTCCACGATGACATGCTTCTCGCCGATATGCTGGATGAGGCCGTTGAAGCGCTGGCCCTCAGCGTTCTGCAGGGGGACGACAGCACCTTCGTAGATGTACTTGCTGTCGATCTTGCCGTCTATCTCGAAGATGTTGCGGGGCACTTCCTGGAGGAAGTCTGCATGATACTCGCCGTAGGCTTCCTCGGGGGTGAGGTGGAAGTCGAATGTCTCGCCAGCCAGCAGGTTCACTACGTTTGCTTCGAAAGCATCCAGGTTGACTCCCAGTCCGCTCACGAACATGTAGGGGTTCTCCTTGGGAGCTACTTCTATCTCTTCCTTCTCGCCGTTCTCCAGGGCGTAGAGTGTATAGGATACTCTGATAAACTTGTTGGGTTCCATTTGTGTGATGTCTGTCTTGATAAGTTGTTATCGTGGCATTGGTCGCCCTCTTGAGGACAATTTGCCACATTATATTAATATGAGCACAAAGATAGCGAAAAAAAAGCAAAGTTCCTACATTCCTTTATGAAAATATAGGTATTTAAAGACTTTTTAGCACAGCCTCTTCGAGTAGCTTTTCCATCTTTGCACCAAAAAGTGAAATGGAAAAGCGCGTAATAAGTTGCACATTAAGCATGGAATGCCTAAATTTGCAGTCAAAAACACTTAGTACCTCAAAACCACCGTGCCCAGCGGCTGACCGTTGGGTCTTTAACCCTCAAACCCTCAAAATGCAAAAGACCATTCTCACCCTGCTGGCCGCTCTGCTGGCCGTTGCGCCCCTGAGCGCCAAGAAGCACAAGCCCCTCACCGACAAGAAGGCCGGAGCCTATCTCATGGTGTATCACAAAGACGCCGACCACAGCCTCCATATGGCAGTGAGCTACGACGGCTACGACTGGATATCGCTCAAGGACGATGCCCCCATCATCAGTGGCGACACCATCGCCGTGCAGCATGGCATCCGCGATCCCCACATCTTCCGTGGTCCCGACGGTGCCTTCTATCTGGCCATGACCGACCTGCACCTCTTCACCCAGCGCAGCAAGTATCAGAACAATCCCCGATATAGCAAGGTCTCAGAGTATCGTGAGACCGAGTGGGATCGCGATGGGAAGCTTTACGGCTGGGGCAACAATAAGGGCCTCGTCTTGATGAAGAGCTTCGACCTCGAGCACTGGACACGCACCAACATCGACTTCTCCAAGCTCCCCGCACAGCCCGACATGAACTGGGCCGAGGTGGGATGTGCCTGGGCACCCGAGACCGTTTACGACGAAGAGAAGAAGCAGCTCATGGTACACTTTACCATACGCGAAGGTGTGGGCATGAACCGCATCTACTATATGTACATGAACGATGACTTCACCCAGATGATCGGTACTCCGCAGCCCCTCTTCGAGGCTCCCGGCCGCAAGTACAACGTCATCGACAGCGACATCATCAAGGTGGGCGACCTCTACCACTTCTTCTTCGTGAGCCATGAGCACGGAGCACGTCCCGTACATGCTACGAGCCGTTGTATCACCGGTCCCTACGAGATCGACGACAAGTACAACGACGGCGAACCGCAAGGTCACGAGGCCCCCAACTGCTGGAAGCGCATCGGTCAGCAGAAGTATGTGCTGATGTTTGACAACTACAGCCGTCGTCCCCACAACTTCGGCTTCGTAGAGACCGAGGACTTCCGCACCTTCAAGCCCATCGGCTACTTCGATGAGAAAGACAGCCCCATGAAGCGTCAGAACTTCAGCGAGCAGAAGCACGCTGCCGTCATCTGGCTCACCAAGAAGGAGGCCGACAATCTGCTGAAGAAGTACAACTCGAAGTAACACCTTGTAAAATGAGACGTATCATCCTCCTTACACTTACCACCCTTTTTGCATATTCCATCTGGGCGCAGCACCGCACCTCCATGCAGACGGCACCCGTCGACACCGCCTTGCACATGGGTGTGCTGGAGAACGGACTGATGTACATGATACAGCGAGCCGATGTGAAGAAGGGCGTGGCCGACTTCCGACTGGTGCAGTCCACCGGTTCGCTCGTAGAGGAGGATAACCAAAGAGGCATAGCCCACTTCCTCGAGCACATGGCCTTCAAGGGCACGAAGCACTTCCAGGGGCGCGCCATCCTCGACTTCCTGCGCCGCAACGGTGCCCAGTTCGGTCCCGACATCAATGCCCAGACCATGATGGACCACACCACCTACATCCTCAAGGAGATGCCCATCCGCGAGCAGGCCAACATGGACAGCTGCCTGCTCATCTTGCGCGACTGGGCGGGCGACATCACCTTCGACAGCCGTGAGTTGGAAGCCGAGCGCAACGTCATCGTCGAGGAGTGGAGAGCCCGCTCCACCCTGGCCATAGCCTTGAATGTAGGGTTGCAGATGTATGCCGGTACACACTATGTGGACCGCGATCCACTGGGCGACCTCGACATCATACGCACCTGCACGGCCGAGCAGATGAAGGCTTTCTACCGCAAGTGGTACCAGCCTCAGCATCAGTGCGTCATCGTGACGGGCGACGTCGACCCCGCCAAGGTGGAGACACAGATCAAGCGACTCTTCGCCGACCTGAAGCCAGGCAAGACGGAGCTGCCCATGAAGCAGGTGCTCCGCAATCCCCTGCAATCCCGCGTACTGATGGCAGAGGACAAGAGCTTCCCCGTTGCCAACTTCGTGCTTGCCTCCTTCCACCCCCGCAGTCTCGGTCGCGAGCAGCGACTGGTGGGCAACCTCATGCGTGAGTACATAGACAATACTGCCATCAAGTGTCTGTCGGGCCGCCTCTACCGTCTCAAGCAGAACATGCCCTCCATCATGACGCTGCAGATGATTCCGTCTTCCTCCACCAATGCCGACCACTACACCGTCAACCAACTTGTGCTGTCCTCCTCATCCGCCGACCTTCGCACCGCCATCAGCGCCCTGCTCATCGAACTGGAGCGTGCCAAGCGGTTTGGCTTCACCGAGAAGGAGCTTAAGGAGAACTGTAACTACGACCCTGAAAAGGTGGTGGTCGACCAGGACACCACGGTCATAGACTTTGATGATCCCGACGTGACAATTCAGTCCAGCAAGGCAAGTGGTTGGGTGGCCGACCAATTGGCCAGCCATGCACTTCGACACACGCTGCCCTATTCTGACAAGACATACAAGATTCTTAGCAATTATTTTGAAAGTCATATCACTCCCGAGATGGTGCGCCAGGCCATCATTCGCCTCTTCCCCACACGCCAAAGCTTCGTGATGATGATGATGCCCGAGGGCGAGAAGGCCCCCAGCGAGGAGGATATACTTGCCCTCATGCAGGGTGTGGAGCAGATGGAGTTGGAACCCTATGCTGATGAGGCTCCGACTCAGGACATGGCCAGCGAGACGGCCCTCGACCCCGACATCCATCCACAGCCAGGCTCCATCCGGTCGCGCAAGGCCGTGAAGGGCATGGACTTCACCCAGTACACCCTGAGCAATGGCGTTAGGGTGGTGATGAACAATGTGCCTGACTCCACTTATGGCATGCGTACGCAAGTTCGTGCCCTGCTTTGGGGCGGAACATCTTGGTTGGAGGATGAGGAAATGATCTATGCTGACCTCATCAAGGGCATGCCCACCTCTCAGCCATCAGTTTCTACCTCGCTGAAGCACCCCTCCTTCACCATCCCCATGACCTTCGAGAGCAACTACACACTCTACAAGTACGACCACTATGATATCCGCGAAGGGAGTGTTGCATTCGAGGGCGAGCGACCCGCCAATGCCGACAGTCTGGAGATGGCGGAGCGGGCAATGGCCGACAGCCTCAACACCATCCACATGGAACTGATGTTCCAGAAGCTCCACAAGACGCTCACCTGCAATCAGGTGGATTCCGTCCGTTGGCACAGCGATATGGCCACTTTGCGCACATTGGCTACGGCGGTCAACAATCCCAACCTTCAGGCTCAACTTCGGTTGGCTACTTTTGCCATCCCTGTCAGTGCCCGTACGCCCCAACTTACGCAGGAATCCCTCGCTGCCATCAATCAGACCGACATGGAGCGCATTCTGGCTCGTCTGCACAGCAACTACAACGGCATGACGCTTGTCATCAACACTTCGGCCGACCCGCAGTCGCTTCTGCCTCTCTTAGAGAAGTACGTGGCCAGCCTGCCCTCGCAGGACAAGCTTGCACAGGCCATCGACCGTCCTGAGCATCATATCAAGACCTACGACGACAAGGCAGTGGTCACCATCACCAACCCATCGCCCATTGCTCAGGTAGTTCTCATGGTCGATCAGGAAAAAGGGTACGCCTATGACTCCCGCCATGTGGTCCATGGCGACGCTCTGGCCAACGTCCTCAACCAGCTGCTCATCAACCATATCCGCATCCGCCACAGCGACGTCTACGGCATCAAGTGCGACTTCAGCTACGCACGCTACCCCTATGCCCAGCAAGGGTTCGCTATTCAGTTCACCTGCGCCCCCGAGCGTGCCGAAGCCATCATCAGCGATGTCAAGGACCTCCTCCACGGCATGGTCGATGGCGACCTCATCACACA
>JAZLII010000156.1:0-13851 GCA_045617275.1 Bacteroidaceae bacterium
CCCATGTCCCGCATTTACACCCTGCTTTTTATGCTATGTTCCTTCCTCTCTGCTTTTGCTCAGGGAGAGAGTCGAGAAAATCCTATTCGAGTAAGCTCTGGCACCACCGTCTCGCTCCTCGGTGCACCAGATCAGAATACCACTACGTGGCTTCTGGTACCTCAGGAAGCGTTTGCTACCACCGACCTTCTGACGGTACAGGTGGGAGGAACGTGCTATGGTGATATGACCTTCCTGCCTGCCCTGCTCCCCGATCAGGCTCGTACCGTATTCCTGACATCGGCCGACAGCCGTCTGGTGAAGTACTTGTGGAAGGAGGAGCAGGGAGACCTCTATATCGCGATCTCTCAGGACAATGCCGGAGGCACAGCCACTCTGTCGTTCAGCAAGGCCAAGCCGGGTGAGGTACGCCAGAATGCCCTTCAGGCACAGCTGGGTGCCAATCCGATTCCCAGTGGTGTCGCAAGCGAGGTGTGGTATGCTTTCACCTCCGAGGTGGATACCATGGTGTATCTGAGCACCTCGGTGTCGGGAAATATCCTGGACACCGACGGACATATCTTTGGAAGCAGTTCGCAGGCCATCAACGGATTTCGTATGCGTGCAGGCGGTACAGTCTGTTTTTGCGTGAAGACAAGTGTAGTCTCGTTTACCATCAGCCAGGGTGCTATCCCTGAGGGCGAGTATGCCGATCGTCCCATCGACATCACCTCGCAGAGTGCGTTTACCTTCGATATCCCTGTCGATCCCAATGCCACTACCGATGGGGCAGAGCAGAGTGAGCGCTACTGGCTCTATCGGGCTGAGAAGAGCGGTCTGCTGATGTGGGGCACCGACGACAAGGCCTGGATGGAAGGCATGTGGGGCGTGGCTGTCACCGATCAGACGTCGGGTAAGCGACTGGGTACTCCCTTCACTCATACGCAGGCGGGTATGCTGATCTATACGGTCAACGTAGAGGCTGGGCACGACTATCTCATCAGTCAGGTCATAGGCCATGCCAAGTCTTCTCGCACGGTCCATGTGTATGTGACGTTCAGTGCCGGTCAGCAGGGCGATTCGAAGGACGATCCCATCCCTCTGACTCTCGGTGAACTGCTGGATATGGGTCGCAGTGCCTCTACCACGCATTACTATAGTTTTACGGCTTCGGTGGACGGAGTCTATACCGCTGCGGTTCATGCCGGTGGACAGGTTCGTGCCACTACGCCTCAGGATGGTTCGTGGAATATAGGCCGTGACTACAGCATCCAAGACCGCAACATGCACATCGATGACCACATCGCCCTCGCTGCCGGCGAGACCCTCCTGCTTGAGGTGACGCTCACGAGCGATATCGACATACACACCGGAAGTCTGGATGCCGACGTGCCCAACTACTCCATCCTCATCACCCGCCAGGGCGACATACCCACCCACGAGGTGCGTGAGGGAGAAGACATCGCCCATGCCATCCGTCCCGAGTACGACACCCTCTACGACCTCTGGCAGAGCGATGCCGAGGGCTACTATGCCCGTCACTATCGCGTCGACCTCAAGACCGGCTACACCCTCTATGTCATCACCCACCACAACCCCGCCATCAGCAGTCCCGCCTGTGTCACCTTCTCGCTCGACGAAGGCCACACCTGGAGCGACTCCAATGGCGACGTCTGCCAGTTTGCCCTCACCAACAAGGACGGCCAGAAGACCGGTCGCCAGTATGAGGTCATTCCCATGGGCGAGGATCGCACCGTCTACTTCCGCGTCGAGGGCGCCAGCTTCCTCTATGAGGGCGCCCAATGGACTTGTGTGCTCGACACCAATGCCGTCACCGACAGCATCTCCGATGTCGACACCCCCTCACAGCCCACACCCCTCTTCGACCTACAGGGCCGCAAGCTCTCTGACGCTCATCGTTCATCGCTCAACGCTCATCACCACAAGGGCCTCTACATCAGCGGCGGCAAGAAGTACCTCGTGCGCTGATACTGTAGTGAATACTTCCCCCACCACTTACTCACTATCGTCCCGCAATGACAACGCCATCTGATCCTCATAGCCTAGAGCAGCAGTTTGACATGCTGTTTCGTTGTCACTATGCTCGCCTATATAGGTATGCCTTTACGATCGTGGGCAATGAGGATGCTGCCAAAGACATTATCAGCGATGTCTTTGTACATCTCTGGAACAGGATGGGGCAACTTGATAGTAGTAGCATGGAGCACTATCTGATAATATGTACGCGCAATGGGTGCCTTTCCTACTACAAGAAGCTCTCCTATGAGTCGCGTTATGCCAGTGAGTATCTTCAACAATTCAAGGAGACCTACTCCGACTATGACGACGAACAGGAGAAGGACAGCCGTGTGCTGAAGATGATAGACTGCTTGCAGCCACCTTCCAAGGATATGCTCATAGCCTACTACATACATGGCAAGAAGCATAAGCAGATTGCCAGTGAGATGGGCTACTCTGTAGAGACCGTGAAAAAATACATCATGAATGCTCGCAATGAGCTTCGACGAATCTTTAAGTATAGGAACAATGACTAAGAATGACCACAGCCAGCCCGAGATGGATACCGATGACCTGCTGTTGCAGCATGCATTGCGATCCGAGCAGGCTCAAGGCTTGCATGTAGACGTGGAAGAGGAACTAGAGAAGGTTCACTCCACGATAGAACAGCTCAAGCAGGCTGCGCCCGCTGCTTCGGAGAAGATGCGTGGCAAGATGAGCTATGTGCTGCTAGGCTTTGCTACGGGTATCGCTGCCACGCTGGTGGTGTTGCTGGGTATAAAGGTGCTCATGAAGAGCGAGGTGCAAGAAGCCCCTGTGGTCGTGTATTTGGCCGATGAGAACTTGTCGGATCAGGTCACCCTGCAGAGAGGCCACCATAGTGTGGAGGTCGTAGCCGAGCAGGAACTAGATCTCACCAAGCTCGCTGACGACCAAGACTCAGAGCAGTTGCAGATACTCACCACTCCGGCTCAGAAATCCTTCACACTGACACTACATGATGGCACGAAGGTGACGCTCAATCATGACTCACAGCTTGTCTTCCCGAACCGCTTTGGAGCCGGGGACCGCGCGGTACAGCTACGAGGAGAGGCCTTCTTTGAGGTGGCCAAAGATGCCAAGCACCCCTTCCTCGTGCAGACGCAGCAGTTTGTCACCCAAGTGCTCGGTACGTCATTCAATGTGAGAAACTATAGTTCCGACGCCTCACACGTGACACTGCTCGAGGGTAGTGTGAAGGTCACAAGCGAGGGTGAGGAGGTGACGCTCAAGCCCAGTGAGGACGTGATGCTCAGCCCCGGTGGCAAGATGGCTGTGACGGAGGTCGACACCGATATCTTCACGGCATGGACCCAGGGCGAGTTCTACTACGACAACATCTCGCTGCTTGACGTGGCGCGCCAGATCGGTCGTTGGTACAACATCGACGTGATCTTCAACAGTCGCCAATCCATGAACACCTATGTGCACTTCCAGGCTTGTCGCACAGACGGCATCGAGGAGACGGTAAGTGTGCTCAATATGCTTGGGAAGGCAAAATTCTCGCTGAAAAGCGGTAAATTGTACATAGATTAAGCAAAAACGCTCTTTTCTTTAAAAAAAAGACACTTTTTTATCCACTTTTTACACTTTTGGATTGTTGTTCTAGTGTAATTGTATATTCGTTAACTAAATTCAATTTCATCATGAACAAAGCCAAAATGATTTTATCGCTTTTGCTGGTTCTCTTTGCAAGCGTATCCTTGTCTGCCCAAGATGTAGGCAAGCGTATCTCGCTCAACGTGTCAAGCCAGCCCATGTCTTCCGTGCTGAAGGAGATAGGCAAAAGCAGTGGAGTGAAGATTCTGTTCACCTACAACGATGTGCGTAGCCTGAAGGTGACGGCCAGTCTCAGCAATGTGACTGCCCAGGAGGCTGTGGAGAAGGTCATCTCGGGTCACTCGCTGACCTATGTTGTACGTGAGGGAGGCAAGTATATCAGTATTCTGAAGCAGGAGGTAAGCTCCGTAGTCGACAACACCTTTCGAGGAAGGGTGGTGGACCAGGATGGTCAGGCGCTTCCGGGAGCGAATATCACGTCGGCAGGACGCAGCATAGCTGCCACCGATGGCAATGGTGGCTTCTCTATCAAGGGTGAGGCTGGCAAGGCGCTTTCGCTTACCTTCTCCTATATGGGATATGAGTCGCAGACACTCATCTTCAATCAGCCCGTGCAAGGCATTGAGGTGGTGCTGAAGGAGGACAACCATATGTTTGACGAAGTGGTTGTGACGGGTTACCAGACACTCTCCAAGGAGCGCAGCGCTGGTTCGTTTAGCAAGGTCGACGGCAAGGAGATCGCCACCAAGTCGCTTTCCACCAATAGCATCCTTGAGAGCCTTGAGGGCATGGGTACGGGTCTGAGTGTCAATCATGACGCTGGTGCTGAGAAGTACACCATACGTGGTATTACCTCGCTCAACTCAGAGAAGGCCCCTCTCTACGTAGTCGATGGAGTCCCCATGGCGGCAGAGCTCGTTGAGGACATGGTGTCCACCAACGACATTGCCAGCGTGACCGTGCTGAAGGATGCCACGGCTGCCAGCATCTGGGGTTCGCAGGCTGCCAATGGCGTCATCGTCATCACCACCAAGCGTGGACAGAACAACTCAAGGGTAAAGATCTCCTACAATGGCAGCTTCACCAGCTACGGCAAACCCGACTATGACTACATGGGCTACATGGACGGCGAGATGTTCATGAAGAACGCCCTGGAGATGTTTGACATCTACAACACCACCTACAATTACAACACCGCGCTCACCTCCAATTACGGTGGTGCCACCCACTCGCTCTGCATGAACAACATGACTGCTGTCGTGTGGCCCCACGAGGTAGCCATGTATGAGTACCAGGAGGGCAAGATCACGGCTCAGGAGCGCGATGCGCGCCTCGCACAGCTCATTCAGCAGGATGGTCGTAAGCAGTATGAGGACTACTTCATGAGCAACAAGCTCTACACCAAGCACAATGTGGCCTTCCGTGGTGGTGACAGCAAGCATAGCTACTACCTCTCGGGAGAGTACAAGGGTGACCAGGGCGATTCGAAGGACTGGACCAACAAGTTTGCCATCAATGCCTATCAGGACTACCAACTGACCAAGTGGCTCAAGCTTGATGCCACCGTCAATGCCACCACCTCCAACACCAAGGGTCACTTGAGCCCCTACACGGGCAATAGCAATGAGGGTGGCTTCTACAATCAGATGAACCTCACCTCGACGGCCAAGTACTACAATCTGCCTTACAATATCTTCAGTGATGCCAATGGCTGGATTGACCAGTCGGCCATGGTGCTTTCGCCCACATTGCGTGCCAATGCTGAGGCTGTCACGGGTCTCGACCTCTCGTTCTATCCCGTGCAGGACTTCAACAATAGCAGCCTGGCCATGACCTCCACCAACATCCGTCTCAACGTCGGTGCTACTATCGACCTCTGCAAGGGACTGAAGTATGAGGGCCGCTATCAGTATCTGCGTCAGAACAACCGTTCGGAGACCTTCCATGATGCCAATAACTACCTAGTCAACGAGGAGCGTGCACAGACCTTCAATCCCACCAGCGGCTCCTTCCGCGTGCCTACTACGGGTGGCTACTATGGTGTGGCCAATACCGTCGGCACCGATTGGACTCTTCGCAATCAGCTCTCTTATAATGGTGACTTCAAGGACGGCCTTCACAAGGTGACAGCCTTGGCCGGTACTGAGGTACGTAGCTATAAGACGACGGGCTATGTCAACAACCTGCGTGGCTACAACATGCAGACCATGCGCTATGAGTACTACGACCTGTATGCATTGCTCAACAATGTCATGCCTGTTGCCCTCGGCAGCTATGCCATGGTCAACGGTGTGGACTACAGCCAGACGGAGATTGCCAAGAAGTACTTCTCTCTTTATGCCAATGCAGCCTACAGCTATGCTGACAAGTATATCATCAATGCCAGCACCCGTGTCGACCAGAGCAACCTCTTCGGTTCCGACCCCAGCAAGCAGTTCAAGCCTATCTCTTCAGTAGGTCTGGCTTGGAAGATGAGCAATGAGAAGTTTATGGAGGGCGCAGACTGGATTGATGCCCTGACGGCACGTCTCAGCCTTGGTATGGCCGGCAACTCGCCCAAGCCTGGCACTGGTGGCAAGTACGACATCCTGAGCTCCACCGTCAGCTCCTATTTCCCCGGTCCCGGCTTTAGCATTGCCACTCCTGCCAACGACAAGCTTACCTGGGAGAAGACCCGTATTATCAACGTGGGCTTCGACATCTACATGCTCCACAACCGTCTGGGTATCACGGCTGAGTACTACAACAAGTACACACGTGACCTCATCGGCACACAGCTCCTCAATCCCACCACCGGCTGGGCATCCACGACAGGCAACCTGGGTGAGCTGAGCAACAAGGGCTTTGAGCTCTCTGTCAAGAGCCACAATGTGAAGGGCAGCGACTTCAACTGGTACACTACGTTCACACTCACCACCAACAAGAACAAGATTGAGAAGCTCGATGTGGAGCAGCCCATCACCACCGCGGCTGGCATGATCAGTGCCCGCTACGTGGAGGGCTATCCCGTAGGTGCGCTCTTCTCTTACCGCTATGCTGGCCTCGACAACAATGGCTACACTCAAGCCTACGACAAGGACGGCAACATCATCACAGGCTGGAGTATCGACAATCTGACCAAGGACGATGCTGTCTATTCAGGCTCCACCATTCCCAAGGTGACAGGTGGATTGACCAACCGTTTTACCTACAAGGATTTCGACCTGTCCTTCCTCCTCGTCTACAACTTTGGTGCAAAGATGCGTACCGAGGGCCTCTACTTCTATGGTCGTCCTGGTGCCAACCTGCCCAAGTACTACGACAATCGCTGGCGTCAGCCCGGCGATGAGGCTTTCACCGACATTCCCAAGTACACGGCCAGCTCTGACTGGAATCTCAACACCAGTTGCTACTACTACGCCGATACTCACATTGCCAATGCGTCTTATATCCGCATGCGCGACATCACGCTCTCCTACAATCTCTCTCGCAGCCTCTGCCAGAGGATGAACATCGAGGGTGCACGTCTGTCAGCTCAGGTGGGCAATCCCTTCATCATAGCATTCAACAAGGAGGGCATCAATCCAGAGGCCTACAGTTATGGCGCGGGTAGCTGGAATGCGCGCCAGGATTGCTACGGACCTTCCTACTCCATTGGCGTCAATGTCAACTTCTAAGCAAGTGGCAAGAGTTACTTTAGAATTACTAAAAATAGAGAAACATGAATATGAAAAAATATATTCCACTTATCCTTGCCACCCTGCTGGCTCCCTTTGCGACAAGCTGTGAGGACTTTCTCGATGACCAGCCTCGCGGTTATGCCATTGCTCAGACTACGGGTGAGTTTGAAGGAATGTTCAACACCTCCGACCTCATGCATTTCGGTACGGTCGACTACACACTCTGGATGAACGATGACCGTCAGCTCGACGAGACCATGGATGCAGCGCTCTCACGCTGGTATAGCAATCCTCAGTCCATCCATCGAGCCTATGTCTACGACAAGGACGTCTATGATCCCGAGGAGAACTGTAAGGCATGGATCAATAGCTACAAGAACATCTATACCTACAATTCCATCATCAATGGCGTGATGCAGTCCACCGGTGGCTCGGAGGCTGAGAAGAAGGCCATACAGGCTGAGGCTCGCGTAGGTCGCGCTTGGATGCACTTCCTCGTGGCTCAGATGTTCAGCCGTCCCTACAAGGCATCCTATGCCGACACCGAGCTCACCGTGCCCATCGTGACCGAGGCCCGTGCATCGGAGACCAATTTCACCCGTGCCACCATGAAGGACTTTTATGCTTGGCTCACTCAGGAACTGGAGGAGGCTTGCCCCGACCTGCCCGACAACACCGACATCAACGTGCGTATCTACAAGACTACGGGCTATGCCATCATGGGTAGGGTACTCTGGTCGATAGGTCAGTACGACAAGGCGCTCACCGCGCTGCGCATCGCCTACGAACGCCTTCCTCAGGAGACACACATGCACTTCATCGACTACAATGTGTTCCAGGAGTCTACCGGCTATCAGCCCTTGCAGAAGATGGCCTTCACCTCGGCACATGCATCTAGTTCCAACTGTATGATACCTTGGGCTTCCGAGAGCCCTGAGATACTCCTTGTGAAGCAGGCCGATAGCGGTATGTCCGTCCAGGTGACCTACTGGGGCTATCTTGGCAACGAGCTCTTTGGTCTCAACCCCAAGTATATGGGGCTCTATGATGAGCACGACCTGCGTCTCAACCTCATTCCTACCAAGGACGATGCAGGCAACCCTCTGGCTCTCCCCGTGGGCGGTCTGCGCGATGGTGTGCTCAACTTCGGTGTGGAGCTGGCCGACGTCTACCTGGCCCTCGCAGAGTGTGAGGCTCGCGTAGGTAGCGAGGCAAGTGCCCGTAAGATCTTGGCAGAGTTCCGTAGCAAGCGTGTACGTACAGGCTACGAAGAGGTGCCAGCAAGTATCGTCACCAAGGAGCAGCTCATCCAGTTCTGCCTCGATGAGCAGCACCGTGAGTTCATGGGCAAGACCCAGCGCTGGTCTTGCATCCGCCGCCTTTGGGATGACCCTCTCTTCCAGAAGGAGAAGCCCCTGCAGCACAAGTTAGGTGACCAAACATTTAACCTCGATGAAGACAAACTCTATTTGCAGATTCCTGCTTCTGTCCTTAAGTGGAATAGTAGCTGGATGCAGCAGTAATGCTCCCATACCTTCCAGTCCGGCTGACATTTATGTCAGTCTGACTGGAGCCCCTTGCGCCGAGGCCTATCTCATCGATATGGTCAGTGGGGAGAGAGACACCATCACCTTTGGCGACAGTCCCGAGGTGGAGGTGGCCCACACCATCCCCAGCCAGGGCTTCTACTACCTCATGACCTCTGCCCCTATGGGCATGACCACCGTCTATCTGGAAGATGAGGCCCATGTGCAGATCAACGTCGATACGCTCACCACGCCCCCCACACTCACCCTCGACAGTAGTCTCGAGGCAGAGAACGCCATGTTTGCCTCCATGCAGCAGCGTCTGGGCCAGGTGAAGAGTCAGGGTGCTTTTGCCGACTTCTGCCAGGAGTTTGAACTTGTCCGGGATTCGCTCTGCCAGGCCTTCGACGACCATGGTGGCAAGGTCTTTGCCTCCGCGGCTCGCACTTTCCTTGACTTTGAGTATCTGCGTCGCCGCGTGTGCTATCAGTACGACCTGCCTGGTCAGGGTAAGGCCTACGATGCTGATCCCGACTACAATGCCTTCATGCGCTCGCTCGACCTCACCCGGGAGGAGATGCAGTATGCCCGCCTAGCCTATCAGTATGTGGAGTGGGAGGCCAAGGTGCGTGGTGGAAGTTTCTCCACCGTGTGCGTGCTTGAGAGCCTGCGCGATCATGTCTCCGAAGACTCGTTGCGTAGCGCTATGGCCCACCAGTATGTCACCAGCTATTTCAAGGGTCAGCCCGGTAGCGACATCGATTCGGTCTATGTGCTCGGGTGCGAGCTTGATCCGGAGCACTGTGAGGCCTACGATTCCTACTACAACGCGTTCTGCCATCTCCTGCCCGGTAGCGATGCTCCGGCCGTAGCGATGATCGATGTGGAGGGCAAGTCAGTTCGCCTCTCCGACCTCTATGGCAAGTATCTCTACATCGATGTGTGGGCCACCTGGTGTGCACCCTGCTGTGCTGAGATTCCCGCCATGGAGCAACTCGTGAAGGCTTTCCTGGGCAATGACAAGATCGCTTTCGTCAGCATCTCTGTCGACACCGACAGGCAGAAGTGGCATAAGAAGCTTGATGCCGACAAGCCCCAGTGGGCACAGTATGTGTCCGACAAGTCCCTCAGCGAGAATGTCACCCTGCAGTTTGGCATCAGTGGCATCCCCCGCTTCATCATCCTTGATCCCACGGGCAAGATCGTGATGCCCGACGCACCCCGTCCCTCTACTCCGGGCATGGTGCAGCAGCTTCAGGGCATTTTAGGTATGTAAAAAATACTGTTTTTCCATATGCAGGGCGCAGGTCGTTGCCCTGTGTGATACCCATGTACGGCAGGAGGCCCGACGTGATGTCGAGCCTCCTGCTTTTTCTTGCGTATTGATGTCCCATTTCAGCGAGATAGTTTATTTTCGCTGTATCTTTCTGCCCGAGATGATGATCAGGCCATGAGTCGAACGGAGGTCTGCCGGACGGCCCTGGAGGTCGTAGGCACGGAGGGGAGAGTGGGGTGGGAGGATGTCGGCGGTGTCCACGGTGCGCTTCAGTTGCCAGTTGGTACCGATGTGGTTGGCCTTCAGCAAGTCCTTCAGTACGATGGCACGCTCGCCCCCTTCCGTGATGGCGGGCCAGGGAGCTGTGGGCAGATAGGCCACCTAGTCTATGGTGACGCCCGAGGGCGTGGTGAGCGCTATGGCCTCACCCTCGTCAGCCAGTTTGCCGCTCTCCCATTGCTCGGCATGGTGACCGGAGGGGATATCCGTCACATCTTTGGCCACCACCACAGACCCGCCCGCCGGCAGTACGATGCCCTCGGGGAAGGTGAAGGGGATGGCCTGTGCGCTTTCCAGCAGTTGCTTCACCTGATCGTAGCCGAAGGGGGCGGGGTGCATGGTGAGGTCGGGGATGTAGTAGGACTTCAGGCACATGTCGTCGTGGGCGGGTCGGCCTGGGGAAGGACTAGCGGATGGGAGAGGGTGCCGTCGGGGGAGATGTGTACCAGATATACGCGGCCATACTGTGTGTCGTAGTCTTTGCTGGCAAAGGCTATCCAGCGGGCGTTGTGGCTCCAGGTGTGATAGGTGGCATGTATGCGGGTGCGGCTGACCACTGTGTCGGGCTGCTGGGCCGGTGCCAGCACGATGCGTGTCTCCATGTGCCAGATGGGGAAGGTGCCATAACGGCTTTCACAGTAGCTGAGCCATCGTCCGTCGGGCGAGAAGTGGGGAAGTGGATGGAAGTGCTGTCGGTGGCTGCCACCACGGTCTCCACGGGTCCTACGAAACGGCAGCTGTCGGCATCGAAGCCTATGCGGTGGAGGCTGTAGTGGATGCCTTTGACTTGATGCTGCAGGTCCTCTGGGCGGGGGATGCTGTCGCCACAGGGATTGGGTGCCGAACAGTAATATACGGTCTTGCCGTCGGCTGAGAAGCAGGGGAATGTCTCCAGGGTGTGGCTGGTGCCGCTGACCAGGGGCGAGGTGATCATGCGCTGCGTGTCGAAGTCGGCTATGCAGAGGTCGGAATGGGTGTCGTAGACTTCCATCCTGAGGGCGGGGTCGGCATGGAAGGCGGGGATGATCTCATTGGTACTGAAGACGCCGAATCGACCCGACGGGTGCCAGTTGCCGTAGACGGTGCTACCGTTGGTGGAGGCGCTGCTGAGCGTCATCTTCTCAAACTTGTTGTCCCTGTTGACGAAGGTACCACCCTTCTCGCCTCTGATGTAGAAATAGCTGTACTGGCCCTCGTTGCCGTCATGCGTGTGGCAGTTCATACATTGGTTGCCCAACTGCTTGCCGTCGGCCAGGGTGCGGGTGTCGAAGGTCTCTATGCAGCGCTCCTCTATCTCCACCTCGTGCCAGATCTCATAGCCGGGTTCGGGAGAGGATGCCATGGCCTGTCAAAAGGCATAGGAGGGGCTGACTACTGTCTATACCCTCACGGGTCATCGTGTGACCCATGTTGTGAAGCCTGGCATCTATGTACGCCAGGGGCGCAAGGTGATGGTAAGATAGAAGCGTACACCTTTTATAGAAGCTTTGCAGGGGGTATTTTGTATCCTTCTCTTGGCAAAGTGTAATAAAAAGCTACGGACGACATCCCAGGGTGCCGTCCGTAGTTGCGTATGAGTGTGTACTTGTTGTGTACTTGTGCGTATTTGGCTTATAGTGCCTTACTTGATCTTCCTCTCGCTCGGCCAAATTCTTCATTTAATCTTATAGGCCGCCAGGAGTTCGCCGTGACGGAGGTAGAGGATGCCTTTGTCGATGGCCATGTGCGCCCAGTAGGGACCGCTTCCCTTCTCTACGCGGAACTTGCTTACCACGTCAAATTTGGCAGGGTTGGCATTGACCAGTCCCACCCATCCGCGGCGCTCGTCGTAGATGAAGAGTCGGCCGTCGGCAGCGATGATGCTTCCCTTGCCGGCTCCGTCGGTCCACTTCTCCTCGTAGTCGGTCTTGCCGGTTTCCCAGTCTATGCAGCACCAGTTTCCGTCGTTGCCGTTGATCCAGTTGGAACCGTATATCTTACCACCCACCAGGACATAGCCGCCATGGTGCGTGTCGAGGGTCTCGGTACGCCAGGTGCAGGTGACGGACTTCAGGTCGTCGGCTAGCTGAAGCTGGAAGCCGTTGATGTTGTATCCGTGGCAGAAGAATATCTTGCCGTCCTTGTAGAGGGCTGAGTTGGGAGCGATGTCACCCCAGCGGATGGGAGTGCCCGTGTAGCGTTCACCCCAGTTGTCGAAGGTCCACTCTATCTCACCGTTCTGGGGATTTACGCCGATGGCGGTGGTAGCCGTAGAACCTACGATCTGCTTGCGGCCCTTGTATTCGATCATGATGGGAGATACGTAGCCAGAGTGATTGCCCAGCGAACGGGTTTTCCATATCTCTTCGCCAGTGTTGCGATTGAGAGCCACCATGGTGGTCTGGTCGCCACAGGGAGTATATATCACCTTGTCGTCGTACACCAGAGGACACTCCGATGTGCCCCAGTTGCCGGTCTTGCGGCCGTACTTGGTGCCGGCATCCACCTGCCAGAGTATCTTGCCGTCGGCCGTGTTGATGCAGGCTACCTCGCCCATGCCGCTGATCACGTATGCCTTGCCGTCCACGATGGCAGGTGTGGTACGAGTCTCGGGGTAGGACTGCTTCCAGGGATTTCCATAGACGGTGGTGTACAGCTTCTTGCCCTTGAGGTCGTAGCAGTGGAACACCTCCTTGGTCTCGTCCTCGTTCATGCCCGTCAGATAGAGCTTGTCGCCCACGATGAGCGGACTGGAGTAACCCTTTCCGGCATCCAAGGTCTCAAATACCAGCTGTGGACCAGCTTCGGGCCATTGCTTCAGGAGACCCTTGTCGGGATAGTATCCGTTGTGTTCTGGACCGCGCCATCCGTAGGGAGTCACTTGCTGTGCAGTTGCAGAGAGAGCCATACAGCCAAAGGCAAATAGGCAGATCAGTTGCTTTTTCATCATTGTTATGTTTTGAGGGTTGATACTTCTTTTCCGTGCTTCTTTTCTATGCATCTTTCCGGTGCTCCTTTCATTGCTCCTTTTCGGTGCATCTTTTCGGTGCAGGATGCATTGCCGGTGCAAATATAGTGAAAAAATGTGTAACCCACTGACATTTAGTGAGAAAATTTATAATTCTGCCTTATTCGTCCATGTCCAAAGGCATGGCAACCATGCCGAGTGCCTCGATGGTCTTGTCGTCGGAAGGACGTGTCATGTCGGGATTGACGATACGGCCTTCAGGATCGAGGAAGATGAAGCGGGGGATGGTCTGCACACGGTAGGCACGGAGGAACTCGTTGTCCTCATCACCCCAGAGCTGTATGCCACCCATCTTCTCATCCTTCACGGTCTGCTCCCACTTGGCCTTGTCCTTGTCGCAGGAAAGGCTCACAAAGGCTATGTTGAGGCCCTTGAAAGTCTCCTCCAGCTTCTTGAGGGCGGGTATCTCACCACGGCAGGGCACGCACCAGGTGGCCCAGATGTCGATGTAGACATAGCGGCCACGGAGGTCCTTCAGGCTGACGGTCTTGCCGTTGATGTCGGTGA
>JAZLII010000157.1:0-5603 GCA_045617275.1 Bacteroidaceae bacterium
CCTGGTCGAAGTCGATATAGCCGTCGAATAGCGGGCTCGTGCGCAACCACTCATTCAGCTGGCAGCGCATATCATCACGATCGGAATTATAGGTACGCCAGACTTCTATTGCCAATAAAGTGCCGCTCCAGACCTGGAGGCCCAGCTGACGGGCGTGAGCCACATAGATCTCCTCGATGCCCTTCTTGAGGTCTTCGACCGTCGGCATATCGCTCCAAGGACGGAACACATTGACCTCGCGGCCCACCGGGTGAATGATGTCGTTGATACCGTGCTGCAGGATCACCGCCCAGGCACCCGCCACATTCAGCTCGATCGGGAAACGTGTCGCACCTTTCAAGCCGTATGCCTGATAGGTGATGCAGTCGTACTGGCGCAAGATGCGTGTGCCACTTACGGCGCGGCGAATGATGCTGACGTCGTGGTATCCTTCCTTCCAAGTGCGCAGTGCCAAGTAGTCAGGCCAACTCTGGGCCGTGATGGAGTCACCATAGCATACGAGAGCATGGTTTTTCTCCTCGGTCAGGATATCGATGGTGTTGAGGAAATAAAACCAATTGGTGTTGCGCGTCAGGTTGAGAGGAAGGTCGCGATCCGTGGCGTGACAGCCGTAAGTGTATTTTCCTTTGGACAACGGACCTGTGATGAGTGTGCCTGCATTCATCTGCGTGTAGTCCTTTAGGTATAGGCTCACGTCTATTGTCTGACCAGCCTCAATGGGGCATGGTAGGGCGTCGCTGTCGCATTCTGTGCCAGGCTGGAGCGTCACCGAGGGATGGCCACCAAAGGTGACGGTGAGCGGTGTGTAGGGTTCTGCCTGCAAGGCTACGCAGACTTGGGCGATGGTGATGGGCTCCGTTCCGGTCAGGTTGGAGAGACGTAGGCGCAACTGGCTGCCGGAGAAGCACATGTGTATGGGATAGCGTAGGGTGATGTCCTTGGCGTAGACGGCTTCACGACGGTCTGTGATGGAGGTAGCATTGCCCCAGCATGCCACCCACTTGGTATATGTTTTGTTTTGCATTGCAGAGTAGGGGTGTGATTTTCTTTGCAAAGTTAGTCTATTTGTGAAAATGATGCAAGCAATACTATGTATTGTTTGTTCATCCCGTTGGTTTTTCGTATCTTTGCGCGCTGAAAAACAAAGAAAAAGGCATGGCGACGACAAGGCACAACGATGAGATGAACTTGGCTTGGCAGTTTGTGGAGGGTACCAACGTGAGTGTCTTCCTGACGGGAAAAGCCGGCACGGGAAAGACCACCTTCCTTCGCAAACTGAAGGAATTGTCTCCCAAACGCATGGCTGTGGTAGCACCCACGGGTGTTGCTGCCATCAATGCGCGCGGTGTCACCATACACTCCTTTTTCCAGCTTTCTCCTGGCATCCACGTGCCCGGCAAGGTGGAGACCCCTACGGGTAGACAGCGTTTCTATCAGATGAGCAAGGAGAAGAAGAATGTGCTGCGCACGATGGACTTGCTGGTCATCGACGAGATATCCATGGTGAGGTGTGACCTGCTGGATGCCATAGACGGTGTGCTTCGCAAGTACAGGGACCGCACGAAACCTTTTGGCGGTGTGCAACTCCTGCTTATCGGCGACCTTCAGCAGTTGGCTCCAGTGGCTACAGAGGAGGAATGGCGAATGCTCTCTCCTTACTATGACACTCCTTATTTCTTTGGCTCGCACGCCTTGCGCGAGATAGAGTATGTGACGGTCGAACTGAAGCATGTGTACCGACAAAGTGACGAGGCTTTTCTCCAACTTCTGGCCGCTGTGCGTGAGAATCGCATGACGGATGAGGTGAAACGACAGATCAACTCGCGCTACATACCTGGGTTTGTCCCACCTCCAGGTGAGGGCTGGATACATCTTACTACGCACAATCGCCGGGCACAGGAGTACAATGAGCGACAGCTTCAAGCGATCCAAATGCCTCCCGTGCTTTTCAAGGCAGAGGTGAAAGGCAATTTCCCGGAGATGTCTTATCCCGCTGACGTGATATTGCAGCTCAAGGTAGGAGCGCAAGTGATGTTCCTCAAAAATGACCCTTCAGGCGAGCAGCGGTACTACAATGGTAAGATAGGCTTGGTGACAGCATTGGCTCCCGATCATATCTCCGTAGTCTGCCCGGGGGAGGCGAAGCCCATACCTGTGCAGAAACTGGAGTGGGAGAGTACGAAATATACGATAGATCCCGTGACACAGGAGATCAAGGAGGAGGTAGAAGGTACGTTCGTGCAGTATCCCTTGCGTCTGGCATGGGCCATCACGGTGCACAAGAGCCAAGGCCTTACGTTCGACCATGCCGTCCTCGATATCAATCAGTCGTTTGCTCACGGACAGGTATACGTGGCGCTGAGCCGTTGTCGCACCCTGGAAGGACTGGTGCTGGATTCGCCGTTGCGTTTCTCCTCGGTCATCACGGATGGGATGGTGGAAGAGTTTATCGCACACGAACTGGAAGAGGCTCAGTATACGTCTGGCAAGTTGGGCGAGATGCGTTATCGCTACTTCTGTGTCTTGGCAAGCGAACTCTTCAATTTCAACCGTCTTTTGGGCGATTTGGCCTATGTGACACGTGTAGTAGATGAACATCTCTATACGCCACAGGCAGAGTACTTGGCGATGCTGAAAGAGCGGCGTGACCGTATGGCGCGTGAGATGATGCCCACGGTGGAACGATTCAGAGCGCAATATGGCAATATAATTGAAGCCATCCGACAGGGAAATTCTCCCGATTCTTATGCGAGAGATCCCTTGCTCCTGGAACGCATGACAAAAGCTTCTGCTTATTTCCATGGACAGATCGTAGAGCTGATACAGCCCATTTTGCAAAGAGCGGAGATATGTATTGGCAACCAAGCGGTGAAGAAGCAGTATGAAAATGCGTTGCTGGCACTTAAGCAGAGTTTTGCCATCAAGTGCTCTACGTTGGCAGACGTGGTGCAACATGGGTTTACAGTGAAGGGTTATCTGCATGCCAAGGCTGTATCGCTCTTGGAAGATGAGGCCCCCAAGAAGCGCACGACAAAGCGCAAGCCGACAACGCGCAAACAAAAGTAAGAGGTCTGGTGCATATGAATAAGGTAAGGACGAAAGATGAGTTGCTAAGCCGTTTGCGTGACGGCAGTGCAATGGCAAGACGTGAGAAACTGCGTCTGGTGGCTTTGCTGTCTGTGCCTGCCATGCTTGGACAGTTGAGTAGCATCATCATGCAGTATATCGATGCCATGATGGTGGGTCAGATAGGCGCATCGGCTTCTGCAAGCATCGGTCTGGTAAGCACTACGACCTGGCTTTTCGGAGGACTTTCCGTTTCTGTGGGAACTGGCTTCTCTGTACTCGTCGCTCAGCGCATCGGAGCCAAAGCGTATGATGAGGCTCGTGATATTCTGCGACAAGCCTTGATAGTCTGCTTGGGTTTCGGACTTGCAGTGTCGTTGCTTTGTGTATGCATTCATCGTAGCCTTCCGCTGTGGCTGGGTGGTGCCGACGATGTGGTGCAAGACGCAAGCAAGTACTTCCTAGTGTGGGCTCTTACCGTACCCGTGATGCAGATGATGCATCTGAGCAACAGTATGTTGCGTTGTAGCGGTGAGATGAAGATGCCGATGCTTGTGGGAGTGATGATGTGTGTACTTGATGTCTGCTTCAACTGTATCTTCATTCCCCGCTGGGGTGTGCTGGGTGCCGCCTTGGCCACCTCTTTGTCGGCTTTGTGCTGTGCGACGGTTAGCCTGGTCTATCTGGTAGGAAAAAGCAAGGAACTGGCTCTTGTCGGCCGTCCGGGACGCCTGCGTTTGAGATGGGACATAGTGAGAGAAAGCTTGAAGATAGGCATGCCCATGGCGGTGGAGCATGTGGTCTTTTGCGGAGCACAGATAGTGAGTACGCTTATCGTAGCGCCGCTGGGCACGGTAGCCATCGCCGCCAATACCATTGGCATCACGGTGGAGAGTCTGTGCTACATGCCCGGCTACGGCATAGGCGATGCAGCCACTACCCTGGTGGGACAGAGTATTGGAGCGAAGCGTAAGGACTTGGTACGTAGTTTTTCCTACCTTACAGTAGTGTTGGGTGTGGCTGTGATGACGACGTTGGGAGTGGTTATGTTTGTTTCTGCTCCTCAGTTGATGACCATGATGTCAAGCAGTGTGGAGGTTCAGTTGGCAGGAACCTCGGCTTTGCGCATCGAGGCTTTTGCAGAGCCCATGTATGCTGCGTCCATCGTGGCCTATGGAGTTTTTGTAGGAGCTGGTGACACGCTTAAGCCTTGTTGTATGAACTTGCTCAGTATCTGGGCGGTTCGTATACCCTTGGCGTGGTGGCTGGCTTGGCACATGGGTATGGGACTTGACGGCGTATGGCTGGCCATGTGTATAGAATTGTGTTTTCGTGGTGTGATCTTCTTGGGAAGATTGTGGTATAAAAATAGGTAATAAGGAAGTGACAAAAGCTCTTTTGACCACTTACTTAGATTGCAAAGAATTAAATAAAGGATTATGGAATATATAGAGAATCAAGAGTTTGGCGGTGAACGCCCTTTGTATGCGAAGCATGGTCTTTCGTTGAAGGATGTCACAATTCATGTGGGTGAGTCTTCTCTCAAGGAGACATCCGACATTGAGGCAAAGGACTGTCAGTTTGAAGGGAAATATGTGTTTTGGGAGTGTCGACACTTTAAGGCAATTGATTGCAAATTCACCGAGAGTGCACGTTCTTCTCTTTGGTACTCAGAGGATGGCACTTTGGATCATTGTCTGGTGGAGGCTCCCAAGATGTTTCGCCGTATGCGAGGGATCCGTCTCAAAGATTGTCATTTCACCCAGGCACTCGAGACCTTGTGGGATTGTGATGAAGTGCATATTGAGGATTGCCGGATAGAGAATGCTGACTATCTGGGCATGCATACCAATGATGTTTTTATCGACCGCTATCATCAGGAAGGCAATTATTCTTTTCAATACTCAAAGAATGTAGAGATTCATCATGCGGTCTTGAACTCGAAGGATGCCCTTTGGGAAAGCGAGAATGTCACGGTATATGACTCGGAGATCAACGGTGAGTATCTTGGGTGGTATGCCAAAAACTTGCGTTTGGTTCGTTGTCATATCACAGGCGAACAGCCACTCTGTTACTGTGAGAATCTTGTGATGGAGGATTGTACGATGGGGGAGGATGCCAACTTGGCTTTTGAGTATAGTACGGTCGAGGCTTCCATAGTAGGAAATGTAACAAGTATTAAGAATCCTACTTCGGGGCATATTCATGTCAAGGGCAAGATTGGCGAACTTATTTTGGATGGCAATCAAAAGTCTCCTGCGGATTGCGTAGTTACGGAAGGGTAGTGCTCTTGCACCGCCCTTTTTTCTTTCCCCGAAGACGTTTTCTTTTCCCTCATGCGCGCCCACGCGTATATATGATAAGGTGTTCCTCTCCTCCTATGTCCCTCCTTTTATGCCCGTGGGCATGTTTTTGCATGTTTTCTCGAAAAAAGTGGCATATATATTTGGTCAGTTCGGAAATTCGTCGTACCTTTGCATCCGCAAACGAGAGAGGAACTCCTCCGCTGAGGTGAATACGACAGCTCGTTGCGAGAA
>JAZLII010000158.1:0-6676 GCA_045617275.1 Bacteroidaceae bacterium
ATTTTTCAGTTCAATGAACACAAGAGGCAAGCCGTTTACGAAGCACACCACATCGGCTCTACGCCTGTGTATAGGGCCTTTTATCCAAAGTTCCCTTACGGCAACAAACTCGTTGTTGTCCACCGTGGTAAAGTCAATCACTCGGGCTCGTGCTATCTCTGTTTCCCCATTCGGTTTCACACGAGTTACAGGCACGCCATCACGAATGAAACCATACTTTTCCTCGTTGATCTGCATTAGTGTCTGCGAGCTCATGTAGCTTTTCATGCGCTCAATAGCCTCTGCTAACTGCCTATCCGTCATCCATGTGTTCAAGCGCTTCAAAGCCATGCGGAGGTGGCGTGTCAGCACTACCTCGCTCTGGGTGGTGCGTCCAAGTGTTCCTTGCTCACCAAGCACCTCGCTATCAAAGGCATACACGCTCTTCCAACCAAGCTCTTTTTCCAAAAGTTCGGCTGTAGATTTCTGTATCAGTAGGTCTTCGCTATAGTCTTTTGCCATAGTGGAATTTATTTTCGTTATACTTCTATCTCGCCACTCATCAGCTTGGGAAGCAAACGGTCACGGGCTTCGGTGAGGAGGCGGAGTTGGGATTGGAGGGATTCTCTTGATGTTTGAATTGGTTCTATCTTTTTGTTAAAAGATTCAAGAATCTCGTTGCTGGGTAAATTCACATAGATACCATCAATCATACCTTTTGTTAGGAACTTTATCGTTGACCCACTTGAACCTGCAGCTAACTTAGTCATATTCGCTGATATTGTATAGTACAACAGGTAAAGATAATGTTCTTTATGCGGAGAAAGAACATAAGTTCTTTGGTATGCTTCAAACTTGCCTCTATACAGTTTTACGTTGAAATCTCCATTGCCAGCCAGAAGTACTGCTGCGCAGTCAAAGGAGAATGAAGGTGCTTTAATTGGTTCTTGCGAACATGTGAAGAATGGATAGTCACCATCTGGAGTGCCAAAATTAGCATCTTTCTTGCCAGTTATGATAGGCGCTATCTCCCCAACCTTCTTCTTCTCCCATCCCTCTGGCACTCCATCTATGATGTTGGTGTTTTCGTGTCCGGGGAAGTGGAGGTCGATGAACCATTCCTTGTAGAGTCGCTGAGCAGCTTCTTCCAATAGCTTTATCTGCGTCTGATAGTTCTCTATCAATGAATCGTAGCGAGAGAGGATGGTGGCTATGCGGCGCTGAGTATCCATAGATGGCAATTCAACCTCCATATTAAGCAAGTCGTTATTAGCAAGACTTGCTCTTGTTGTCATAGTGGAGAATGCCATGAATTGACCACGAAATTTAGGTGTACGTAAATAATACCCAATATAACGTGGGTTAACTCTATCCGTTATAGGGCGAAGCCTTTTTGTAAAGCCATTGTATGTTGCGTTTGGATAATTTTTCAGTGCAACAGAACTCATTCCAAGTTCATCCATAGTCTCGCTTGTACGAGTAATGAATACATCACCTGCTTTTATCGAACACGCTTCACGTTCTTTATCCGTTGTTTGTACAAGAGATTCTAACCGATCTGGTAAGAACCAATTGTTGAAGACATTGGAAAAAGTGAGAAAAGGATAACCTGTTCCAAAAAACTGTCGTCCCTTGGATAAACCATTGTGAACTTCATATAGTTCCCCCAACTTCACTTTCTTCCACTCACTCATCTCAGCTCCTCCCAACTTTTCATTATCTCGCTCATCAGCTCGTTTGCCTCTTTGTTGAGCGAAGCGAGTTCGGTGTGTATCTCATTCATGCGCTGGTGGAAGTCTACGCCATCGTCCTCTACCTCTGCCACACCTACGTAGGCACCAGGGGTGAGGCTGTAGTTCTTCTCGCCGATTTCATCAATGGTGGCAATCTTGCAGAGGCCCAGCACGTCCTGGTATTCGCCTTCGGTACCGAACTTCGAGGTGAGCCACTCGTATTCGCTGATGATGGTCAGTATCTCGTTGAGCGTACCGCAGAACTCCTCACCAGCCGAACGCATGGCTTTAACATTGCGTTTGTTGATAAGGCTCTCTGCTGACTTGATGCAACCCTTTGTCTGGTCAATCTGATTGCCAAGGCGCAGTTTCAGTTCGGCAATATCGAAACCAGCATTCTTTATCCAGCCCATCAAACCAAGGAAGTGTCCTCTTGTACCCTCGTCAATGAGTTCGCTGAATGGCTGAGCCTTTTCGTCAAGCTCGCTTACCAATGAGAGGATGGTCTCTTTGTAGTCGTTCAGAAGCGACTTGTACTTCTCCTGCTCCCCACGATAGAGATGCACGATGGCTTGCAGGTTGCGGAGCTGCCATTCCGTCCATTCGTTGAGTGTGCGGTCCACCACGGTATAGTAGTTGCGGGCATCGATGAAGAGCACACGGTTCTTGTTCTCCAAGCGTTTTGCCTTGTCGAAGAACCACAGCGAGCAGGGTAGGGAGAGGGTATAGAAGAAGTTATTGCCCACAGAGACCATCACATCTACATCGCCCGTCAGGACGAGTTTCTCGCGGATGTCGCGATCCTTGTTGGCACTATCCGTTGCCGATGACGCCATGACGAAACCTGCACGACCATGGTCGTTGAGATAGGCATAGAAATAGGAAATCCACAAGTAGTTGGCTGTGCCAATCTCCTTGGTCTTGGCATTAACACCTGGCAAACCGAAAGGCAAACGACCTGCAGCTGACGCCGACTCCGATTTTACCTTGTCTACATTGAAGGGAGGATTGGCCATCACATAGTCGCACTTGCCAGCAAGGTTGTGGGCATCGTGGTAGAAGGAATTGGCCTCGTCACCACTCACGATGCGACCATTCAGTCCATGTACAGCCATATTCATCAAGCAGAGCTGGGCATTATATTCCACCTTTTCCTGACCGTAGAAGGTCATCTGGGTATTGGCATTCATTCCAACTGCATTTACAAAATCACCTGTCTGCACAAACATACCACCTGATCCGCAAGCTGGGTCGAGCATCACACCTTGTACTGGCTCGAGCACATTGACAAGCATCTTGACCAGAGATTTTGGGGTGAAGAACACACCATCGTCTGATGCTACAGCTTTGGCAAACTTCGAGAGGAAATACTCATAGATACGACCTATCACATCGCCACCTATGTCATCGAGGTTCTTGTTGTTGAAGATGCGAAGTAGTTCGCGCAACAGATCGTCGCTGAACATGGTGTACGACTTGGGCAGAATACCAGTCAGCTGTTCGCTCTGCTCTTCGACCAATGCCATGGCATGATTGACAGCTTCGCCCAATGGCTGGTCATCCGAGAGATTGACCAGATAGTCAAACTGAGCTTCGCGAGGAAGGTAGAGCGCACTCTTTGCAGCAAAGTCGCTTGGCTCTACGGGCATCACTCTGCCACCACGGCTTGGGCGGTCCTTTAGCAGTTCTGCCTCCACCATCTTGAATCGACTGTATGCATAACGAAGGAAGAGGAGTGCCAGCACAGGCATGCAGTATTGATTTGATGTAAGTTTACTTTCTGCACGCAATAAGTCGGCTGACTCCCACAAGTCATCCTCCAGCTTTCTGATATTTATCTTTTCTGACATAGGTGTTTTCCTTTTTATCTTTTTAAGCCGATCCCGACCCGTCATTGCGGATCTGACCTGAGTTTCAAGCCCTGGTGAGATGAGGGCCGGGAAGGGCTATATTTCTATGATTTCCCAATATCCGCTTCGTGCGGCACCAATGCGCTTGATTGTGCCTGCTTCGCTCAGCGCGTTGACATGTTTCTGAGCATTGCGCTTATTCATACTCAATGCATCAGCCATCTCCTGTACTGTTACCTTAGGATTGTTTCTGATGAGTGAGAGTATTATGTCTTTTGGTGTCTCTTTTGGTGTCTCTTTTGGTTTCTTTATATCATCTATTGTCTCCTTTATACACCTTAGCATGAAGTGTATGAAGTAGGTGCTGTTGGCCTCTGCATCACTCTTGGCTATGGCGTCGTAGTACTCTTGCTGATGTTCCTTGACGATGGTTTCTACAGGTAGCCATGCGAATACCGGTCTCCACTTGGCCAGCAGGGCTGTCTGCCACAGTCGCCCCATACGGCCATTGCCATCGGCAAAAGGATGTATAAACTCAAATTCGTAGTGGAAAACACACGAACTGATCAGAGGATGCGTCTTAGTGGTCTTGATCCACTGAAACAAATCGCCCATCAATGCTGGTACACGGTGAGGAGGAGGGGCCATATGTACGAATCCCTTTTCACCAAACACCCCAACGCCGCTACTTCTGTACCTTCCATTTTCACGGACCAGATCGTGCATCATCAGTTGGTGAGCCCTCAACAGGTCTGTTTCCTTGTGAGGGTTGATTTCGGGCAAGAGGTCGTAGGCACTGATAGCTCCCTTCACCTCTTGTATCTCATTGGGCGCACCAAGTATGCGCTTGCCCTCTATGATGTCTGTCACCTGGTCTATGGTGAGTGAGTTGTTCTCAATGGCGAGTGACGACTGTATGGTCTTGATACGGTTTTGCTTACGCAGTGTGGGGTGGGGCAGCCTGTCAGACATTATGACGTTCAGCCTTCCTATAGCTTCTGATATTTCAGCTACAAGCATCAAGATATCATCTGTTATGGTAAATGGAGGTGTGTACATCTTCTTCGTTTACATCGTATTTGTATCATACATCTTTTCGACTATCTTTCTATCCCCGTGCGCAGAGGCTGGCGAGCCGGGCGATCATCTCCGCCTCGGTGGGGTGGTGGTCGTCGATGTAGAGGATGGCATCATCGATGGCAGAGGGTTTGCCGTCCAGGAGGCGGAGGGCAGTGACGCAGAGGCCGTGGCTGTAGCCGTGGTCTTGCATGAGGGCGTAGAGGGCTTGCTGCTTGGCTGTCATGGATGATGGTGCTCGTTTTAGGGGTTCTTCATGCCTATGTATGCTCGCGCTCTTGGGCGCACTCGTACATAATATTTTGCGAAGATAAGGGATTTTGATGAAATATGCAATGATTATGGAAAAAAAGTAGGCGCATAATTTCAAATTGAAGCTGAAAATGCCCCCTTGCTCCGGTGGGTGGGAGGAGGGGGCACGGATCACTTGTCTTTACAGTCAGGGTAGCGCTTGGCGGCTTTGAGGAGCTTGTCTATCATTCATGTTAAACAAATGGCCATTTTGTTAACACGTTCACGCGTTCATGTTAAGCAAATAGCCTTTTTGTTAACACGTTCATGCCTTCATGTTAAGGAAAAGGTTTGTTTTTGGTTTTCTTCAACATTAGTCAAGAAATATGTAACTTTGGATTTGTAAGCTAAATGACTACAAATCAAATTAAAACCATATCTAAGATGAAAAAAAAGAATGTGGCACAGATGCCATCTGTATGCTGCTGAGTGAGGCAGTGAGGTATGAACGGAGTAAGAATGCGTTGTTCGACAAGTTGGCGGAGTATCCGTACATGCTCCACAAGGAGTCGCTGAGGAAACTGATGAAGGGGGAGCTGGTGCTCTCGCATGAGGGAGCTGTGGATGGCTACATGAGGGCCATGGTGGACTACATGAGGGAGCTTCGGGCCAGGGCTATGTCGGTGGCCGACACGGACAGCGCGAGGCGTATCGATGTTGCCTATATGGAGGCTTGCTCGCTGTACATTGTGGGTGAGAGTTACGCAAAATAGGTGGGTGTTTTGCGTAAATCTATTGCAAGGCTTTTTCGATAGGCATACCTTTGCAGTGGTTGAAATGAAATGCTGATAATGCTTTAGATGGAACAGCAATGAAGGCAATGAGATTGTGTGTTTTTTCTATGGTAAGAATGTTAAGGGTTATTTTGTCGCTCTATGTTTTCTTGCTGTTCCTCTTCATTTCATCACCGGACACACACA
Source organism: Bacteroidaceae bacterium (assembly GCA_045617275.1). Lineage (GTDB taxonomy): Bacteria > Bacteroidota > Bacteroidia > Bacteroidales > Bacteroidaceae > Physcousia. Next base: position 5,851 of record JAZLII010000158.1, read on the forward strand.
GAGACTGAAAGCAAGCTTGCGAGAGATAATAAAAAAAGTATTAACAAAACATCTTTAAAAAGGAACGAAAATTATGTACATCGGAACGAAGATGACGGTACTGGGTAGAGAGATTCACTGGTACTTTGGCATTAAGGCCAGGAGGATGACTCCTGAAGTGACTGACGAGCCTAAGGCTACTGGCCCTGAGGTGAAGGACGAAACAAAAGCTTCTGACCATGAAGAGGGGTGCGAATGACTGGAGTTGGGCGGACCGCACGGGTGGTTCGTCCAGCCATAGGGCGATGGCTCCTATGCCGTGTGCTGTGGCGGAAGGCGAGAGTGAACAGCTGACACTGACCATATCTCACGGGTATCTGCACCACTGGGAGATACCGGACACGGTGGCTCAGGAGGTGCTGAAGAAGATAGGCATGGCGGGCGATCGCCGTAACCTCTTCGCGCAGTGTGTCTTTCCCTACCGGCCCGACATGGGCAGCAAGGGGCTCTGGCAGAAGCAAGCAGGCGAATGGGTGGCGTATGACATCAAGCATGCCGTGGAGCTGCGCGACCGTATGTGCAAGCTGCACTACAGGCCTCGCGTGACGGGATATACCATGGACCAGATGCTGGAGCTCACGAAGTTCTATATATGGAAAGGGGTGGTGAAGGCGAATTGATAATTAGGTGAAACAAAAATGAACGAAAATGGAATTAGATCAAAATACTCACCATAGTATGGGACCCTTGGTCCACGGGTGAGCATCCTGCATATGCTGGTATGCAAGCATCCCGCAATGCAGCATGGCACACCCTGGCGCATCCTTGCGCCTCCATACAATGGCTC
>JAZLII010000159.1:0-7533 GCA_045617275.1 Bacteroidaceae bacterium
CTGAGTCACGCGCATGACCTAAGGGCGGCACCGTCAAGGCTTCGAAGCAACAAGATACAGAGAGAATGAACCCAATCAGTCACCGTGCCTTGTAAATTTATTTCAAGGTACAAAAAAAACAAGAAGAAAACGACAGCTATGATGCAAGCACACCACACCATGCATCCCCTGCAGATCATACGGGGGAGCGCCAAGTACATCGCCCTCATGGGCACAGTCACCTACACCCTCCTGCAGTGCAGCCATGGATAGGACCCACGCACACTTCTCCCGAAGGCTCCTAAGGGAGAGGGCCGTCGGCAGGACAGAGGCTGGCAGAGAGGAAGGGCGCACGCCGCCCGCCGGAAGGACCTCCCACAGCATGACGGACGCAGAGGCCATGGAGGTGCTCAGCAGGCTGCACGGCGGCGACCGCAGGAGCACCTTCGCACAGGCCCTCTTCCCCTACGACCCGGCGAAGTACCGCTCCCGGGGCGAGTGGGCCAAGGCCGTAGGCACGCGCGTGGCGCACGACATACGCACCGACCCGCTCCTCTGCCAGCGCATGCACGCCCTGGGCTACGAGCCACGCAAGCAGGGATACACGCTGGAGCAAAGGATTGAGCTGGTGAAATACTACAGGAGGTGAAAGTTAAAAGTTAAAAGTTAAAAATTAAAAATTAAAAGTTAAGAGCTTAGAGTTAAAAGTTAAAAGTTAAAAATTAAAAATTAAAAGTTAAAAGTTAAAATTAAAAAAATCATGACAGAAATAACTTATCAGGCTACGAGCCTGAGAAGCTTGGTGAAGCAGATGATGCCAAGCGCAGAGAGCAAGAACATACCCGAGAGCCAGTACTGCTACCTCGGGGCGAGAGTGAAGAGGATGGAGTGCGAGGACGGCACGTCGGCTCCGCAGTGCGTGCTGGTGGCGGAGACGGACCAGCCCACCTTCGACATGGCGCTGTCGCTGATGCTGAGCACCGACGAGGTGCAGGTGGACGACACGGTGGTGCGCGTCAACACGCGCGACCTGGACACGGCGCTGGCGAGCTGCGGACAGCAGATGGTGACGGTCTTCCTCCACGAAGACGGCACGGTGCAGCTCCTCTGCCAGGAGCGCGACGAGGACGGGCAGCCCTGCGGCCGCACGAAGTGTATCAGCGTGCGCGGCGAGAAGGACGAGCTGATGGAGGATCTCTCCGCCGGCAGGAAGGACTGCTGCCAGCTGGCCTCGATGAAGCCGCTGCTGGACGGTCTGCACTCGGTGGTGGGCATCGCAGCCGTACGTGGCAACGCGCTGAGCCGACAGGGCGTGTTCGTGACGCTGGAGCCCGACAGCCTCTGCCTGGACGGCACCAACCCCAACGTGCTGGCACGTGCCACCTACACCAGTCCCTGGCTCAAGGCGCCCCGCCACAGGCTGACGGGCATCATCAGCACGGACGCGGCACGTCACCTGGTGAGCGCGCTCTCCTTCGCCGCCTCGCAGGGCAAGGCCACGGCACCCGTGGGCATCGCCATGGACGACACCTACCTCTACGTGGAGACCGAGGGCATGACCTTCTGCGCCGAGGTGACGCACAACGAGAAGATGAACGGCTGACAGACTGAGTGAGCGAAGGGGGCACCCCTGCCCCCTTCCTCCTGAAAAGTGAAGAAGAAAAAGAAAAAAGAAAGGCATCTCCTTCCCCCACACCCCTATTCTCTATCAAAGAAAAAAGAAAGAAAGAAGAAATGACGACTACCCGAAACACGCATACGCGAGGAAAATCGAGGATACCCTCCGTGGAGGATGTCACATCATACGCCAAAGAGTTCAGCGGACTGGACTTCACGCCTCAGTACTTCCATGACTTCTACCAGCGTACCCACTGGCGCATAGGGGGCTACAAGATACAGGACTGGCAGGCCGTATTCCGGGTGTGGGCACGCAACAGCCGTCCGGGGCGACGCATCGAAGCGCAGGCCGGGGAGGCGGGGGTTCCGGCAATGACCTACCGCCAGCAGTGCATCCTCTCGGCGGAGACGAGGCGAATGGAGGAGGCGGAGCGGCAGCAGCAGGAGCGAGAGCGCATCTACGAGGAGCAGAGGAAGGCGCACGTGAGCTACGAGGAGTACCTGAGGATGAAAGGGACCCCCCATCTTGACACATACTCGTAGTGACATTTAGTCACTCCGACTTCCCTTTAGGGGGAGACAATACTAACGGAACTTAGGAACTTAGGAACTTAGGAACTTAGGAACTTAAGAAAGGAAAACAGAACTTAACTATGAAAGCATACTTCAAGAATGAGATCGCAAGGGCAGCGGGCGTGAGTACGAGTACGCTGCGAAGATGGCTCGCCACAAGGGAGGGCGTGCTGGAGAGGATGGGCGTGAAGCGCGGGCAGAGGCTGCTGCCACCCAAGGCAGTGAGGTACATCTGCCACGAGTACGGCATCAGCGAGGAGGACTTTTAGGAGAAGACAGGGCCACGGGCAAAAGCAGGAGCGGGCGACGAGGCAAATAAGAAAGCAGGCACCTCTGCCAACGAGCAGAAGTGCCTGTATAGTATATAGAGAGGATGGAAGCGGATTAGGCGAAGACAGGGCAGGAATAAGGAGGAAACTATTCTGCGATGACGGTGAACTCTGCACCGCTGGCGAACTCCTGGCCGTTCTGGCTGCTGAGGGCGGTGAAGCGGAGGTAGCGGGCCTTCTGAGGCTTCGGGAACAAGACGCGCTTCTCCTTGGTACCGCTGTCGAACTGACCCTCACAGACGGCATCGCCCCAGGTCTTGCCATCCATGGAGAGCTGCACCTTGTAGGCCTTGACATTGCCATTGACTCCACCGTCCTGACGGGGCAGATAGGTGAAGCCCTTGATGGTGCGCACCTCGTTGCAGTCGAAGTCCACCCAGTGGGGATAGGTGCCCACGGTGATGCTGTACATGGTGTGCCACATGGTGCTGGGGTCACCGTCTACGAGGTTCTTGCCCACCTCGCCGCCAGGACCTTCCTCGCTGCTCACGTAGACCACCTCGACGGGCACGTTCTCGATGCGGGGGAAGGTGACGGTGGTCTTCATCTGCTCATTGCCCTCGTACCAGGCCGAGATGGTACCGCCATCGCGCAGGGAGATGGCCTCTTCTCCCGTCTCCCAGAAGGGAGAACCTGCATTGGTACTTGCAAGGTAACGCTTGGGCTTGGAGGTAGTCTTGCCACTGGTGATGGTATAGTAGATGTTGGAGGGATCCATCACATTGCCGTCGCCGATGATGGTCACCTTGCCGGCACGGTCGCGCACGATGGTGACGGGGCTCTCCACCATGTCCCACATCTTACCCTTCTCGCTGAGGTCCTCGCCTGGCTTGGTGGGACGGATGATGAACTTGAACAGATGCAGGGCACCCTTCACACGGTCGGGATCGAGCGGGCCACCCTGGCCGCAGCTGTTACCACCCAGACCAGTCACCTGACAGTCGAGGTGGAGGTAGTTGCCGTCGCTCTGGGGCAACTCATGGGGATGGGCAGCGAGGGTCATCTGCAAGGCACTCCAAGGCAGGGCGGAGGTGGACATGACCCTGCCTCCCATGTCGCCCGGACGGGAGTTGGCTATGAACTGCAGACCGCTTCCCCTCTCATCGGTCAGGGCACACCAGCGTACCTCCTCACGGTTGCCCATGCTCTGGGGCTTGGGGAAGTGGACGAACTGATCCTTGACGGTGCTCTTGTAGAGGCCCACGAAGGAACCGGTCTTGCGGTCGGCATAGTTGTTCAGCGGACCGCGACCGTAGTAGATGTACTGATCCAGCTGCTTGGGCAACTTCATGGCATAGCCCAGACGGGGCAGCGCCACGGCAGGATCGCTGCTCACGATGCTGCTGGCCACGCTGATGGTACCGTCGGGATAGACGGTGTAGCAGATGGCGGTGGTGAAGTGGAAGTCATCCTCGGTCATGGGCTGACCAGCCTCTATGCGCTCGAAGGGTTCGCCGGCCTTGCCGGGACGATGCACGGCACGACCCTTGGTCTTGGCCTGACTGCGTACATTATAGAGAACAGAGATGCTGCTGTTGGCATTCCGGCTGATGACGGGCTTGCCAATCACCTGGTGCTGCAGGTCGTAGAGACCGAGCTGGAACCACTGGTTCCAGGCCCAGTTGTCGTTGTCGACAGGGGCGCGGAAGGCATCGAGCTTGGGACCGCAGCCGGGCTCGATGACCGTACGGCCACCATAGACGAGGCTGTGGATGCAGCCCTGTGCGTCATCGAAGGAGACACGGAAGGGCTGTCCGGTGCTCTCCTCGATGAGGGTGGAGACGATGGTCATGCCACCTTCGCTCTTCACCTCGATGGCATCCTTGAGGCTGGGCATGGCCCAGTCGTACATGTCGAAGGGACAAGATAGCTGCTCGGCCATCTGCACATAGCCCTTCTCCGCCCAAGGCATGTCCTTGCCCAGGGAGAGCTCGACATTGAGATAGTACTCGCCATCGGCAGGCAACTCGTTGATATTGAATGGCAGACGGTAGGACTTCTCCATGCGGGGACCGTGTATGTCGCGCGTAGCGATGAACTCGCCCTTCTTCACGGGCTTGCCGTCCAACACGAGGGTCCAGCCGATCTGGTAGTCGCTGAGCGTGGTGAAGTAGTTCTTGTTGAAGATGGTCACGGCATTGTGCTCCCAGTCGGCCTTGATGCCCACATTCTGGTAGACCTTCTTCACCTCATAGTACTGAGGCTTGGGGGTGAAGTCGGGCAGGATGATACCGATCAAGCAGAACATGCCATCGTTGGGCCAGTCGCCGTGGTCGCCGCCATAGCCCATGTACTTCGTACCATCCTCGGTGTAGGTGTCGATGGCCTGGTCCACCCAGTCCCAGATGGCACCACCGCAGAAGAAGTTGGTCGACTCCATGGCCTCCCAGTAGTCCACCAGGTTGCCCAGGGAGTTGCCCATGGAGTGAGCATACTCAGAAATATGGAAGGGATACTTGATGCCATAGTTGCCCTTCACGGCACCCTGCACCCAAGCCACCGAGGGATACTGGTTGGAGCCCATATCCACGATGTTGTTGTTGCGCTCATACTGCACGGGGCGGCTCTCGTCGAAGGCCTTGATGGCCGCATAGGCCGCCTTGAAGTTGTCGCCGGGTCCGGCCTCGTTGCCCAGGCTCCAAATGACAATGCTGGGATGATTGATGTGTCCGTGTACCATCTCCATGTTGCGCGCCACATGGGCCGCCTTCCACTCTGTGGGGTGTGAGAGCGAGGCATCACCGTAATAGTATTGGTGGCTCTCGAGGTTGCACTCGTCCTCGAGGTAGATGCCGTACTTGTCGCAGAGGTAGTACATGTAGGGATCGTTGCTGTAATGCGACATGCGGATGTGGTTGATGTTGCCACGCTTCATCAGCATGACTTCCTCCTCCATCTGCTTGTGGGTGATGGCGTGACCGCGGTCGAGACTTGTCTCGTGGCGGTTGACACCCTTCAGTTTGACGGGCTTGTCATTGACATAGAAATAGCGGCCGGCCAAACCGAACTCATCGTCCTCAGCCTTGGTCTCGCGTATCTCGACCGTGCGGGCACCAAAATAAGTCGAGACGCAGTCGATGGTGTTGCCCTTCCTGTCCTTCAGTTCGGCCACGAGGACATAACGATAAGGAGCCTCGGCACTCCAGAGCTTCAGGTCCGAGCCGATGAAGAGGGTCACATGGTTGTCACGCAGGGCAGTGCCGCCCTTGGCGTTTGCTACGGACTCCCGGCTTTCAATCTCGTCGGAGTAGAGTTTTACAGGGTAGATGTTACATTCGAAATTATAGCCCTTCTGCTGCTTCTTGCCACCATCGGCAATATTGAAGTCCACATCAATGTAGGCAACGCTGTTGTTCTTAATCTCCTTGGTGCGCACCACGAGATCCTCTATCTTGACTTGTGGCGTACTGGTCAGATAGGTGCTGCGGAAGATGCCGGGCAGGCGGAACATGTCCTGCGCCTCGAGGAAGGAGCCGTCGCTCGAACGGTACACCTCCACGGCTACGACATTCTCACCCTTCTTATTGAGGTAAGGGGTAATGTCGAACGAAGCCGTATTGCGACTGTTCTTGCTGAATCCCACATAGTGGCCGTTGATCCAGAGATAGAAGAAGGAGTCGACGCCGTCGAAGTTGATGATGACGTTGCGCCCCTTCCACGAGGCAGGCACGGTGAAGGTGCGGCGATAGGAGCCCACCTCGTTGGGGTACTTATAGGTGGTGTAGCGCTGATCCTTGGGTTGGCGCATTACACCCTCCTTCCAGTCGCCCACCTTGACCTCGTGGTAGAACATCACGGGCTGGTTGACATAGAGGGGCACGCCGTACTTCATCTCGCCATGCTTGCCCAGGCCCTGCACGTTCCAGCAGCCAGGCACCTCGATGTCGTCCCACTGCTCGGTGCTGTAGGCAGGCTTGTAGAAGTCGGTGGGACGCTTCTCGGGTGTCTCCACCCAGTGGAACTTCCACGTGCCGTCCAGCGACTGATAGTACTCACTCGCCTCCGGCTTCACGCCCTTGGCCGAGGCCGGGGTGGCGAAGTGGAAGGCATAGGCCGTGGGCTGCAACTTGTTGAGAGAAAGGCGCTCCGGCGACTGCCACTCGGTGCCGTCGGGAGCAGCCACGGTGCCATACTCGAAGCCCTTCAGCGACTCACGGTCGGCCATGGAGGTGAGAGCGAAGGTACAAAACAGGGCGGTAAGGAAGGGGCGTATGCTCATAGGGGTTTGAGGATTTAAGGGTTTAAGGATTTAAGGGGAAAAGGGAAGGAAGGAGGGAGGGAAGGGCATCGGCATAACATGCCGATAATATGAACGCTACAGCGATCGATGCTCGACGCACAGCGATCGATGCTACGCGCTCGGCTCGCCGAGCTACAGCTGCTGATGCACTTCTTCCACGCCGGGGATGGTGTAGAGATAGGAGAGCGTGTGTACGAGCTCCCGGACCGAGTGGACGTAGAAGGTGATGGTGCAGTCGGCGATGTTGTCCTGGGTGGTCGTGGTGAGCGACTCGATGCTCAGGTGGAGGTGGTTGGAGATGTTGTCGATGAGGTCCATCAGCAGGTGGTAGCGGTCGACGGCCTTGATGACCACCGTGACGGGGAACTGCATGCCGGGCTTCTCCTGGAAGTCGTAGGCCTCGATGTTGTCGCCCAGCTTGCTGGAGAGGCGTATGACCTCGGGGCAGCTCTTGCGATGGATCATCAGGATGCCACTTGGATCCTTGAATCCCACCGTGTCGCCACCGGGCAAGGGCTGACAGTAGGGGCAGCGGGGAGGATGGGCAGCCGTGAGCTGGGCAAAGTACTTGCGAAGGCTACGCTTAGCCTTATAGCTGATGGCACTCTCCAGCCAGTCCTTCTTGGGTGTGAAGGCCTCCACCGTGCCTATCTCCACACAGTCGCCGCGCTTGAGTTCGGTCTTGACGGACATGAGCTTGCCATTGATGCGGGCATAGTAGGCATGCAGACCCAGTTCGGTGTGGAGCTCAAAGGCGAAGTCGATGGCCGTGGCTCCCTTGGGCAGGATGACACC
>JAZLII010000160.1:0-6798 GCA_045617275.1 Bacteroidaceae bacterium
AGCTGCCAGGATGCTGAGCTCTGTCTCTACGATGGCCGTATGCTGGCACAAAACGGATGGTACGTACTGCGCAGTGTGCTTCCCAAAGGCAAGAGCGGCAAGGTGGTGACCTGGACCGTGGAGCCTCACGCCATAGAGGGATGGATACGTGAGCCCAATATCGGTTTCTCACAGGTAGGCTACATCCCCGAACAGCCCAAGGTGGCTGTCATCGAGCTCGACAAGATGGACAAGGCGCTTCCCAAGGCAAGCCTCTATCGTATCATGGACGACGGACAGGTCAAGGAGGCCTTCTCCGGCAAGGTAGAGACCTGGGGACGCTTCTATAAATATAATTATGTGAAGTTCGACTTCAGCAGCGTACGTCAGCCGGGTGTGTACTACATCCAGTATGGCGATACGAAGACCAACAATTTCATCATCGACCCAAGCGTCTACGATAAGATCACCGATGCCACCACCGATGTGTGGGTGCCCATCCACATGAATCATATGGCAGTCAATGAGGGCTACCGTATGTGGCACGGCGAACCCTTCCGTGAGGGCTATCTCCAGGCTCCTCCCAGCGACCACTTTGACCTTCACAGCCAGGGCCAGACCACCGATACGAAGTACAAGCCTCTCGAACTCATCCCCGGACTCAACGTGGGTGGCTTCTTCGATGCCGGAGACTACGACATCGAGACGGGTAGCAACATCAGCGTGGTGGAGAATTTCGTACGTGCCTGGGAACTCTTCCGCTCGGAGCGCGATGAGACCTTCGTAGACGAGAAGCAGCGCTATGTGGACCTTCATCGTCCCGATGGTGTGCCCGACATCCTGCAGTTCATCGAGCATGGTACGCTCAACCTCGTGGCACAGGCCGAGCAGATAGGCCACATGGCTTCCACGCTGAGCAACTCTGTGCTCGACAACTATCACCACCTGGGAGATATCAGTGCCATCACCGACGGCTTGCACTACGACCCCTCCCTGAAGCCCTACGAGGTGTCTGCCGATGGTAAGTCGAGCGGTACGCCCGACGATATGTGGGCCTTCACCACTCGCAATCCCAGTCTTGACTTCCGTGCTGCCACCATGTTTGCTGCTGCCAGCCGTGCCTTGCAGGGCTACAACGACGACCTTGCTCGCCGTGCCCTCGTGCAGAGCAAGCGACTCATGGAGGAGGCCACCCAGCTCATGGCTCAGCGTCAGCAGGGTAGAAACAATGGAGCCAATGCCAGCAATGGAAACAATGCCAGCAATATGGCCACCAACCTTCAGCTCTATGCTGCCACTCGCGAGCAGCGCTATCTCGACCTCTTCAAGGAGCAAATATGGCCTGCCTTGCGTCGCAATATGCAGAGCAACATACAGACGGCTCTCGATGCCATCCCCTATATGGATGCTGCCTACAAGGAGCAACTTCGTCCCTATGTCGTGCAGTACCAGGCCTATATAGAGAGCCTCGACAAGCAGAATCCCTACGGAGTGCCCATCGGTACGGGCAACTGGGCTGGAGCCGGTGCTGTGCTCTCCTTTGGCACCACGGTCTGCTTTGCCAACCTCTACTATCCCGACATCGTCAAGAAGCAGGAGATCTATCGTGTGAGCAACTGGCTCTTCGGTTGTCATCCCTACCACAACTACTCTTTCGTAGCCACGGTAGGAGCCGCTCGCCCCAAGCAGGTGTTCTATGGCAACAATCGCGCCGACTTCTCCTTCATCCCCGGCAACGTGGCACCCGGTGTGCTCTTCCGTAAGCCCGACCACTTCGAGAACTACGACGACTGGCCATTCCTCTGGGGACAGAATGAAGGTACCATCGCGGGCAATACCCAGTACATCATCTTCGGCTCAGCCTTCAAGACCCAGGTGAAAAAATAGCCCCCGCCTCCAGCGCTTCCTTGCAGAGCTTCCAAAGCCCCCGCGCCCAGCGCTTTTCCGCTGGGCCTAAAACCTAAAAACCAATAACCTCATCAAAATATGAAATCGACAATGGCAATCGTGTGTGCTTCTATGCTTTTGGCAGGATGTAGCAGCCAGAAGGAGTCTATGGCAGATATGGAACAGCAAGTGGACGAGCTCTATGCGCGTATGACGCAGGAGGAGCGCATCCAGCAGCTTCGCAGTACCTATATGAACGACTACTTCACCGAGGACGGTCAACTGGATACAGCGCTCTGTCGGCGCGATCTCAGCTTTGGCATCGGCCATTTCTCACAGTTTGCCAGTCAGATGAGTGAGGACCCCAATGTCATCCGCGACCGAGTGGCTGTGATGCAAGAGTGGCTCATCAGCAACACCCCCAGTGGCATCCCTGCGCTCTTCCACGAGGAGGTGCTTACCGGAGCCTGTACACGCGATGCTACGGTCTATCCCCAGCAGATCGGTTTGGCTTGCAGTTTCAATCCCGAGTTGGCCGAACTCAAGGCTCGCCAGACCGGAGAGACCCTGCGCCAGATAGGTGGACTGCTCTCGCTCTCGCCCATGGTCGACGTGGTGCGTGATCCATCCTTCAATCGCTTGGAGGAGTCGTACGGTGAGGATGGCTATCTCTCTGCCGTCTTCGGTACGGCCTTCGTGCGTGGTCTTCAGCAGGGAGACCTTCGCAAGGGAGTGGGTACTTGCAGCAAGCACTATCTCGGCTATGGCGGCGGTGGTGCAGCGCCCGAGAAGGAACTCATGGAGGAGATACTCCTGCCCCATGAGACCATGATACGCCTGGCTGGCAGCAAGGCCGTCATGACGGGTTACCATGCCGTCGATGGCGTGAGTTGTGTGGCCAACTCATTCATCCAGCAAGACATCCTGCGACACTATCTCCACTACGACGGCATGATGGTGAGCGACTACAATTCCGTGGACCAGATCGTGGGTATCACGGATCCTCTCCAGCGCTGTGTGGCCGCTATCAATGCGGGCAACGACGTGGAGTTTCCCCGTGGCGACAACAACCGCCATCTGCAGGAGGCACTCGACAAGGGTCTCGTCTCTCAGGAGCGCTTTGAAGAGGCTGTGAAAAACGTGCTTCGCTACAAGTGGCGCGTGGGTCTGCTGGAGAAAAATCCTGTACTCTACAACACCGGGCACATCGCCTTCGATCGCCCTGAGGAGCGACAGACGGCTTATACCTTGGCGCTGCAAAGCATCGTCATGCTCAAGAATGATGGCATACTCCCCCTCAGACCCAAGCAGAAGACGGGAGAGGCTGCTGGCCAGGAGCAGGGAAAAGATACCCGAATCCTTCTCACCGGTCCCAATGCCAACACCATGTGGGCCATGCTCGGCGACTATACCTTCCACAGTATGCGCTACTTCTGGCAGGTGAAGAATGAGGACGACATGCACCCCAAGATTGTCAACCTGAAGGATGGCATGACCAGCAAGATGCCCGATGGCATGACGCTCAGCTACACGCGTGGCTGTGACTGGACAGAGGAGATAGAGACCTGGATACAGGACGGTGGCGACACTCGTGCCGAGTGGCTCAAGCGCATCCTCGACCGCAAGGTGGAGCATCCCGAAGAGGCCCATGAGGCAGAAGCCCTCAAGATGGCAGCTGAGAGCGACGTCATCGTGGCTGCTGTGGGTGAGAACGTTCTGCTCTGCGGTGAGAGCCGTGAGCGTCCCAGCCTCCATCTGCCAGGGCGTCAGCAGGAGTTCGTGGAGCATCTTCTGGCCACAGGAAAGCCCGTGGTGCTCGTGCTCTTTGGCGGACGTTGTCAGATCATCGACGAGATAGCCGATCGCTGTGCGGCCATCATCCAGGCTTGGTATCCGGGTGAGGAGGGAGGAAACGCCGTGGCCGACATACTCTATGGCCATGAGTCGCCCTCTGGCAAGCTCTGTGTGAGCTATCCCAAGTCTGAGCTGCACGACATCGTGGTGGGTCAGCAGTCGGCCAACAGCTATCTCGGTGTGCCTCTCTGCTACAACTATCAGGCTGGCCTTGATCCTCGTGTGGCATGGCCTTTCGGCTACGGTCTCTCTTATACCAGCTTTGCCTACGACCACCTCGAGGCACCTGCTGAGGTTCGTACCACGGACGAGAGTTTCACGCTGAGTTTCACGATTAAGAACACCGGCAAGGTGAAGGCCGACGAGGTGGCACAGATCTATCTCTCACCGGCCCATCTCGACCAGCCCATACGTCCCATCCAGCTCCAGGGCTTTGCCCGCGTTAGCCTCGAGCCCGGTCAGGAGAAGACCGTGGAGGTGAAGCTCTACACCGAGCAGTTGGGCTACTACTCCCATGAGGGTGAGCGCCAGTGGAACATTGCCCCAGGCCAGTACCTCCTCAAGGTAGGCGCATCCTCTACCGATATCCGTCTCCAGCAGCAAGTCACCCTCAAGGGCGATGCCCAGAGCAAGCCCCTCCGCGACTTCTACTTCTCTGAGACCACGGTAGTCAAGAATTAGTGTCTTGAATAATTCAAATCCCTTACATAAAGATGAAAGTATTACTTATCAACGGAAGCCCACGTCAGAAGGGCAATACATACACCGCGCTGCAAGAGATAGCAGGACAGCTTGAGAGGCAGGGCGTAGAGAGTGAGATCATGTGGATCGGCAACAAGGCCGTACGTGGCTGCATTGCTTGTGGAGCTTGTAAGGCCAATGCCGACAAGCGCTGTGTCTTTGGCGATCAGGACCTCACCAATGAGGTCATAGCCAAGATGGAAGTGTCCGATGCCATCATCCTTGGTTCACCCGTATATTGGGGACAGCCGTCGGGGCAGCTCCTTTGTCTGCAGCAGAGGATGCTCTATGCCGGTGGAGCCAACTTCCAAGGCAAGCCGGCTGCAGCCGTTGCCATTTGCCGTAGAGGCGGAGCTTCAGCTGCCTTCCAGACCCTTCAGATGCCCTTCCAGATGTGCAACATGCCACTTGTCGGTTCGCAGTATTGGAACATAGCCTACGGTCGTGAAGAAGGACAGGCAGCGCAGGATATTGAAGGTATGCAGACCATGCGCACCCTGGCCAACAACATGGCATGGACACTCAAGAAGATGCACGGCGTGGATACCACCGACGCTCCTGAGCGTGAGCCGTGGACTCCCATGCACTTCATCAGATAGGACCGTCTGGGGGCCAAAAGCCGTTGACATGTATCGATAGGACCATGCATCTCACCTACATCTTCCACAGTGGTTTTGCGGTCGAGACGGAGCATTGCCTCCTGGTCTTTGACTATTGGATGGACCCCGCCCAGGTGATGGCTCGTTACCAGGGCACGACGAAGCATGTGTATGTGTTTGCAAGCCACTTCCATGAAGACCATTTCACGAAGGAGATTTTCAAGTGGAAGCATACCGTGTCCAGCATCACCTACATTCTCTCGAAGGATATCCTCAGGCGCCGGAGAGCCAGCAGGGAAGATGCTGACGTGTGGATGGCCAAAGGAGCCACGTGGGAGGACGACCATCTCAAGGTGACTGCCACGGGAAGCAACGACAGCGGAGTCAGTTGGGTCGTAGAGGTGGAGGGCAGAAGCCTCTTCCATGCCGGTGACCTTTGCAACTGGTACGCACGTTTCCTCTCAGAGGAGAAGGTGCCAGAGCGCGTGTATTCAGATGAGTTTGGCGAGATATGTCCGGTTGCAGAGGAGAAGCGTTTCCTTGGCGAACTGAAAGACATACACAAGATCAAGGATTCTTTCGACCTCGTCATGTTCCCGGTAGATGGACGCATCGGCAATGGCTACACATTGGGCGGCAGACAGTTCATCCAGCGTTTCGACGTTGGCCTGTTCGTCCCGATGCACTTCGTGGCAAGCGGATTTGAGAGTGCCTGGAGGATGGAGCCCTTCTGTCAGGAGAGAGGCGTCCCATTCTGGTGTATCAGGGAAGAAGGCGAAAGCCATACCGTCTAAGTCGGTCGGTTCACTTTTCAGCAAGTATTAAAATTATTTATAGTATTAGGTATTCAAGTTTCCCATCTTTTTTATCAAGAACCTTCACAAATTCTTGATAAATAAAAGATTATGCTCATGGACATAAGGGCGAGAAACTTCAGTTAGGTATTTTTCTCTTTTCTTAAAAAGTTATGGAATCACAGAAACCTATGGACCCACTTTCAGAGATGCTTGCATACAACAAGCGTTTTGTGGAAGGAAAGATGTATGAGCAATATGCCACAAGCAAGTACCCAGATCGCAAGATAGCCATCGTGACGTGCATGGACACACGTCTCGTCCAACTGCTTCCCGCTGCCCTCGGCATAAAGAACGGCGACGTGAAGATCATCAAGAATGCGGGTGGTACCATCACCAATCCCTTCGACTCCACCGTCCGTTCGCTCCTCGTGGCCATCTACGAGCTGGGTGTCAACGAGGTGATGATTATCGGCCACACAGGGTGCGGCGTACAGGGTATGGACGGTGCAGAGATGCTCCACTTGATGCGTGAGCGAGGCATCGATGAGGAGCACATCTCGCTCATGCAGCATTGCGGTATCGACCTTGAGTCGTGGCTCCATGGCTTTGATGAGACCGATGCCGCTGTGCTTGAGACTGTCGACCTTGTCAAGAATCATCCCCTCGTCCCCAAAGATGTTGTGGTCAAGGGCTACATCATGGATTCAGTTACAGGAGAGCTGACCCCCATAGAGATCCCGGCGGAGAAGAGGTAGAGACCTAAGTGGTTTTTCCAATGTCCAAATTCACTTCTCCATCACTATTGACATCGCAATCGGAATCGTAGTCTGTAGGATTTTCCTTGAGGTGTCCTATGAGAGCAGCCATATCGCTGATACTGATTTGGCCGTCCAAGTTGACATCACCGTGGAGTACCGCTACCATAAATGTTGTCTCGGCTG
>JAZLII010000161.1:0-12465 GCA_045617275.1 Bacteroidaceae bacterium
TACATGTTGGGGATCATCAGCAGAAGACCCTGAGAAGCGGTAAAGGTGGTGGTGAGAGCACCTGCCTGCAGTGAACCATGAACAGCACCTGCTGCACCAGCCTCTGACTGCATTTCCTGTACCATTACTGTGTCACCGAAGAGGTTCTTACGACCCTGAGCGGCCCACTCGTCTACATGCTCCGCCATGGGAGATGAAGGAGTGATGGGGTAGATGGCAGCAACCTCGCTGAACATGTAAGCGACGTGTCCGGCACAGGTGTTACCATCCCATGTTACGAATTTTTTTTCTTTAGCCATTTTTGATTTGTTATTAATGGAATTGTGTATGATTGATTGTATTGTTTCTGTTTTCTAAGTCAAATTCTCAACAGTCTATGCCTGCTTCTTAATACAGGAATCCAAGCATCCAGAGAGGAATCTGCTTGTCATGTCCCTTCTGCAGATTCTGACGAATGTAGTATACGTCGCTCGACTGCCTGTGGGGTTCTTCCATGCATATGCGGAAACGTTTGCCGTTCACGTAGAAGCCACAGCTCCGGTCGCCCACCGACACTTGGTGCTCGGGGCAAAGGGTCTGCTGGAAGAATGCCTCTGTCAGCGCTTCCTCGTCGTTGAAACGTGGGAAGATGGCAAACAGCAAGTTGGTGTTGTGCAAGGATATGCGTGCAGGTTTTTTGCTTTGCTGTTCGCCCTTGCGGTAGATCATATGTATAAGACGCGCGTCGGCAAGGAATTTGAAGTAGTTCATCACTGTGGCACGGCTGGTTTGCACGTCAGCTGCCAGTTGGCTTACATTGGGAGCCACGTTGCCTTCCGTGGCGAGCATGTAGACCAGTTTCTTCAGTTTGTTGAGATATTTGAGTTCTATCTGCTGGATGAGCAAGATGTCCACCTCCACCATCATGTTCATCACCTTCAGGAGGTTCTCTGTGAAGTTGGTTTTCTCCAAGAAGAAAGGATAGTATCCGTGGCGCAGATAGGCGCGCATATGCTCATTTGGATCCACTTGGCGCAAGATGCTGGCTGCGATCATCTCGTGACGATCCAAGATGTCTTGGAAAGAATAAGACGACAGGCTAAGTCCAGTGCGGAGGTTGATGAACTCTCGCAGTGAGAATCCCTTGAGGTTGTAGGATGAACAGATGCCGTTGAGTTCGGGATTCTCGTCTTTAAGTCTCATCACACTACTACCCGTGAAGATAATCTTCAGGCCAGGATACCGTTCGTAGCAACGCTTAAGCTCAGTGCTCCAATCGGGCAACTTGTACACCTGGTCTATCAGTAGAACTTGGCCTCCGTTGCGATGAAAGTCTCCGGCAAAGTCCGTGAGGCTTTTGCCTTGGAAGTAGAAGTTGTTCATGTTCACGTAGAGACATTTACGGTCATTGACGCTGAAATGCTCACGTGCATACTGGAGTAGGAACGTGGTTTTACCCACACCGCGCGAACCCTTGATGCCGATCAGCCGGTCGTTCCAGTTGATCTCGTCCATCAAGGCTCTCCTTACTGGCGCATTGGTGTGCTCCACGAGGTAGGCGTGTGTCTTGAAAAAGGCTTCCATTTTTGTTTTCTGCAGTTAACGGTGCAAATTTACCCAAAAAAAGTGAATTTGCAAAGTCTAAATAGCAAAAAGTGGCATTCCTGACTCCTTTTTGCCCTTTGGAGCGCTACCTTTAGGTAGCACCCCTATGGGTTTGCGTGTTTTAAGCTTGTTTGTCTTTTGCCCACTTGGTGGCTTTCTTAAGGAAGAGGCCCGCACAGCCTGCAGCCAGTACTATACCAGCTGTCACAGAGGGAAGTTGAGGACCGTTGAAGCCTTCTGGAGCCATGAGGATGTAGGTGGTGCAGACGATGGTCATGAAGCAGGCAGGTATCAAAGATACCCAATAGTTCTTGCCTCGTTTGCCCAACCATACGCTGATGGTCCACAGGGTGAAGACGGAGAGGGTTTGGTTGGTCCAGGCGAAATAGCGCCAGATGACGTTGAAGTCGATGAACATCAAACCGATGCTGATGGCGAAGATGGGCAGGCAGAGTGTCAGTCGCTTGACGATCTTGTCTTGCTTTATTTTCATGAAGTCTGCAGCGATAAGGCGTGCACAGCGCAAAGCCGTATCACCTGAGGTCAAAGGTGCTGCTACAACTCCCAAGATGGCGAGGATTGCACCGATGCTGCCCAGCCAGCTGTGGCAGATATGGTTGACGATGATGGCGGGGTTTACCTTCCCAGAGGCGGGGTCGGTCATGGCGATCATCAGTTTCTCGTAGGGGGTGCTGCCTTCATTGCTCAGGCTGTCGGCAAACTTGATGGCTGCTGCTGCCCAGATCAAGGCCACGAGTCCTTCGGTGATCATCGCGCCATAGAAGATGGGGCGTCCTATGCGTTCGTTCTTCATGCATCGAGCCATCATGGGGCTCTGTGTGGCATGAAATCCACTCACAGCTCCACAAGCGATCGTGATGCAGATGCCCGGGAAGATGCTCATGGCATTGGGGTTGGGGTGATGATTGGTGAAGGCTTCCGTGATCTCAGGTATACTTCCGCTATTGGTGAAGATACC
This sequence comes from Bacteroidaceae bacterium, assembly GCA_045617275.1. GTDB lineage: Bacteria > Bacteroidota > Bacteroidia > Bacteroidales > Bacteroidaceae > Physcousia. The sequence continues at coordinate 2,564 of JAZLII010000161.1, forward strand.
TGCCAGTACGCCAACGGCCATCACCAGCAGGGCCAGTCCAAATACGGGGTAGATGCGGCCGATGAGTTTGTCGATGGGAAGCAGAGTGGCAAGGATGTAGTAGGCAAAGATGATGGCCGTCCAGCACGATACGGCACCCCATCCGCCCCAGATGCTCCAGTCGCTGGTCATGTTGCCCAGCAGGGTGGCAGGGGTTTGGGCAAATACGGTTCCCACCAGCACCATCAGCACCAGGGAAAGCACACGAATGCCAAGTCGGGCTCCGGGACCTAGTTCATCACCAATAATCTCCGGAAGAGACATACCGCCCTTGCGCAGCGAAATCATACCGGCAAGGAAGTCGTGTACGGCTCCGCCGAAAATACAGCCCAGTACGATCCAGAAATATGCAGCCGGGCCATAGAGGATGCCGAGGATGGCTCCGAAGATGGGGCCTGTGCCTGCGATGTTCAGAAACTGGATGAGGAAAACCTTCCAGTTGGCCATGGGCATGTAGTCTACACCGTCGGCTTGAGTATAACATGGGGTCTTGCGGTCGGGCTCTATGCCAAACACTTTCTCTACAAATTTTCCATACAGCAGATAGCCCAAAACAAGAGCTGTCAGCGCAACGCAAAATGTAATCATCTTTCCTAAAAGTTCTTTTTACCTGGTATTGGTTCCTGTATGTGGGAGACCGCAAAGCTGTTGGGTATGGATGGTCTGCCGAAATGGGCTGATAGTCGTTTTCCGTGGCTTGGGGGCTTCCCTTTCTGCTTGCAAAATTACAAATTATCTTTGACTTTACCTTGTGATTTCGCACTTTTTTTGTATTTTTGTGCGACAATTGAAAGCAACCCTCCTTTATGTCGCGTAGCAAACTGTTTTTCGGGCTCTGGTGTATCCTCTTTTCTGTGGTGCTCCATGCTCAGGTACCTCAGGCTTTTCCCAAGCGTGAGGCAAGGGCGGTATGGGTAACTACGCTGGGAGGACTCGACTGGCCCAAGGCTAAGGCGTCAACGGTAGCGGGGAGGGAGAAGCAGAAGCAAGAACTTTGTCAACTGCTCGATCAGTTGCAAGCCATTCACATCAACACGGTGTTTCTTCAGACTCGTGTGCGAGGATCCGTCATTTACCCCTCTTCCATCGAACCTTGGGATGTGGCGCTTACCGGGCAGTATGGCAAGGATCCCGGTTACGATCCATTGCAGTTTGCCGTGGAGGAATGTCATCGTCGGGGCATGGAACTGCATGCGTGGATGGTGACTGTTCCGGCGTATAAAATTGCGCTGGCAAAGCAAATGGGGACGAAGGGTGTAGTCCGTACTCATCCGTCTTTGTGCAAGAAGCACGCCGATATGTATTATTTAGATCCCGGTCAGCCCGCCACTGCCGATTATCTTGCAGATATTTGCCAGGAAGTGGTGCGCCGCTACGATGTCGACGGTATACATTTTGACTACATCCGTTATCCTGAAAATGCTACGTCCTTTCCTGATGCCGATACCTACAAGAAGTTTGGCAAAGGTCAGGCAAAAGCGCAGTGGAGAAGAGATAATGTAACTCGTATTGTAAGGAAAATTTATAATTCCGTCAAGACTTTGAAACCTTGGGTGAGGGTGTCGAGCAGTCCTGTGGGTAAGTTCCGCGACGGTACGCGCTTCTCCTCAAAAGGGTGGAACTGCTACGATGCTGTTTTCCAAGATGCGCAAGGGTGGTTGCGTGAGGGTATACACGATGCACTCTATCCTATGATGTATTTCCAAGGCGACCATTTCTTCCCCTTTGCAGCAGACTGGCGCGAACAGGACAGAGGACGTTGCGTAGCTCCCGGTTTGGGTATCTATTTCATGTCTCCACAGGAAAAAAACTGGCCCTTGAGTGCCATCACGGTACAGTTGTCCTATATTCGCGGACTGGGTTTAGGTGGACAGGCCTATTTCCGTAGCAAGTTCTTGACAGACAATACCAAGGGGCTTTATGACTACCTGAAGCGCGAGTTTTATGCCTTCCCTGCACTTACACCTGTTTGCAGTTGGCGGGACAGCGTGCCTCCCACTCTGCCCGGTGCTTTTTCTTGTGAGGAGTTGGACGAGGGAATGTCGCGCCTTTCTTGGGAGCCTTCCACGGACAATCTTGAGGCGGGCGGTGTATTTTACAATGTCTACGTTAGCCGACAGTTCCCTGTGGATACGAGTTGTCCAGAAAATCTGGTTGCGGCGCGTTTGACCGAACCGTCTTATGTGTTCAATCGGCTGATGGTTCACCTCTATGGTATGCACATCGCCGTCACTGCAATGGATCGCTGTGGCAATGAGAGCGAACCGGTTACTTTCTCGCTGGCTGGGCGCCAAGAGATGCGTCAGTTCCCCGTTCGTGATTTCTCTGCGCTCGTTCGCTCGAAGGCTTCTTCTCGTAAAAACCTTCAAGAGGATGGTCAGAACGCAAAGCTGAAGGCCGACAAAAAAGCCAGAAAAAAGGCGAAGAAGTGATGGCTTGTCTGTATTTTTTTAATTGTGACAACGATCTGGCCCTGGCCAATTTCTCTCCAGGGTTCACGCCTCCGGGGCATATCCGCGTGATGATGGACGAACTGGCCACATTGCCCTTGGCTTGGGCTGAAGAAGATGGGGTCGTAGATGCTTGCGTGACCTCGATGATACATGAGAAATCTTCCGGTGCAATTCTTTTGTCTTCGCTCGATGAGGTTCGACCTTGGGGCTGGTCTCCTGCGGCTTGCCATCGCCTGCGTCAGATGGGTGTGCCAGAGTGCTTGTTGCCTTCTCCTTCAGAGTTGCTTGAGATACGTCATCTGAGCAGTAGGGAGCGTGCCGTCGAATTCCTGGCGCGGATGCGAGAGGATGGCGTTTGCGCTGATTTCCAGTCCGTTTTCTGTCGGGATGAGGCTCAGGTTGAGGAGGCTTTGTGTCGATGGCCCCGCACCATCCTGAAGGCTCCTTGGAGTGGAAGTGGCAAGGGGTTGCGTTATGGTCAGGGAGGACGTGAAGACACGCTGATGGGCTGGTGCCGTCGAGTCATCAGTCAGCAGGGTGGAGTGGTGGTTGAGCCTCTCTACGAAAAACGCCACGATCTGGCCATGGAGTTTTGGAGTGATGGCCAGGGGTGTGTCACTTATCAGGGTCTTTCTCTCTTTGAGACCCATGCCAATGGTGCTTACAGTGGCAATTTGTTGATGCCGGAGGATGAGAAGCAAGCTTGGCTGGATCAGTTTGTTCCAAAAGAGCAGAGTCTTGCCGTACGTCAGTGGTTGGAGCATCGTCTCTCTTCACTCGTTGGCACGGCCTACAGGGGGTATTTAGGTGTCGACATGATGCTGACAGCCCCCCCAATCCCCGAGGGGGAGAAATTCTGCCAAAAGGAGGGTAACAAGAGATCTACGTTAGTTGGCGAGATTCAAAAGGTAGATGACAAGAGGTCAATATTAGTTGACGAGGCTCAAAAGGCTGTACTTCATCCCATGGTTGAGGTCAATCTTCGCATGACGATGGGTATGGTCTCCATTCTTTTGCAACGCCGGCAGCCAGAGGGCTTCCATGGCGTTTTTCACTTGGATTATTTTCCCGATCCTGCAGACCTTGAGGCCGACAATGCCCGACGTGCTTCGCACTCTTCCACTTTCCACATCCTCGCTTCCGGGGCGCACTATCGTGCCTATCTCGAATAGTTGGGGGCTCTCAAGCCTTAGAGTGCAATGTCCAAAAACAATGGCAGATGGTCGCTGATGCCACCTACGTAGGCAGTTCCTTTGTAGGCTCGGTGCGGATGTCCGTCCTCGTCAAGAAGGTGAGGCAGACGGGCCTCATGGGCTTGAGGTACTTGAGGACTGCAGAGGGAATGGGATACGAGTATGTGGTCCAGATAGCTCCATTGCTTTTGAAAGTAATAGGTGCCAATGGGGCGGCGAAGGATTTTGCGAGAGGTTGGGAGAGTCTCGTGTAGCGGAGGGGAAAGACGCCGGAAGATGGACTCGGCGAAGGTGGCATTGAAGTCGCCCATCACGATGATGTGCGCCTGGGGTGAGAGGGTCTGTACGCTGTCTATGATGGATCGCAGGGTCTCCGCGGCCAGTTTGCGATGTCGGGCACTGCCGAGAAGTCCGCCAGTCTTGCTCGGTAGGTGGCATACCACTGTGTGAAGGGTATCGCCTGAGGCGAGAAGTCCTTTCGCATAGAGCAGGTCGCGTGTGGGAGGCATCCCGTGTTGGACGGAAGGTACACGCACGGCGTGGTACTCTTTCAGGGCAAAGAGGCTGGGGTGATAGAGCAAGGCCACGTCGACTCCTCTCCTGTCGGGACTGTCTGTCATGACGTACTTGTAGCCTGCTGCTCGGAGAGCACTTCGCTGTGTGAGGTCGCGAAGTACCGTGTCGTTTTCTACCTCGCAAAGGCCCACCAAGACAGGTGGCCCTACCGTGTCTCCCACGTCGATGATGGTCTTGCCCACCTCGTCCAGTTTTCTCCAGTAGCGATTTGCTGTCCAGTGGTGACTGCCTTCTGGTAGGAAATCCTCGTCATTGTGCCCTTCGTCGTGCTGCGTGTCAAACACATTCTCCACGTTCCACTCCATGATCCTAAATGTGCGCTGTGCTTTCGTGCCTATGCAGACCATGCAGAGCACTAACAACGCCCAACATCGTGTTCCGAAATGCCGTCTCAGCTCGTCTTTGTTTTGCTTCATTGCACAAAGGTAGCAATTTATAATTATTAATAATGTGTGTTTTGCTGGAAAAACGTTGCCGGTGCTCATTTTTTTTTGTACCTTTGCACGCGCAAAGTAAATGTGTCAAATCACTTGAGGATAATATAAACACTACAAGATATGAATATTTTAGAACTTAGCGAACAGGAGATCGTTCGCCGCAACAATTTGCAGACCTTGAAGGATATGGGCATAGAGCCTTATCCTGCTGCCGAATTTCCCGTATCGGCTTGGAGCACAGATATCATAGATAGTTTCGTGGATTTGCCCGTCATTGGCAAGGACGAGGAGGGCAATGACATCCGCGAGGCCGCTACGGCAGAAAACAGTCACGTGGTGACCGTGGCAGGACGTATGATGGGTCGCCGCATCATGGGTAAGGCTGGCTTTGCAGAGTTGCAGGATTCAAAGGGTCGCATCCAGGTGTATGTACAGCGTGACGCTATCTGTCCCGATGAGAATAAGGACCTCTACAATGTGGTCTTCAAGAAGTGTCTCGACCTGGGCGATTTTATCGGAGTGAAGGGTTACGTGTTCCGCACCAAGACCGGCGAAATCAGCGTGCATGCCATGGAACTTACAGTGCTCTCAAAGAGCCTCAAGCCTCTGCCCATTGTGAAGACCGATGCTGAAGGTAACGTCTTCGATGCTTTCGACGATCCTGAGCTTCGTTACCGCCAGCGCTACGTGGACCTCATCGTCAACAACGGAGTGAAGGACACCTTCCTGAAGCGTGCCCAGATCATCCGTACCATGCGCAACATCCTGGACAACGCCGGCTATACCGAGGTGGATACCCCCATCCTCCAGAACATTGCCGGAGGTGCCAGTGCCCGTCCTTTCATCACCCACTTCAATGCTCTCAATCAAGATATGTACATGCGTATCGCTACGGAGCTCTATCTGAAGCGACTGATCGTGGGTGGTTTCGAAGGTGTGTACGAGATTGGCAAGAACTTCCGCAACGAGGGTATGGACAAGACCCACAATCCCGAGTTCACCTGCATGGAGTTGTACGTCAGCTATAAGGACTTGAACTGGGGTATGACCTTCTTCGAGAACATGCTGGAACAGATTTGTATTGCCGTGAACGGCAAGCCTGAAGTGGAGATTGATGGCAAGGTCATTTCTTTCAAGGCTCCCTTCCGCCGTCTGCCCATCCTTGACGCCATCAAGGAGAAGACCGGCTACGACCTCTATCCCATGAGTGAGGACGAGATTCGTGAAGTGGCCAAGAAGCTCGGCATAGAGGTAGACGAGACCATGGGTAAAGGTAAGCTCATCGACGAGATCTTCGGTGAGACCTGTGAGGGTACCTTCATCCAGCCCACATACATTACCGACTATCCTGTGGAGATGTCTCCTTTGACAAAGATGCACCGCTCTAAGCCCGGCTTGACAGAGCGCTTCGAACTGATGGTGAACGGTAAGGAGTTGGCCAATGCTTACTCTGAGCTCAACGATCCCATCGACCAGGAGGAGCGCTTCATCGAGCAGATGCGCTTGTCAGAGAAGGGCGACGATGAGGCTATGATCATCGACCGCGACTTCTTGCGTGCTCTGCAGTATGGTATGCCTCCCACCTTTGGTGTAGGTATCGGTATCGACCGTCTGTGCATGCTGCTCACGGGTAAGTTCGCCATCGGTGAGGTAATGCTCTTCCCCCAGATGAAGCCTGAGGTGAAGGCTCCTCGCGACAAGGATGAAGCCTTCCTTGAGAAGGGTATCCCCGCAGAGTGGATTCCCATCCTGCGAAAGGCTGGCTACAACCTCGTGGCAACCCTCCAGGGTGTGGCTCCCGCTAAGCTTCAGCAGCAGATCATTGAGATACTGAAGAAGTACAAGGAGTATCTGGGCGGCATGGAGAAGCCCAGCCAGGATGAGATAGCCCTTTGGACAAAGTGAAAAATATTTAGTGAAAAGTGAAAAGTGAAAAATACCTAATACCCCAAATGCTGTTAGTACGTGGCGTGGACACGTTTGTCAATAGCGTATTAAAAGTATTAGCTCACTAAGTATTTTTCACTTTTCACTATTCACTTTTCACTAAAGAAAATATGATTGGAAAAATAGCCATAATCGGTGGAGGTAGCTGGGCTACGGCTATCGCCAAGATGATGTTGGAGAAGAACGAGCGCATCTGGTGGTACATCCGCAGGGATGACCGCATAGAAGAGTTCAAACGCTTGCAGCACAATCCGGCCTACCTCACCAGCGTGCGCTTTGACATCCCTCGCATCTCTTTTACGAGCGACATCAACGAGGTGGTGCGCAACTGCGATACGCTCATCTTCGTCACCCCTTCGCCCTATCTGAAGGGCAACCTGAAGAAGCTGAAGGAGAGACTGAAGGATAAGTTCATCGTGACGGCCATCAAGGGTATTGTGCCCGATGAGCATCTGGTGTGCTCGGAGTTCTTCCACCATGTCTATAATGTGCCAGACGAGAACCTCGCTGTCATTGGCGGACCCAGTCATGCTGAGGAGGTGGCCCTGGGCCGTCTGACCTACCTCACCATCGGCTGCTCCGATGAGCAGAAAGCCAAGGCCTTTGCCGACATGATGGCAAGTGAGTATGTGAAGACAAAGACCTCTACCGACGTCTTGGGCATTGAGTATGCCTCGGTGTTGAAGAACGTCTACGCCATAGCGGCAGGTATTACCCACGGTCTGAAGTATGGTGACAACTTCCAGGCTGTACTCATGAGCAACGCCACACAGGAGATGGAGCGTTTCCTCACCACTGTACATCCCATAGAGCGCAACATCATTGACTCCGTCTACATGGGAGACCTCTTGGTGACAGGTTACTCCAATTTTTCACGCAACCGTGTGTTCGGTACCATGATAGGCAACGGTTACAGCGTAAAGAGCGCGCAGATAGAGATGGAGATGATCGCTGAGGGCTACTTCGGTACCCAGGCCATGAAGGAGATCAATCAGCACCTTCATGTCAACATGCCCATTTTGGATGCCGTCTACAACATCCTCTACAAGCGTATAGCTCCAACCATAGAGATTAAACTTCTAAGTGAAGCATTTAGATAAAAATATGATTCAGATTGACATTACAAAGGCCACCCAGTTTGTGGGTGCCGACAAGGTAGCTGCCTTCGAGGCAGGAGTGAATGGTGCCAAGCAGGCACTGGAGGACGGTAGCCGTCCTGGTAGCGATTTTCTGGGATGGATGCACCTTCCCACCAGCATCACCGCTGAGTTCCTCGGTGAGTTGCAGGCTTGTGCCAACGTGCTTCGTGAGAACTGCGACACCGTCATCGTAGCAGGTATCGGCGGTTCATATCTGGGTGCTCGTGCCGTCATCGAGGCACTGGGCAACAGTTTCGCATGGCTCACCAACAAGGGCGAGAATCCCAACATCCTCTTCGCAGGCAACAACATCGGTGAAGACTACCTCTATGAGCTCACCGAGTACTTGAAGGACAAGAACTTCGGTGTGATCAACATCTCTAAGAGTGGTACCACCACTGAGACCGCTTTGGCTTTCCGTCTGCTGAAGAAGCAGTGCGAGGAGCAGCGTGGCAAGGATATGGCCAAGAAGGTGGTCGTGGCTGTGACGGAGGCCAAGAAGGGTGCGGCAGGGACGACTGCTGACAAGGAGGGATACACCTCATTCATCATTCCCGACAACGTGGGCGGACGTTTCAGCGTGCTCACTCCCGTAGGTCTGCTGCCCATCGCTGTGGCTGGCTTCGACATTGCCGAACTCGTTCGCGGTGCTCAGGATATGGAAAAGGCTACCGGCGTGGATGTTGCCTTCGGAGACGATATCACTGCCCAGTATGCTGCCGTGCGCAACGCCCTCTATCAGGATGGCAAGAAGATTGAGATCCTCTGCAACTACCAGCCCAAGCTGCACTACATGAACGAGTGGTGGAAGCAGCTCTACGGCGAGAGCGAGGGCAAGGATGGCAAGGGCATCTTCCCCGCTGCTGTTGACCTGACCACCGACCTTCACTCTATGGGTCAGTGAATCCAGGATGGCGAGCGTACCATCTTGGAGCCCGTCATCAGCGTTGAGGCTCCCGAGCACAAACTGCTCTTCCCCAGTGACGAGGAGAACCTCGATGGTCTGAACTTCCTGGCAGGCAAGCGTGTGGACGAGGTGAACAAGATGGCTGAGCTGGGTACACAGCTGGCTCACGTGGACGGTGGCGTGCCCAACATCCGCGTCATCATGCCCCGTCTGGATGCCTACAATCTGGGTCAGGTGATCTACTTCTTCGAGAAGGCTTGCGGTATCAGCGGCTATCTGCTGGAGGTTAATCCTTTCAACCAGCCCGGTGTAGAGGCTTACAAGAAGAATATGTTCGCTCTGCTTGGCAAGCCTGGTTACGAGAAGGAGACCGAGGCTATCAAACTTCGTTTGAAGTAATTCACAATGCATAATTCATAATTCACAATTAGGGGAGCGCACCACTTCCTTAATTGTGAATTATGCGTTATAAATAAATGAAAACGAAAAGTGAAAAGTACGGAATTCTCTTCCGCTTATGTTCACAAGAAACTATTATGAATTGTGAATTATGAATTGTGAATTAATAAAGGCATTTTTGTTCGATATGGACGGCGTGCTGTTTGACAGCATGAAGAACCACGCCGAGTCGTGGACCAGGGCTGTGCAGGAGTACGGACTGTTCATGACCCGCGAGGAGGTGTATATGAATGAGGGACGGACGGGCAATGGCACCATCAATGCCCTAATGTTGCGCACCTTCGGTCGCGAGGCCACCGAGGAGGAATGCCAGCAGATATACAAGACGAAGAGTGAGATATTCAACACCTGTCCCATCGCCCCTCCCATGCCTGGTGCCCTGGACGTATTAAATAAGGTACGCGCGATGGGAAAGCTTCCTGTCATCGTGACGGGCAGTGGCCAGCGTAGTCTGCTGGATCGTCTGAACAAGCATTTTCCTGGCATCTTTCGTCCTGAGCTGATGGTGACGGCCTTCGATGTCAAGTTGGGCAAACCATATCCCGAACCATACCTGAAAGGTCTGGCCAAGGCAGGTGTGGCACTCAATGCCGATGGTTCACCATTGAAGCCAGAAGAGGCTGTGGTAGTAGAGAATGCTCCTCTTGGGGTACAGGCTGCCAAGGCTGCCGGTATCTTCACCATAGCGGTCAATACCGGTCCTCTGCCCGACAGTGTGTTGAAGGATGCCGGAGCCGACATTGTGCTGCCCA
>JAZLII010000162.1:0-35417 GCA_045617275.1 Bacteroidaceae bacterium
ATTCACTGAGTCTTTCAAAAGAACTTGTGAAGCCCATATCAGCGTATTGAATTCTTCGCCCAACTTGTTCATGTCCAATGCATTGCAGAGTCGCAAGGTGGACTCATAACCCACATTCTTCTGCAATTCGAAAGAAGCATACTTGGGTGTCTTAGGAGCTTCTTGGTTCAATACTTCCAGGAAGGGACGGAAATTCATACTCTCACCCTCACGACGCAGTCCGTGACCTGTCACACCCAAGTCGATATTGTTTTCACAAAATACCTTGAAAGCCTCTGCACAAGTGGGCATGAGATACTTGATGGCACGTTCCCAACTCTGCTCTGCATTGTAGTACTTCATGTTCCAACTGTAGTCTGCAATGCTATAAAGCGACACCTTGGAAGTTTCTGCATACTCCATGGGATTGGAGCAAAATCCACTCAACATAGGACCTATGTCGCGTCCGTTGCCATATGTCTTACCCATCAGCAGACGACTCTGACAATAGTCATTGACGGGATAGTTGAGCCAGATGAAAGCCTTACGGCCTATCTGACCGTTGATCCACTCCATGTCGCCACGCTCTATCATGTCGACCACAGAGTTGCCTGTCCACATGATGCGTATGTCCTTGTCCATCTGCTTGCCCAGTATAGAGAGATAGTCACCACTCGACCAACTCTTATTGTACTGTGTGGGACAGAGCATGAGAGGTTCTACATCCTTGTGCTTCTTGACAAACTGCTTTGTGATGTAGTTCATGAGTCCAGCCTGCTTGTCGGCTTTGGTTCCCTCACCACCGATGTCATCGAAGAAGACTGCAAAACTGCGTACACCCAGACTGTACACACTCTCCAATTTCTTTACAATAGCAAGACTGTCTTCCAAGTTCCACTTGATGTCTATACCGGGATGTACGGCCCATACGAACTTCACATGATTCTTCTTTGCCACCTCGGCCAGTTCCTTCAGCAGGGAAGCCTCCTTCTCGGGATAAGGCACACGCCAGTGACGTCTGTGATACGGATCATCCTTAGGACCGTACACATAGGTGTTCATCTTGTTCTTGCCATAAAATTCAAACTGGCGAAGACGGTCCTCATGGCTCCATGGATTGCCATAGAAACCCTCTATCACACCTCTGCACTCCACCTCTGGCCAGTCTCTTATCTCCGTCTCTATCACGCTTCCAGACTTGGCGAGTATCTGTGAGAGTGTCTGTTCGGCATAGAAGAGTCCTGTTTCGTCACGTCCTGCCAGCACGATCTCCTTCTTGCCTATATGCAAGTAGTATCCTTCCTTCTGTGTGGGTATCTTGTCGGCATATTTCTTCACAGCACGCTTGCCTGCCACACCTTTGATGATCTTGACATAGCTGGGTATGGGCGTGCGAAATGCTATGCCACCCTGCTTCATTTCCTGAGGTAGGGGAGATATGCCAGCATAGGTAGTCACATCGGTCATCACCATGCGTACTCTCACCTTCGTGCGAGCTTCCGTGAGTTGAGGTACAAGCATAAGAAATGCCCACAACAACGCTATCATCAGTTTGAAATGTTTCATTATATTTCTAAGTTTTATTTTATTACTTACACCCACATTCCTTATTCCCCCTCGGGGGTTTAGGGGGCTACTATTTTCACCCACATTCTTATTCCCCTCGGGGGTTAGGGGGGCTACTTTTCAATTGCATTATTGCCTACAAGCCACATCTTGTCGCCTACCGTGAATATATGGTCGGCACTGGCTATGGAGATGGTGCCGTCTTCTTCTTCAAAACCTATCACCATACACTGCATCTTCGTGCGTATCTGGCTGGCTTGAAGTGTGAGTCCTATGTATTCTGACTCTGGTGTGAGCGTCATGCAACTGATGCTCAATCTGTCCTTGCTGAAAAGTTCATCAGAGACCTCCATCTCCATACGCTTAGAGAGTTGCTCGATACTTATATCATCACCTACAACCTCCAATGTATCTTGAGGAAAAAGCATGACATCTCCACCGGGTATGTTGATGCGCATATCGTGACGGATGACAGATGCTATGAGTATGTTGTCTTCCCGTCCAAAATTGAGTTGCGACAGGGTCTTGCCTGCCCAAAGCGTATCGTAGGGTAGCGTGAGACGCACGATGTGCAGATCTCTTCCTTGCAAACGTCTGGCATAGGCCATCGATCCATCCTTCTGCTGCTGGGCAGACACTATCTCTCGGCGCAACAGATTGTGACGGAAAGTGCGCTCTATGCGTATGCTCGTAAGCTTTACTTTTCGGTTGACACACATCAGATAAACCACCACCATAGAGGCCAGTACATGCCATACCCACCAGAAGGGTGAGAGATAGTTGAAGATGTAGTAGACAGCATCTACAGCCAAGGCATAGCGCAAGAAAAAGGTGAGAAATACACCATACATGTGCCACTTCCCCTTTCGTACCAAGTACTTGAATTCCTCGGAGTGGTTCTTACGCATCACCACAGCTCGCAGGAAGGGACTCACGAAGATGAGTGTCAGCACACCGCAGATGGCATTGCCCACCCAGTGTCCGAAGATGGAGCGACAAGTGAGAAGTACCGTAGGAAGACTCACCATGATGATGGCCATAGAGATGACCGTATATACCACCGTCTGACGCAGAAGAGCACCCAGTACACGCTTCCACACCTGTCCGGTACTCTGCGACGACAGGCCTTCCATCTCTGCTTTCTCTGCATGGCCCTTTCTGCCAGCAGACTTTCTCTCTATGGTAGTCTTCACACGTTCAGGAAGGTATTTCTCCACCAGATGATAGGCCGGTTCGGCGCCCTTTATCATATAAGGTGTAAGGAAAGTGGTGACGATGCTCACAGCCACCACCACGGGATAGAGATAGTCGCTCATGACGCCTTTGTCCACACCCATCTGGGCTATGATGAAGGCAAACTCACCTATCTGAGCCATGGAAAATCCGCTCTGCATACCCGACCTTAAGTCTTGTCCGGAGAGTACGAAGCTCATCGTGCCAAACAGGGTCTGGCCCAAAAGGATGGCGAGCGTGATAATCAAGATGGGCAACCAGTGAGCCACGAGGATGTGTGGATCTACCAGCATACCTACCGACACGAAGAAGATGGCTCCGAAGAGATCCTTCACCGAACTTATAGCTTTCTCTATTCTTTCAGCTTCTACCGTTTCGGCCAGGATGCTTCCCATCATGAAGGCACCGAAAGCAGCACTGTAGCCTGCCTTCGAGGCAAGCACCACCATGGCAAAACACAGTCCCACACTTACGATGAGCAGTGTCTCACTATTGATGAACTTACTGTTGCGCTTCAAGAAAAGGGGTATGAGATAGATACCTACTACAAACCATAGCAAGAGGAAAAATCCCAGTTTGAAGAGGCTCATCATCAAGGCTCCTCCCTCAAACTTCTGACTCACAGCCATAGCCGAGAGTATCACCATAAGCAAGATGCCCAAGATGTCCTCTAGGATGAGCACACTCATCACTCCGCTGGCAAACTTCTTATTCTGTATACCTAAGTCGTTGAATGCCTTGTAGATGATGGTGGTACTACTCATGGCAAGCATACCTCCCAGGAAGAGACAGTTCATGCTGCTCCACGAGAAGAGCATACCCACTCCACAGCCCACGCCCATCATGCAGGTCATGATGCTCACGGAGGCTATCACGGGCGCCATACCCATGCGAAATATCTTCTTGAAGGAAAACTCCAGTCCTAAGGCAAACATCATGAAGATGACGCCTATCTGGCTCCATATCTCCACCGTGTCCTGCTCAGATACCGTAGGTGTATAGGGCATGTGTGGTCCAGCCAGAAAGCCAGCCATGATGTACCCGAGCACCAAGGGTTGCTTGAGGCGCTTGAAGACGATAGTGACGAGTCCGGCCACCATCATGATCATACACAGGTCGGTGATGATATGTGGAAGTTCTTCCATAGGAGTTATTTATCAACAACTAAACAGCAACAAATATTATCTTGCAAAAGCTTTATATATAGATAATGTAGTCTAATGAATCACAAGGTCACACCCCATGATTCAAACATGAAAAATGCAATTTGTTAGTTAGTTAGCAATGTGAATCACGGGGTCAGACCCCATGATCCACTTTTCACTTGATTCGTTTAGCTCATCTCCAGCATACGATTGATAGGAAGGATGGCCTTCTTTGCCACCTCGGGATCTACCTCGATGGTAGGCCACTCATACTTCAGACAGTTGTAGAGCTTCTCCATGGTGATGAGTTTCATGTAGTTGCACTCATTGCATGAGCAAGTCACAGGATTGCCGTTGGCATCAGTCTGCTCGGTTACCTCGGGAGGTGCAGGGATAAAGGTCTTTTCAGGACATGCCTTCTGCATCTCGTGCAGGATACCGCTCTCGGTGGCTACGATAAACTCGGTGGCTTCGTCTTCCTGGCTGAACTTGAGCAAAGCAGCCGTCGAACCAGCCTTGTCGGCCAACTTCACCACGGGTCCCTTGCACTCAGGATGTACGAGGATCTTGGCATTGGGATACTGCTTTTTCAGTTCCAGGATCTTCTCTACGGAGAAGCGTTCGTGTACATGGCATGCACCATGCCAGAGAAGCATGTTGCGACCCGTGATACTGTTGATGTAGCTACCCAGGTTCTGGTCGGGACCAAAGATGATCTTCTCATCCTGAGGCAACTGGTCTACTATCTTGCGGGCATTGCCACTTGTCACGACGATGTCGGTCACGGCCTTGGTGGCAGCGGTGGTATTGACATAGCTTATCACGGTGTGGTCGGGATGAGCCTCAACAAACTCCTTGAACTCCTTCGCATCACAGCTCTCTGCCAGTGAGCAGGAAGCTTTCAGATCGGGCACCAGAACCTTCTTGTCGGGACAAAGTATCTTGTTGGTCTCACCCATGAAGTGTACGCCACACATCACGATGATGTCGGCATCGGTCTTCGCAGCCTTCTGTGCCAAAGCCAGAGAGTCGCCTATGAAGTCGGCTATGTCCTGCACAGCACCGTCGGTATAGTAGTGTGCCATGATGACTGCATTCTTCTCCTTACACATACGGCGTATTTCAGCCTTCAAGTCTGTTCCTTCTGGAATAGGAAGAGTGACGTAGCCGTTTTCTTCCCAGTTTTTATCAACCATTATCGTATTATAGTTTATATTTTATGATTTATTTTGAAAGAGACAAATTTATGATGATGATGATAGGTTGTCGATACTGTATATAAATATTTTGCCTTATATTTGCATATGAAGTTATGAAGTTGAGGATATACGTTTTACACACTTTATACACAAAGGTCTCACCATCCTACATGCCCCTATTTATAAGGGATTGCTCTGTATGTGGAGCATAGTTATGCACATATTGTTCACAAGTGCAAAGTTAAAAACTTTTTGGCAAACAAGTTGTATATAACGCTGTAAAAATTGGTTGAAAGAAATATTTTAAAAACATTATAACTTATTTTAGCATTCCATTTTTTTTTATACCAACATCTATTTTTGGCCTGCCAAACATTAGGAAACTTATTTTTCAAATCTTTTTGAACAAGTTTTGCACCGTTTTTAGTACCTTTGCAGTGTGATATCGACGGCTTCTCCTTATTTATATATATAATGTAGGAGCATTTCTATATGATGCAGGAGCCGTATTGGTAGAAACGGTGTGAGATAATAGCCTAAACGATCAACCTATAACAGATACCTATGCGCAAACTGAAAGTGACGGAGATGAACCGTATCAGCGTGGCTGAATTTAAGGAAGCGGAAAAGATGCCCCTCGTAGTAGTGCTCGATAACGTAAGGAGCCTTTATAATGTGGGTAGTGTCTTTCGTACCAGCGATGCTTTTCGCTTGCAGGGTATCTGTCTGTGTGGCATCACGGCTCGTCCTCCTCACATAGAGATACACAAGACGGCTCTGGGAGCTGAGGACAGTGTGACTTGGCGATACTATGAGGATACGCTGGAGTGTGTTGATAACTTGCGCAAAGAGGGCTACACCATACTCTCCATAGAGCAGTGTGAGGGCAGTACGTTGCTTCCCAACTTGCAGATAGACAGTACCAAACGCTATGCCGTGGTGATGGGCAATGAGGTGAAAGGGGTACAGCAGGAGGTTGTTGATAACTCTGATGGTTGCATCGAGATACCGCAGTATGGTACGAAGCACAGCATGAATGTTTCGGTGACTGCTGGCATCATCATTTGGGAGTTTGCCAGACAGCTGATGTGTAAGTGAGGTGAATATTCCGTCTTGATGATGTGATATTTTTTATCAAAAGTGATGTGATTTTAGTCTAAGTGATGGTATTTTATCCAAGGTGGTGATGTATTTTGACTTTCATACGCATCATGCTGTCAAAGAAGATGTGACGGCGATATGTCAGGGTGTTGATAGTTGTGGCATACACCCCTGGGACATTACGGCCGAATGCATTGACTCACTGATAGTTGACTTTGATAAAAAGGTTGCTGACAAGCTGTTCATAACTATTGGTGAATGTGGTCTTGACAAGCTTTGCGAGGCTCCTTATGAACTGCAAAAGCGTGCTTTCGTGCATCAGATAGAGGTTAGTGAGCATCTCCACATGCCTTTGATACTCCATTGTGTGAAGGCGCTGGATGACTGTCTGCAGTTGAGGAAGGCCATGAAGGCACAGCAACCGTGGATATTTCATGGATTTCGTGGCAAACCTCAGCAGATGGAGCAACTCATTCGTGCGGGCATGTATGTGTCTTTTGGTGTAAGATACAATGCGGATTCGCTATTATCCTGCCCGCTCGATCGCCTATTTTTGGAGACTGATGATGCCGATATTCCCATCCAAAACCTCTACACGGAGGTAAGTTCCCTGCGTGGCATGTCGGTAGAAGCGCTCAAAACAGCCATAAAATTCAATTATCTAACAGTCTTTCATTAGTAAGAAAGGATTAGCGATGCTGACCTATTTATAGTAAGTAATTGATTATCAACGATAAT
Source organism: Bacteroidaceae bacterium (assembly GCA_045617275.1). Lineage (GTDB taxonomy): Bacteria > Bacteroidota > Bacteroidia > Bacteroidales > Bacteroidaceae > Physcousia. The sequence goes on from JAZLII010000162.1 coordinate 6,962, forward strand.
CACTGATTATACGTATGTAGTCAACAGTGCTAACTAACTAACAAACTAACAAATTGCCTTTTTTTTTATTTTGATAAGTCTTTCTATATGGAGGACTCATTATATATATAATAATGATTATTTAAATATAAAATGATGATTAATTAATAATATAATAAAGACTCATTATTTATATTGATGATTGATTAAATATATAATGATAATTTGGAAATGTCCCTTTTTATAGAATAGAAATAAAAAAATATAATTTGTTAGTTTGTTAGTTAGTTAGTTGTTAGCATCGTGCCTGTGTTTTGTCATGCGCATGGTACGGCTCAGCCATGCGCATGATGAGGCTCAGTCATGCGCATGACTTTGCTTTGCCATCAGTATGCCCTATTCGCCTTGTATATGCCCGTATTTTTGCTTGTGTAGCCCGTATTTGGCCCTTATCTGCTGGGTAGGCGAAGGGTAGCGATGAAGGGATTGTGATCGCTCATGAGGAAAGCATCTGGCTGTCTGCTTTCGGCTGGAATGAAGGTACGGAGCACCTCTATGGTAGGTGAAACGAAGATGAAATCTATCTTACTGCATTGTTCAACGGGCAGTTTGGCGAAGTTGTGCCAAGTGTATTTTATGCCTTCGTGAGGCGCTCCTGTGCGGAAAGTATCGGTGATGGGGAAGTCTGCATGGTGAGTGATACTGCGATATACATCCGACTCCATGCCTACATTGAAGTCACCCGTAAGTACGAGAGGCACATTTTGGGCCAGTTCGCTTGCCTTTTTCAGTATAAGTTTGCCACTTTCCACTCTGGCCTTGTTGCCCACATGGTCGAAGTGCGTGTTGATGGCCATGATCTGCTTGCCACTCTTACTGTGCTTGAGCAAAGCCCATGTGGCTATGCGTGTACATGCGGCATCCCATCCCATACTGCCTGCCACTTCCGGTGTCTCGGAGAGCCAGAAGGTACCGCTCTTCAAGGCTTCCCACTCTTGGCGCAGATAGAAGATGGGAGCATATTCACCTTTCTTCTTGCCATCTTCTCTGGCTACACCCACGTAGTCGTACTCGGGTAGCAGTTTTCTGAGATCGTTCATCTGTTCGTGCAGTACTTCCTGCATACCACACACACTTATCTTCTGTGCCTGTATGAAGTGGGCAAGACTGTCCTTGCGGAGTGTCCAGTCGCGCTGTGTATGGCGGTCACCTCCAGCATAGCGTATGTTGAAGGTGGCATAGCATAGGTCCTGTGCCTTGGCTTGAGAGAGGCATAGGAGGCATAGTAGAAGGATATATATGCGATGTCTCATAAGTAGTTTAGTCGCTTGCTTGTTTGGAAAATAGTCGTTTGCTTATTTGAAAAATAGTCGCTTGCTTGTTTTAAAAATAGTCGTTTTGCTCGTTTAGGAAATTGTTATCTTTTGAGCAGTTTCTTGCCATTCTTTACCGTGATACCGCGATAGTTTTCATCGATGGGCTGTCCCATTATATTATATAAGGTGTGGTCGGTAAGGTTTTCTTCCGCTTCAGGAGCCATGATGTAGGTGGCATTGGCTATCTCTATCACATCGCCAGCCTGTGTGTCTATCTCGTAGTCGTAGGCATAGTTCTTGCCAGTAAGTCCCAGACGATGCGTTTTGACGAGTTCGGCTCCGGAGATGAAAAGCTTGGAGTAGGAGCGAACTACGAGTTTTCCACCTACTGTACTGCGTATGGATGCACTGGTGATGACGGCTTTGTCCCACTCCATGTCTACTTCAAATCCTCCACGAGCACGCAGTCCGCTCACATAGCCTGTCTTCCAAGTGGAAGGGAGGGCAGGCAGAAGATGTACGGCACCATCTTGACTTTGGAGAAGCATCTCTGCTATACCGGCTGTCACACCGAAGTTGCCATCTATCTGGAAGGGTGGATGGGCATCGAAGAGATTGGGGAATGTACGTCCCTTGGGATACTTCTGTGTATCGGCATCGCTCTCTGAAGGCAAGAGATTGAGCATATTCTTGATGATGGTATAAGCATGGTTTCCATCGAGCATACGTGCCCAGAAGTTGGTCTTCCATCCCAGGCTCCATCCTGTGGCTTCGTCTCCACGTTGCTCAAGTGTCTTCTTGGCGCCATCGTAGAGTTTGGGCGTACTTATCTTGCTGATCTGATTGCTGGGGTACAGGCCATAGAGATGGCTGATATGGCGATGTTGGTCGTTGGGATTGTCGGCATCTTCCAGCCATTCCTGCAACTGGCCATACTTACCTACCTTCATGGGAGGAAGCTTGCTGATGGCTTCTCTCAGTGAGTCTTGACAATCTTGGTCCACGTCGAGTATCTCTGCGGCACGAAGGGCATTGGAGAGTGCATCGAGTGCTATCTGATTGTCCATGGTACACCCTGCTATGATAGGTGATGACTTACCCATGGGTTCGTGCTCAGGACTGACGGAGGGTACTACTACGAGGTAGCCGTACTTGGGATGTACTTGCATATAGTCCAGATAGAAGACAGCGGCTCCCTTGATGACGGGATACCACTCACGAAGGAAGTCCTTGTCCATGCTGTACTGATAGTGCTCCCAGAGATGTGTGGCAAGCCATGCACCACCATTGGGATACATACCCCAGTAGGCACCATCCACAGGACCTGCAATGCGCCAGATGTCCGTATTGTGATGAGCCATCCACCCACGACAACCATACATGGTCTCTGCGGTCTTGGCTCCTGTCACGGAGAGGTCGCGTATCATGGAGAAGAGCGGTTCGGCTGTCTCGCTGAGATTGCACACTTCAGCAGGCCAATAGTTCATCTGAGCATTGATATTGATGGTATATTTGCTATCCCAGGGCGCATCGTGCTTGTCGTTCCATATACCTTGCAGGTTGGCAGGCTGACCTCCAGGCTGTGAACTGCTCAGGAGCAGGTATCGACCATAGTTGAACATCAAGGCTACCATGCCCAGGTCGGTCTGCTTCTTGCTGAAGGCTTCCAGACGCTTGTTGGTAGGCAGGTCGCTGTTGGGGGTAGGAGCACCCAGATTGAGCCTTACACGCTGATATTGACTTTGATACTTCTCAATGTGCCGACCCAGCAATTCTTCATAACTATACTTTCTGGCACTTTCGAGCAAGCGTTTGTTCTTACTGTCAGAATTTCCCTTAGTATTGTTGTAGCTTACGAAGTTGGTAGAAGCACAGATGTAGAGCGTGAGGGTGGTGGCATTGCGTACGCTGAGGCTGGACGTACTCTTCACTATTTTGCCATCCGTGTCAAGTTCCACCTTGCACTTGGCTGTAAGTGCACCGGATATGCCTTCCTGTCCGTCTCCCTTGATGGTTGCGGTGAGATAGTTGGTACCCATGGTGAGGGTGGTGGAGAAAGGACATTCGTAGGTGAGCTTGACATTGAGAAGGGTATCTGAGGTGAGTCGCATTACGATGATGCTGTCGGCCAGGGAGGCAAAGGTGGTTCGCTCATAGGATTTGCCTTCCGACTTGAACGAGACCTTTGAGATGCCCTGCTCAAGATCAAGTTCGCGCTGATAGTCTGTCAGTTCCTTATCCAGCGATTTTACCGAAGTGATTTTCAGGCTTCCGAGTGAGAGATATCGCATACCGTGAGGACCTTTGATGAAGTCGGAATTGATGATGTTTTCAGCATCTTTTTCCTTGCCGTTGAAGATGAGGTTGCGCACCTCTTGCAGTCTGCCGAGCGACTTTGTACTGTTATTGTTGTGAGGACCTCCACTCCAAAATGTCTCCTCATTGAGCTGTATCTGCTCTGTGGTGGTACCACCATATATCATGCCTCCCATCTTGGAGTTTCCTATAGGCAGTGCCTCAAGCCAAATGCTTGCAGGAGTGTCGTACCAGAGACGATTGTCACATGAGTTTTGTGCAAAACTGCTAAGGGTCTTGCATATGGAAAACAGGAGCAAAAGGAATAGATAGTTTCTTTTCATCTTTTTAAGATATTAGGTGATAGTAAACAACTTGGAACAAAACGCTTGGATCATTTCGCTCAACTTATCATTTCATCATCACTATAGGGTTTTCGTGATATTGGTTTATCTTTATCTCATGCGACACTAAAGGATATTGTCTCGTCAGCGTCTGATGACTTTCCTACCGTTGATGACATAGATGCCTTGAGGCAGATGGTCGGGAAATCTGCCTTCCTCATCGAGCATACCGCAATGGCGACCTTGCAAGTCGTAGATGGCTCCTGCCATGTCGTCGGCCATGGGGGCTGTGATCTCATCCCTGGTAAAGTACCAGCCCATGCTCTTGAGCTGATCGAGCACGGTGTCGGTTCGCTTGGGAAAGTATTGCGTAAGGAGTCTGTTGCGCTCATTCTGATAATAGGTATCCACACGATAGCGGTGCCTCTTGGCTGTGTAGGGATGTATGTCTCGGCGATAGTCACCCCAGCGTGCAGACTCGTCATAGAGGGCATTTTGGATGTTGAGATAGAGGCTGTCCCATACCTCTCTTACACCATCCTCTGTGAGCAGTCCTCCCTCTGTGAGCAGTACGTGGGCACGGTGACTGAAGAGTTGCTTGAACTTGGAGTTGCGCATGAGGCAGTTGAGCATATGTGAGGGTTTGCCTGCATTGTCCTTGTTGGTGACATTTTCATTGGCACTGCCGAAGATGAGTTCGGTATCCCAGCAGATGAACTGAAATCCGCGCCCTGGATTTTCCCTGTTGCGTATGGCATACCAGTTGTGATGGTCCCAGTCTGTGTTGCCACCATAGATGTTGATGAGCATATAGTCGCAGAAGTTCTCAAGGTCGAGGAGAGGTTCGAGTTCATCGCTGGGATTGCCCTTATAGTCCAGTCCTTGCAGTTTGTAGAAGGCCACGTTGCTGGTAGCCTTCACCTGTTCCACGACATCCAGCATATTTTGCCAGGCATCCAAGGTACCATCCGAGGCCACCACTTTCTCTCCAGCTGTCTCTTCCACTTTGATGACATCCCAGTCACCTTTCTTTCCTCCGAAGTGCTCTGCACAATGCTCCTTGTTGATGCGCTCACAGAGATTGTACATACCCCAGTAGAGACCGTTGAGAAAGACGTGTACGGGCTGTCCTTTGCTGTTGGGTTCATCCAGCCTTTCCTGTACGGAGCGTGCCCAGAGGTCGCGCGTGTACTGTGCCTTGGTACGGTTTCCCTCATCCCAGTGTTCCCAGGAGTTGCCAAAGTAGGTTCGCAGTATGAGGTCTTCATATCGACCCACACCTTCTTCTCCAAATACGGGATAGTTGAGTTTGCTGGGTCCGTACTTGCTCTTGAACATGAGTCGGAAGGCATGTTTGGGCGTCTTCTCTGGCAAACGGCTGTGACCTCCGTGTATCTTGATGCCACAGTCCACCGTGAAGTCGTGCTGGAGAGTTCCTCCCATCATCTCCAGACTGATGGGTCGCTCCCAGTCACGCCCTATCTGACTGCCTATCGGTGCTCCGGTATAGATGTATATGCCACCCTTCTCCTCATCCTTTTCGTGAGAGAAGAGATGGTCTATGTCGGTAGCGATGGAGACGATGGGCAGTTCCTCCAGACCTTGTAGCACCTGGCTTTCTGACTCATTGACTATCTCGCTGTCCATGGCATAGTAGCCTGGAGCCGTACCCTTGATGTCCACGAAAGGACCCCACTCGCTGGGATAGCCTTCAGGTGTGATGGGTTTGCCGTATTTGTCGTTTCCCTGAAGGATGACATCGGCCGGGAAGATGTAGGAAGCTGTGCTTACGGGTGAGAGCGAGTCGCCTTCTATCTGTTCGGCAACTCTTACGATGGTGGTCTTAGTGATGGTGAGCTGTTTCTGGTATTGCTGACTTTGCAAGGTGGGCTTGCTACCATCCAAGGTATAGTACATCTTACGTCCCGAAACGGAAGGAAACAGAAAGAGCGAGAAGCTCTTCTTGTATATGCCGTGTGCCTTGCTGAAAGTGGGGCTGTCTCCACCCTGAGGCTGGGCGTATAAAGGGCTTGTAAGACCCGTAAGCAGGGCAAAGAGCAGAGCACAGCATAGCAGTCTCTTCTGCATCGTCAAGATGTATCGGTATCGTATCATGGTGGGGCTAATTGTGATGGGGGTGGTACGGTACGCTATCTGTGTGTGGGCTGGATGATGAAACCGTAATGATAGGGCTGGTTGCCAGGATTGGTATAGGCAGGGAAGGTCTTGGCTCCCCATCCGTCAGCACCGCCTACTCCGTGCACGTTGAGGTCGATGTTGAGATAGGCTGTCTCGTGTATGGTCTTCTGTCCGTTGGCTTCCTGGACAACAGTTCTGTCTCGCTCGATCTCAAAGGGATGCATGGGGTCTTTGTCGAGCACCTTGTCATCATAGTTGTTGGCACGTATGCAGAGAGGTTGCAGACCACGGAAGGTGAGACGATGCTCGGGTGTGTCGAGACTGAACCAGCGTACGTCACAACGGTTGGAATTGTCCTGAGGATTGATGTACTCAGTCTGGAAGTCCGTGAGGAGCTTGCTGTATTCCCCGATGGGCTGTGACAGCTTGCGATCGGGATAGTTCTCCTCGGGACCACGTCCGTACCATCGTATGGAAGCACCCTCGGGCGAGAGGGTCTCTACAGCCGTTCGCATACCGAACTTTGGCATCAGCTGAATGTCGTCTTTCAAGGGCGTGTAGTCGGCCTCTACCAGCAGTTCGCCTTCTTGATTGATGGTATAGGTGAGTGTGTAGTCGGCACCCACAGGGAGTGAGAACTCATAGCAGAGTGTGATGCATCCCTTGCTTTTCTCCATGTGGAACTGTTTCAACTCACGCTTCTCAGCACATTCCTTCCAGTCTCCCAGGCGTCTTGCATAACCGTTGGCTCGCTGATTGTCATTGAGCGGTTTCCAGAAGTAGGGTTCGAGTGGTGTCTTGAGCAGGTGGTCCGCTCCCACGATGTAAGAAGTGAGTGCACCGTTGTGGGCATCGAAGGTGAGCAGTACATTCTCCTTCTCACCGTGCGACTTGCGTGTAGCGGTGACGGTGATGATGCCCTCTTTGCTGACTGCCTTGGGTGTCTTCTTGCCCAGTTCCAGAGAGGTGGGATAGTCATATTGACCCACTACAAACTGATCGTAGGACACCACGGTACCTTTCTTTGCCCAGGGTTTGTCTTCCTTGAGCAGGGCCTGCACGTTGATAAGCGTCTCTCCGTTGACAGTCTTCTTCTCCTCAGTATAGTCGAAGTCGTTGACATTGACAAAGGGATCGTTGGATATCTTCCACACCTTATTTAAAAGATAGGCAAAACGTATGGGGCGATAGGCATGCTGTACCTCATAGTAGTGAGGATGGGGTGTGCGGTCAGGGTTGAGTAGGCCGTTGAGGCAGAAGTGATTGTCGTTGGGTTTGTCTCCAAAGTCACCACCATAGGCCCAGTGCTCATCTGCCTTATTGGACAGGTTGCTTCCATAGTTTTCCATCTTCGTCTTGCCATTGGCATTGCTGACGGACAGACCTTGGTCCACCCAGTCCCAGATGGCCACACCGCAGATGCTGGAGTCGGCATAGACGACGTCCCAGTACTCCTTCAGTCCACCCATGGAATTGCCCATAGCATGTGCATACTCGCGCATCATGAAGGGCTTGTCACTTACTTTCTGGGCTTCTCTAGCAAGGACATCGGGAAGCAGATAACTGTCGTCATAGATGTCGGACTGACTACGGTCGCTGTCTGAGAATACCACACGTGTGGTGTCCAGACTGAGCACAGCCTCACGCATCGCCTTGAAGTTGCGACCTGCACCACCTTCATTGCCCAGCGACCACATGATGATGCTGGGATGGTTCTTGTCGCGCTCCACGAGTGAGACGGCACGGTCCACGTGTGCCTTTGTCCAGTTGGGATTGTCGCCTATCTGCTTGTTGCCTATGCCATATCCGTGACTCTCCTGATTGGCCTCATCCATCACGAAGATGCCATATCGGTCGCAGAGTTCGTAGAGATAGGGATCGTCGGGATAGTGTGAGGTACGTAGGAAATTGATGTTGGCTTGCTTCATCATCGTGATGTCCTTGTCGTAGGTCTCACGGTCCACAAATCGTCCTGTACGTGGGTGATGGTCGTGACGGTTCACACCACGGAGCTTGGCTGTCTTTCCATTGATTTTGAGTATCTCTCCCAGCACTTCCACCTTTTTGAATCCGATGTGATAGTCAAAGTGCTCCTTGCCGGTCTCTATGGACACGGGATAGAGATAGGGATTGTGGGCAGACCAGAGATGCACCGAACTGATTTGGGTTGACAAGGTGGTCTTGACGGTATCTCCAGGCATGATCTGCTTGATGCGCTTCTCCAGTGTCTTACCGCCTATCTTCACGCTTACGGGCACATCTTTGGCCACATTCTTGCCGGTGTTGCACACCTTTACCTCTGCTTGGAAAAATCCTTCACCTTGCAGGTTCTTGGGGTCTGCCGACAGTTTGTAGTCGGCGATGTGAACCAAAGGTCGTACCCAGAGTTGTACGGGACGGAATATGCCGGAGAGTCGCCACATGTCCTGATCTTCCAGATAACTTCCGTCGCACCAGCGATACACCTCTACGGCCAGTTTGTTGTTGCCTTCATGCAGATAGGAACTGACATCAAATTCGGCGGGTGACATGGAGTTCTGACTGTATCCCACCTTCTCTCCGTTGATCCACACATACATGGCAGAGTGTACGCCACCGAAGTGTAGGATGAGATTTTGTGAGAGCATATCCTGAGTCACTTTTATCTGGGTGACGTATGAGCCCACAGGATTGCGATTTTCATAGGCAAACCAGTCCTTGGGTGGTTCGCTGGTAACTCGTGGTTCGTCGCGCTTGAAGGGATAACTCATATTGGTGTATATGGGCATCCCATATCCTTGTGTCTGCCAGTTGCCCGGAACGGCTATCTTACCCCATCCCGTCACGTCATAGTCCGTCTTGTAGAAGTCGACAGGTCTTTCCTCGGGATTTCTCGACCAGTGAAAAGACCATTGTCCGTCCAGAGAGACAATTTCCTTGCACGCACTTTCCTTGGAAGGGAGTTGCAGGGTAGCGTGATAGGGCAGTTTGTGGATGCCTATCACTTGTGGGTTTTCCCAGTCGGGTGTCTGGGCCCAGGAGGTTTGAGCATGACAAAGCGCAAAGAGTGCTATGCAAAGGAGGAAACGTTTCATCAGGGTAAGTAGCAATAGTTTGTCGAATTATTATCGGTTCTTGTACATCTCCTCGTAGTACTTCTCATAGTCCCCACTTGTGATGTTGTCCATCCAAGCTTCGTTCTCCAAGTACCACTTCACGGTCTTCTCGATGCCCTCCTCAAACTGCAGGCTGGGCTCCCAGCCGAGTTCCTTCTGGAGCTTGGTGGAGTCGATGGCATAGCGGGCATCGTGTCCGAGACGGTCAGTAACGTAGGTGATGAGGTCAAGGTCGGCACCTTCAGGACGGCCCAAGAGGCGATCGACAGTCTTGATGACGGTCTTGATGATGTCGATGTTCTTCCACTCGTTGAAGCCACCGATATTGTAGGTCTCGGCTATCTTTCCGTTGTGGAAGATGGTGTCGATCGCTCTTGCATGGTCCACTACATAGAGCCAGTCACGTACGTTCTCGCCCTTGCCGTATACGGGGAGAGGCTTGCGATGGCGGATGTTGTTGATGAAGAGCGGGATGAGCTTCTCGGGGAACTGATAAGGACCGTAGTTGTTGGAGCAGTTGGTCACGATGGTAGGCATGCCGTATGTATCGTGGTAGGCTCGAACGAAGTGATCGCTGGATGCCTTACTTGCCGAATAGGGCGAGTGAGGATTGTACTTGGTGGTCTCGTAGAAGAAGTCCTCTCCGTAGGCCAAGTGATGCTCGCCTGAACTTGCCTTGGTGGTGAAGGGAGGCTCGATGCCCTCGGGATGAGTCATCTCCAAAGCGCCATATACCTCATCGGTGGAGATGTGGTAGAAGCGCCTTCCTTCATACTTCTCAGGGAGGCTCTCCCAATAGAGTTTCGCTGCCTGGAGGAGTGAGAGCGTACCCATCACGTTGGTGCGGGCAAAGGTGAAGGGGTCCTTGATGGAGCGGTCCACATGGCTCTCTGCTGCAAGGTGGATGATGCCATCGATCTGCTCGTCTTGCATCAGCTTGTAGAAAGCATCGAAGTCGCAGATGTCCATCTTGACGAACTTATAGTTGGGCTTGTCCTCGATGTCTTTCAAGTTTGCGAGATTTCCTGCGTATGTCAGCTTGTCGAGATTGATGATGTTGTACTCGGGGTATTTGTTGACGAAGAGTCGGACTACGTGCGAACCGATAAATCCTGCACCACCGGTGATTACTATATTCTTCATGTCGTTATGTTTTTTGTGGGAACATGAATTGCCCACGATTTATTCATTAATTATTTTGAGATTGTTAATACACTTCTTAAGGGAGTCTGTCCAATACGGTATCTTGATGCCGAAAGTCTCCTTGATTTTGGTCTTGTCGAGCACACTATAGGATGGGCGTGTCACAGGACTTGGGAACTCGTTGGAGTGGCAAGGCTGTATGTCACAAAGACCCTCTAAATCTCCCTGCTTAGGGAGACTTTCATAATAGCCGAATTCAAGGGCTATCTGCTGAATCATCTTGGTGAAGTCGAACCAAGAGCAGACGCCTTCGTTGGAGTAGTGATAGATGCCTTCTACAGGATTCTTGAGTGCGGCAATGATGGCTGTAGCGAGATCCCATGCGTAGGTTGGGGTACCACATTGGTCGAAGACTACTTTGAGTTGTGGTTTGGTAGCTGTAAGGTTGAGCATAGTCTTGCAGAAATTCTTGCCGAACTCAGAGTAGAGCCATGCCGTACGGATGATGATATAGCCTCCTTCTGTCTCCCCCGAGTGAGAGGATTTTTCTGCAAATACCTGCTGTATCTTCTGCTCGCCCAGGAGCTTGGTGGCTCCATAGACTCCGGTAGGGGTTCCCTTCTGGTCTTCCTTACAAGGGGTGTTGTAGGGCTCTTCTCCGAAGACATAGTCGGTAGATATCTGCACAAGCCATCCTCCTACTTCCTTCATGGCCTTGGCAAGGTTTTCGGGAGCTGTAGCGTTGAGCTTCTCTACCAAGTCGTATTTCCCGGGATCTTCTGCCCCGTCCACATTGGTCCAAGCCGCACAGTTCACAATGGCATTTACGTTATTGTCAGCAACCATCTTGCGTATGGCTTCGAGGTCGGTGATATCAAGGTAGGTGGTTTCGAGACCCTCTACCTGATTTACGTCCGTGAAGATGTATTTGTCTTCGGAGCCTTGGCTGATGATGCGCATCTCGTTGCCGAGCTGACCGTTGGCACCTGTTACTAATATAGTCATAGGGGTGAAAAATTTGAAGCCCTTGGGATGGAATGAAACGTGGTGATGAGGCTCTCCTTAGTCTCTGCGGAAGAGATCGCGTGTGTACACCTTGTCTTCAATGTCGTCCAGACAAGAGTCGTAACGGTTGGCTACGACAGCATTGGCTCGCTTCTTGAACTCTTCAAGATTGTTGACCACCACGCTGCCGAAGAAGGTCGTGCCATCTTCAAGGGTAGGTTCGTAGATGATGACCTCTGCACCCTTGGCCTTGATACGCTTCATGATACCTTGGATGGCGCTTTGACGGAAGTTGTCAGAGTTGGCCTTCATGGTAAGTCGGTATACGCCGATGACCACATTGTCCTTCTTGCCATCATACTGATTGTTGGTGGTGTAGTCGTACCATCCTGCCTTACGCAAGATGGCATCGGCAATGAAGTCCTTGCGGGTACGATTGCTTTCCACGATGGCAGTCATCATCTGCTGGGGTACATCCTGATAGTTGGCCAGCAACTGCTTGGTATCCTTGGGCAGGCAGTAGCCTCCATAGCCAAACGAAGGATTGTTGTAGTGTGTACCGATACGTGGATCAAGACCGATGCCCTGGATGATGGCCTGTGAGTCGAGACCCTTCACCTCTGCATAGGTATCCAGTTCGTTGAAGTAGCTCACACGCAGAGCCAGATAGGTGTTGGCAAAGAGCTTCACGGCTTCTGCCTCCTTCATACCCATGAAGAGGGTATCGATGTCTTCCTTGATGGCACCTTCCTGGAGAAGCTGGGCAAAGATCTTGGCAAATGTTTCTGCCTGTGGATTGCCTATGGCATCGATGGCAGCATTCTCCTCGTCAAACTCGGGAGAGGTGAGGATATGCTTGGGATAGCCCACGATGATACGTGAGGGATAGAGATTGTCGTAGAGCGCCTTGCTCTCACGCAGGAACTCAGGCGAGAAGAGCAGGTTGAAATGATGGTCCTTCAAGTCGGGATTGAGGAGGAACTTCAACGCATATTTCAGATAGAGGCTACGGGTGTAACCTACGGGGATGGTACTCTTGATGACCATGACGGCATCGGGATTGACCGACAGCACAAGGTCGATGACATCCTCTATGTGGTGCGTATCGAAGAAGTTCTTCACGGGGTCATAGTTGGTAGGTGCTGCGATGACCACGAAGTCTGCTTCCTTGTATGCCTCGGCTCCATCGAGCGTGGCTGTGAGGCGAAGTTCCTTCTCTGCAAAATATTTCTCGATATATTCGTCCTGGATGGGCGAGATGCGTTGATTGATCTTCTCCACTTTCTCAGGGATGACGTCGACAGCCACCACCTCGTGTTTCTGCGCCAGGAGTGTAGCAATGGACAGTCCTACATAGCCCGTACCTGCTACTGCAATCTTGATATCTTTGAAATCTCTCATGATGCGTTCGTTATTTTACATTATACGTTGCAAAAATAGAAAAAAAAGCCGAGACGGCAATTCTTTTCCAAAGGAAAAATGCTCTTTTGGCTTATATCAAGACATGCATCACTTTTCTATGGCAAAATTTTGCAAATACGGCATTATTACGTAACTTTGCCCCTTATTAGGGGCCTTGTGCTCAAACAGGCCTGACGAAAGAGATCAACAATAACAATTTTCAATAGGTTCTTATCACAGAAAATCTTATGGAACAGCCATTATTTATCTACAATACACTGACTCGTCAGAAGCAGCTCTTCAAGCCTATGACGCCAGGTCGTGTGGGCATGTACGTTTGTGGCCCTACCGTCTATGGCGATGCCCATCTGGGTCATGCCCGTCCTGCCATCACTTTTGACTTGCTTTTCCGCTATCTTCAGCATATCGGTTATAAGGTGCGCTATGTACGCAACATCACTGATGTGGGTCATCTGGAGCACGATGCAGACGAGGGTGAGGACAAGATTGCCAAGAAGGCACGCTTGGAGCAACTCGAACCCATGGAGGTGGCACAGTACTATGTCAACCGTTTCCACGATGCCATGAGTGCGCTCAACTGTTTGCCTCCCAGCATCGAACCTCATGCCAGTGGTCACATCATGGAGCAACAGCAGTTGGTCGATGAGATCATGCAGAATGGCTATGCCTACGAGTCCAACGGCAGTGTATATTTTGATGTAGAGAAGTACGATAAGGACCATAAGTATGGCATCCTCTCAGGTCGTACCTTGGAGAATATCAAGGATGCAAGCCGTGAGTTGGCTGGTGTCGGTGAGAAGCGCAATCAGGCCGACTTTGCCCTCTGGAAGAAGGCTCAGCCCGAGCACATCATGCGCTGGCCCTCAAAGTGGAGTGATGGTTTCCCTGGCTGGCATTGCGAGTGTACGGCTATGGGTCGCAAGTATCTGGGCGAGGAGTTCGACATCCACGGTGGTGGCATGGACCTCGTCTTCCCTCACCACGAGTGTGAGATAGCACAGGCTGTAGCCTCTATGGGTCATCCTGCGGTACACTACTGGATGCACAACAACATGATCACCATCGCAGGTCAGAAGATGGGTAAGGCTTATGGCAACTTCATCACCTTGCCCGAGTTCTTCGCTGGTACGCACGACAAGGTGGAGCAGGCCTACACCCCCATGACCATCCGCTTCTTCATCCTTCAGGCTCACTATCGTAGCACCGTGGACTTTGGCAACGAGGCTTTGCAGGCTGCCGAGAAGGGCCTGGCTCGCTTGATGGATGGATGGAAGAATCTCAAGCGCTTCCTGGACGGTCAGAAGGTGAAGGGACAGCCTCAGGTGGAGATGAAGTATGTTGAAGATATTCGCACCAAGCTTTATGATGCGATGAACGATGATCTCAACTCTCCCATTGTCATCAGCCATCTCTTCGACATCTGCCGTGTAGTCAATACCTTGGTGGACAAGAAGGCCAGCATCACCGCTGAGGTGGCACAGGCTTTGAGCGAACTGTTCCATAGCTTTGCCTTCGATATCCTGGGTCTTACCGAGGAGAGTGGCGTCAGCAACAAGGCTCGCGAGGCTGCCTTTGGCAAGGTAGTGGACATGCTTCTGGAACAGCGTCAGCAGGCCAAGGCCGAGAAGAACTGGGCGCTTTCCGACAAGATACGCGATGACTTGGCTGCCCTCGGCTTTGAGGTGAAGGACACCAAGGATGGTCAGACTTGGAGTCTGAATGTGTAAAATCTAAATTTTAGCAGAGCTACGAACTGCACATTGGAGTTGGCAAGCATCCTCAAGCAAATGAGTGAAGGCACGCATCTGATGTGCAGTTCGTCGTATTTCTGTTAAAGTATTTTCTGAAAAACATCTACCTTGATAATACCTGATAAAACCATGCAAGATATACCAAAGATCACTCTTCGTATCAAGAACAATGGCAAGCGTATTCATGTGCCTACGGGCAGTACGCTCAATGAGGTGTTTGCCCTCTCCGGACTGGATATGCCACTGGGACCCGTCAGTGCCCGTGTCAACAATAAGGTGCAGGGTCTCCGCTACCGTTTCTACAATAGCAAGGATGTGGAGTTTCTCGACCTCCATTCTCCTTCGGGCATGCGTGTCTATGTGCGCTCCCTCTTTCTCGTCCTGGCCAAGGCGGTCGAGGACCTTTATCCCGGAGGCCGTCTGATCATAGGCGCTCCCATCAGTGGTGGACATTATTGCGAACTGAAGGTGGGACGTCCCATCACTCAGGCCGATGTGGAGTCGCTGGAGCAGAGGATGCGTGCCATCGTAGAGGCTGATATGCACATACATCGTATGCAGTGTCCCATTGAGGAAGCTATTGAGATGTTTCGCAGTAAGGGCATGGAGAGCAAGGCCTTGCTTCTGGAGGAGCAGGCTAAGATATATGCCTACTATTATCGCCTCGGCGACACGGTGGACTATTTCCACAGTTGCCTGTTGGGCAGTACCGGAGCACTCAAGGTGTTTGCCTTGCAACCTCTTGATGAAGGACTGCTCCTTCGTACACCCTCTCAAGACGATCCCACCACACTGGCTCCCTACGTTGAGCAACCCAAGATGCTTGATGTCATCCGTGAGCATCGTCGTTGGCAGGAGATCTTGGGTGTGAGCACAGCGGGTGAGTTCAACTCGGCCGTTCGCCAGGGACAGGCTACCAGCCTCATCAATGTCAGTGAGGCTCTGCAAGAGAAAAAACTGTCGGCCATTGCCGATGAGATAGTGGCACGAAAGGCGAAAATCGTACTTTTGGCAGGACCTTCCAGTAGCGGTAAGACCACCACGAGCAAGCGTCTGGCTGTGCTGATGATGGCTTCCGGTCTGCATCCACACACCTTGTGTACCGATGACTATTTTGTCAATCGTGTGGATACACCCAAGGATGAAAATGGTGAGTACGACTTCGAGTGCATCGGTGCGGTAGATACCGAGTTTTTCCAGAAGCAGATGAACCAACTACTTCAGGGTGAGGAGGTGGAGCTCCCCCGATACGATTTCCCTACGGGTCGTCGTGTCTTTGAGGGCAGGAAGTTGCGCATTGGTCCCGACGATGTCATCATCTTGGAAGGCAATCATGCGCTCAATCCGCTCTTCTCACAGCAGATACCAGAGTCCGACAAGTATCGTATCTACATCTCTGCACTTACCACCATCGCGCTCGATGATCACAACTACGTTCCCACGGTTGACATCCGTCTCTTGCGTCGCATCTTGCGTGACTACAAGTATCGTGGATTTTCGGCTCTGGAGACTATCAAGCGCTGTCCCAGCGTGACGGCAGGTGAGGACAAGTGGATCAACCCCTACCAGGAAAATGCCGATGCAACATTCAATAGTGCCTTACTCTTTGAACTGGGCGTGATGCGTCAGGAGGTGATGCCCATTCTGGAGCAGGTGAGTGAGCGCGAACCTGAGTATGCCGAGGCAAGCCGTCTGCGCAAGTTCCTCAAGTACTTCCGCCCTGTCCCTCCCGATCAGATACCTCCTACCTCCCTCATCCGCGAGTTTGTGGGCGGTTCGTCATTCAGTTATTAATGTGCATTGCCTTTTATAAAATGAACCCCGAAAGTTAGACAAAAAACTTTCGGGGTTGCTTTATTTTATTCAGCACATGCTTATGTGTTGTTTACGTCATGCACATACATTGTTTACGTCATGCACATACGTTGGACATGTCATACGCATGCATCGAGCAAGTCATGCGCATGATTTGGCTTTGCCATGCGCATGACTCAGGCTTGTCACTTGGAAGTGGATAAATGTTGCAGGAAATCGCACTCCACGATACGAAGTTCGGAGCGTACCTTGTCACCATCCTTAGCCTTGTAGAGATCCAGTTCGTTGGCCACAGGAGCGGTGAGTTCGGTGATCTGTCCGAAAGCCTCCTGACTCTGGGCAGCACCCTTGAGACGTATGGTGATCTGGCGGGCTGAGACGGGGTGCTCCACCTGCAGATGTACGTAGCCGAGGCTCTGTGGGGTCTTGCCTTCCCAGATAAGCTTGTCGTCGGCCACAATCTCAAGAGGATAACTGCGTTGGCGCCAACCTGTGAGCTTCATGACGATCTCATCCACACGTACGGGTTGGCCGAAGTCATAGCGTATCCATGCCGTAGAGGCTTTGCCATCGTTCTTCCACTCTGTATCCTCGCTGTCATCCATGCTCTTGCGGGCATCCTCCTGATTGCATCCTGCGGTAACGCTGGTGGGAGTATGAGTACGCTTCTGCTCGGTGAAACTGGGCGAAAGGGGAGTCTCACCGCGGGTGGCAATGAAGTCCAAGGGTACAGGATAGTCACCGCAGTCGAGAGCGATCTGTCCGGTGGCATGGGGCAATCCTTCCACCTCATAGTGGATGACGGCACGTCCCTTCTCTCCTGTGCTACGCACCAAGAAGCGGTTGACACCACACTCCACGGGGAGGTTGAGCGAACGTATGCTGTTGGGATTCTTGCGCCACTCCTCACGATATTTCACACTGTCGCAGTAGGCAATACCGCCGATCCACTCGATGGGTCCGCTGATGCTGAAATGCACCATGTTGTGAGCCAGAGGATGGCGACGTCCTTGTTCATCGACCACCTCAAATTCCAAGAGTGACATGTCGGCACCATCGGCATTGAGCTTGTAGCCCAGAGGATGGAGCGAACGTACAGCAAGACGTGAGGGCTGGCCTACGGTCTGCAAGCTATGCTGGCTGAGTACCTGACCTGACTCGTCGTAGGAGATGGCCGTGAGTGTACCGGGCTCGTAGGGTATGGCCTCAAAGGTATGGAGGAAGTGATAGCTGATGCGCTCCTTGCCTATCTCCTTGCCGTTGAGGTAAAGCTTTACCTTGGGAGCATCGCTCACCACGTAGACAGGCTTGACGGTACCATTGGGATAGTTCCAGTGTCCTACGATATAGGTCTTGCTCTTCTCTGGCGTCACCCATCCGTCCCACATCACCTGGTGGGCATAGAAGGCATCCTTGGGCAAGCGCATGGCATCCACCACACCGGAGGTGCGGAAGTTGCTCTCGCTACGATTGTGGGTATTGGTGTCGGAGAAGACTATCTTTACACCTCCATTGCTCAGTCTACTTCCCATACCTGGACGTTCCTGCCAGTAGTCAAACCACCGGCGTACCATCTCCACGGCAAAGAGGTCGTTGTTCTGATTGTAGGCTGTGGCATCCTCATTCTTGTAGAGCGGACCCACTCCGTGGCGGTGTATGGGACCATCCAGTCCTACGGGGCTCCAGTTGTCCCAATAGCGTCGCTGAGCTTCGTCGCGGCAGTACTCCATGGCCCATACGGGTTTCTTGGCCGACTTGTTGATGTAGAGCATCTCTCCACCATATTCCGCTATCGAGTTTGTGTTGAGCATCTCACGGCTACCAATGGCACGGCCTCCGTAGGGGTCATACTGATCGCGTATGGCTTTCATCTCCTTCATATGTGCCTCGCTGATGCCTTTGTTGCCACATTCGTAGAAGAGGATGCTGGGATTGTTGCGGTTGTAGATGATGGCATCGCACATCAGTTCGGTGCGCTGTTCCCAGTGTCGGCCTGTCACGTCCTTCTCTGCGTCACCGGCTGGCATGGCTTGGATGAGGCCCACGCGGTCGCACGACTCGATGTCCTGCTTCCAAGGACAGACGTGCATCCAGCGCACCAGATTTCCACCCGACTCGACTTGCAGACGGTTGCTATAGTCAGAGAGCCATGCGGGCACACTCATACCCACGCCGGGCCACTCGTTGCTGGTACGTTGGGCATAGCCATGCATCATGAGGGTGCGGTCGTTGAGAATGGTCTGGCCGTTGCGGAACTCAGTCTTGCGGAAACCTGTGGTGGTGACGGCTTCGCTCTGCAGAGACTTGTCGCCCGTCTCGGTGACGAGGGTGGTCTTTACGTCATAGAGATAACCGTAGCCCCATGACCAGAACTTCAATCCTTCCACGTGATGCTCGGCAGAAAGGATGGTCGTCTCACCCTTTCCGATGGTTTGCTGGGAAGACTGGAATGTGGCCAGGCTCTGACCTGTCTGATGGTCCACGACCTCCACTTTGTATGTCACTTGCTGTGGCTTGCCAGTCTCGTTGCGCACCTGCGATTCAGCATGGATGGTAGCCGTGTGTCCCTTCACATCGTGGTCCTTGGCATAGACATAGATACCCGTAGTGCCCAGCGTGCTGTAGAGTGGCAGGGTCTGGTAGAGACGTGGCATGACGTGCAGTCGAACGTTTTTGGGCAGACCACCATAGTTGGCATTGAAGTTCTTGTTGTTCCACTGGAAAGAGGTAGGCTGGAGTTCGTTGTTGGGCAGATTGTTGCCATCCTTCACCACTTCTCCGTCCTTCACCTTTATCTCTATGCCATCGGGGGTCTTCTCATGATAGCTCCAGTCGTTGTCGGTGAGCACTTCAAGGCGGTTCTCCTTACCTATTATAATATAAGGTGTGAGGTCAAAACCAAACGCCATCACACCATTTTGGTGCAGTCCGAGGCGGTGACCATTGAGCCAAACCTCAGCACTCTGGCGTGCACCTTCAAATTCGATGAATACTTTCTGGTTCTTCCATGACGTGGGTGCCGTGAAGATCTTGGTGTAGCGCACGGTGTCGTCTGGCAGACGGGCAATGGGTACACGGTAGGCATATTCCTCGTTCCATGCATGGGGGAGGGTGACGTTGCGCTCGGCTGTGATGCTGGTACCAGACATGTGCCAGTCGGCATTGAAGTTGATGTTGCGTTGGGCCGTTACAAGTTGACAGGTGGTAGTCAAGGCCAAAATGGTGAGTATCTTTTTCATGTTGCAGTGATCTGATATGTGTGCAGTGCTTGGGCTTGGTAGAAGCCAGAAGCCCTTTCTTTGCTTGTTTCTTTTGTTGTGTTCTATTCTTTTTTCTCTCTGTCACTTCACAACCACCTTCTTGTGATTGCGGATGACGATGCCTTGTGAGCCGGAACCACTTGCAGGGCGTCCTTGCAGATCGAAGGTGCTTTGATGAGATTGCTCCTCATGTATCGTCTGCAAGGCATCGGTATCCTCCTCAATGGTCAGTATGCCATCGGAGGCCAGACGTGACGTGTTCCACTTCCAACCCTCTCGTGGTCGCTCTGGGATGATGGTCACCGTGCCGCTGACTGTGCGTTTTCCTGTGCCACGAATCACCTCTATTTCTGCATTATCTGGCAATGCTGTGGTAGAGGAAGATTTCAGTTCGATGACGGGATTGCGCAACGTTACTGCTCCATTGACAGCAACGGTCTCACTGGTGACACTGGTGCGAGTGGCTTTGTAGTTGACCAGCAGACGGCCGATCTGCCAGATGCCCGTGCCCAGCGTGCCCGTTCCGGTGAGGGTGCCTATCTTGTGCGTGTAACTGGCTTCATCGCCTTTGCCTGCCTTAAAGCCTGCAGCATAGGCTCCCTCATCCATCCTCAGTGTGGCCTTGCTCAAGTCCATGGCTTGTATGAATCGGCAGTTGCTGGTAGCTACTTCATAGGTACCCTCAAACTTGCTGGTATTGGTCGATACGTCGCCACGAACGTAAGGGAAGCTGATCTTGTAGGTTCCTTCGCCGAGCAGCGAACCGCTGATGTTGCAACGGCTTCCAGCTTGGAAGGTCAGTGTCTTTCCTGCGTCGATGGTGATGGCATTCTGTACGTTGGGCATGGTGCTGGAAGAGTTGCAGTCAAACATCTTCAGTGTTGCATTTCCTGTCACGTGCAGAGGTGATGTCGCCTTGCCGAAGGTAGTGTTCCAAGCACCCATGGCTAGGGTACCGGCTCTCAGTTCTGTAGCTGTCCAAGTGTTGGCTCCAGCATAGGTGATATTGAGTTGTCCGTTACCCGTCTTGATGAGCGTGCCTTTGCCTTGGACAATACCCTTGAGCGAGGTTGTTCCACTGGCTACTTGTACGGTAGCCGAGTCATTGAGCTGTATGCCACGGTTGGTGGCGGTATTGCTGTTGTTGATGATGAGTGTGGCCTTGCCTATCTGGAAGTTGGTGGCAGCAGAGGTGGCAGCACCGATGGAGGAGGGAATGCCTGCGTCAGCTAGTTCCTTGACAGTTATGGTACCACTATTCAGGATGGTCTTGCCGGTATAGTCGCTCTTGACTGCATTTAGGTTTACCTTGCCCTGTCCACTGACGATAAGGTCCCCTTTGCCTGAAAAACCACCGTCACCCTGAATGGTATAGGCCTTGGTGTCGTTGAGGAAGGTCGCTGAACCGATGGGGAATAGTTCGTCCAAGGTAATCGTGGTGACTTTGGCCTCATCTCCAAACACTACACCGTCGCCTGCCACGAATCCTGTTTCCTGACCATTCAGAAGGAAGTTGGTAGTTTGGTAGTCCCACACCTTACTCTTCTCGCCCGTCCAGGCAACATCCATCTGAGCCTCACGCTGGTCGTGGATGGTGAGGGTAAGCGTGTAGCCTCCTTCATTGGTATCAGGATCGATCTCATGAGTGTAGCCTCCTATCTGGTAGGACAAGCCCTGCAGTCCGTTGACACTGATGTTCTTCAACTGTGACTCGCTGAACTGACTCGTGCATTGGATCAACTCGTAGGTACCGGGAGCAGGATTTCCATCAAACGAGAACACCACAGGTTTGGTGATACTCAAGTTGCCAAGTACCAGCAAGGGAGCAGTGGCAGACTCGTCCAGATTGCCGAAGTCAATGTAAACCTTCTTATTGAGAGCCAGTCCCTTCTTAAAGGTCATGCGCCCCTGTGGCATCAGCCGGCAACCTTCATAGTTCAGCGCATCCTCAAAGATGATGTCGTTGAGCATGCCCGCACCGCATATCGTACCACGTGCACGGAGGTCAACCGTTCCGCTTATCTCACCGCCATCCAACTGCAATGTACCTTCGCTGATGATGGTCTTTCCTGTGGACTGGCTACCACTGATTGCCAGCGTACCTTGTTGGCTCTTCCATAGTTCCACTTCACCAACGAGTGGCTTGTCCAATGTCAGAGTCTGGCCTTTGACAGGCATCGCATAGATGGTCTTGATGCCGGCTCGTGGTGTCACTGTGGCGTTGCCCAAGTCCAAGCCGAAGACATCGGTCTCATCATCCGCCACCATACAGGGTGGAAGCTGGGGACGAGGCATGTCGTAGCCTAGGTAAAATCCTGGATTGGGACTCTGGTAGTAGCCTCTTGTGGTACAGTCACCACGGTAATGGGGATCTTGTTGCAGACAATAGATGTTGTTGATAGTGGTGGAAAAATCTGTAGTGAGTCCCACGATGCCTTGGCATACGCCGTCGATCTCACGGATGACGATGAGTTCCTCGCGCCAGTCACCGATGATATCACCCCAGAATTTGCCTCGCTTGCCATAGCTGGTCTTCAACTGGTAGCCACTCTCCTTGGCAGGCTCGATGAGCCGCCCTCCACCATAGTCCTGAAAGTAGAAATTATAATGAGAGTCGCTTGTCTGCAAGATTTCGCGGTCCAATTGCCCGTCCCACCACATTCCTTCGGTGGGATAGCTGTTGGTGAGCCCTTCGATGCGGTCGCCCTTGGCATCATAGACACCTTCCATGGTGCTCCACATCTCCCAACCCAGATGGTTTTTATCTACATCCATGCATTCTCCACGACCCACATCGCCTACGGCACCCAGATACCACTTCTTGATGGCCTCTCCCGTGCCTGCATCATAGAGTATCATGCCCAGCATATCGCCGGCATTCTGCTGGATGGAGAAACACTCCAGTCCGGGACGCTCGGGATCGATGTCGCTGATACGATGTCGGTCGCCATGAGCAATGCGTGCATTGTAGAGCGTGCTACCATCCTGATCCATAGCATATTCGCCAGAAAGCATCTCGTCGCAACCGTCTCCGTCTACATCGGCTATACGTATCTGGTGGAATACCACACCACCGGTCTTCTTGCTAAAAAGCAGTTGCCACTGTCCGGCCTGCTGGCCGTTGAAGTCGTAGGCAAAGGCTACGTTGCGATAGTGATGGGTGTTGCCATCGGCAGAGCGAGTATGCCATTCACCCACGATGGCGGGATGGATGCCGTCGTGGTAGAAGATACCCACATGTCCTTCATGCTTATTGTATTCCTCTCCCATCAGTTGGGCCTTGTTGGTGCGGTTGTAGGCATCGTCATACTGAAATTCCGCACTGGCCTTCTCTGCTCCTGTCATGCCATTGATGACGGTCATGTAGCGTGGGGGATTCTTCACCGACTGTTTTTCGTAGTCGATGATGCCGTCTCCATCGCTGTCGGCTGTAGTCTTGCCCAGCACATACAGGCCCCAAGTGCCCTTCTCCTTGTCCCAGAAGCGAGTCCCATCACTGGTCTGCACGATGAGTTCGCCCAGTCCGTCACAGTCGATGTCGTAGGCACACATATTGTCGTTCTGGCCGTCGCAAGGTACCTCGTTCATGCCGAGGTCTACATTCCAAAGGAAAGTACCATCGGCCAGGTAGCCTTCCACAAAGTAGTTGCGCGAGCCGTCCACCGGACAGCGATCCACTACATAGTCCATCTCGCCGTCACCGTTGAGGTCGCAGGGCCAGACAAACTTGGTGGTGAACTTCTTCTTGTCCAATGGAGACTTGTCGTAGCGAATCTCCATGTAGATATTGCGCAAGCTCTGCTGCAGGAAGTGGAAGGGCTTGCTCTTCTCTCCCTCAATACCACCTTTGACGGTACTCACAGCCACATAGCTGCCATAAGGTACTTTCGATAGCGATGTGGCATAGTTGGTGTTGGTAAGGGGAGTAGTGTTGATTTTCGTGAAGTCTCCGATTTCCGTCTTGGAGACATAGACATTGTACTTCAGATCCTCTGGTTCTTGAGCCAGACGTCGCCAGGTGATCTCCACTCCGGCCGTACCGTTGCTACTGCCATAGACTGCCACGACACCGCGTCCCAAAGGTTGCTGGATGCGCTGGGCTTGGCAGTTTGGGGCGAGCAGTAGTAGCATCGTCATCAAAAGGCATAGTCTTGTCTTCATAGGGTGGGTGAATGTTTTGGTTAGTAAAAGTAAAAGTGTTTTGGTTAGGATAGGGCTGTGTACGGACGCCTTTCTTCAAGTTTTTATCTCGCTCAAAGGACGCATCACGAAGTCACGCTCTTCCATGAGCGGATGGGGTAAGGTGAGGCGTTGTTGTCCCCAAGGAGTGTAGACAAAGGTGTCAAAGTGAAGATCGTCGTAGATCAAGAGGTCTATATCGATGGGTCGATCGTGATAGTGTCCATCCGTGCTCTTCTGTGTGCGTCCCATCTCACGCTCTATGGCCTGTGTCTCGCGTAGACACCGAGCTGGTGTGAGATCTGTATGTAGTTTGACGCAGGCATTGAGAAAAGGATGTTCCGATGTGAATCCCCAAGGTTCGGTCTCAATGAAAGAGGAAGTTTGCTCTACAACGCCTACACGTTGCCCCAGCAAACAGATGGCTTGCTGAAGCAACGTGTAGCGGTCGCCAAGGTTACTACCAAGGCTTATGTAGAGTGTGTGCATGGTTAGAAATTAGAAGGCAGTGAGGTTTAGACAACTCATTCCTGCGTTTAGTCCTTCAAGATGAGCATCGCATCACCATAGGTGCCGAAGTTGTAGCTCCAGGTCTTGGGACTGCCATCTTCGTTCTTTGCCAGTTCGCCAGTCTCGCGATCTATCTCATCGGAGGGCATGGTGAGGTTGAGTGCCTGCTTGTAGGCATCCATGATAAGTTCGTAGCCTCCGTAGGCACTGGTGAGCATAAGCAAAGTGCTATAGGGCATGTAGAAGTTGGCTACCATGGCATCGGCCAGGTGGAAATCGTAGGGAGGGAAGATGAACTTGTTGGTCCATCCGTCAAACTCCTTCAGTCGATTGTCAGCGCTGACGGCAGTTTCCAGTACACGTTGCACGGTGGTACCTACGGCACATACCTTGTGACCATTTTCCTTGGCATTGTTGATGATCTGGCATGCCTTGGCATCTACGTGCATCTCCTCGCTGTCCATCTTGTGCTTGGTGAGATCCTCAACGTCGATCTCACGGAAGTTGCCCAGTCCACAGTGCATGGTGACAAAAGCAAAGTCCACACCCTTGATCTCCAGGCGCTTCATGAGCGACTTGCTGAAGTGCAAGCCTGCAGTAGGAGCGGTCACTGCACCTTCTTTTTCTGCAAATACGCATTGGAAGTCCTCCAAGTCCTGTTCCTCGGCAGGGCGCTTGATGATCTGCTTGGGCAGGGGAGCCTCTCCCAGGGCGTAGATGGCGCGCTTGAACTCATCGTGTGGTCCGTCATAGAGGAAGCGGAGGGTACGTCCACGGCTTGTGGTATTGTCGATGACCTCTGCGACCATGGAGTCGTCTTCACCGAAATACAGTTTGTTGCCGATACGAATCTTGCGGGCAGGGTCTACCAGTACATCCCAGAGACGCAGGTCTTCGTTGAGCTCACGGAGGAGGAATACCTCAATCTTGGCACCCGTCTTCTCCTTGTTGCCATAGAGGCGAGCGGGAAACACCTTGGTGTCGTTGAATACGAAGACATCCTTGTCGTCAAAATAGTCGAGGATGTCGCTGAAGTGCTCGTGATGCTCTATCTTGCCACTCTTGGTGTGAACGACCATCAGGTGACAGTCATCACGGAAGCGGGGAGGATACTGGGCAATGCGCTCTTCGGGCAGTTTGAACTTAAATTGTGAGAGTTTCATATCTGTGGTTTTTATTTTTCGGGAATAAGGTCTTCTATAACCTGTTGCTCGAGCCAGGCAGGAAAGTCTTCGACTTGCATGCACTGCTCTACGCGAATATCGCCCACTCGGGTACGGCGGAGAGCGATGAGATGGGCACCGCTATGGAGTGCTTCACCGATGTCGCGTGCCAGTGCTCGGATGTACGTGCCTTTGCTACATACGATGCGCAAGGTAAGTTGCATGGTTGCTTCGTCAAAAGAAAGCACCTCCAGTTCGTCAATGACGAGTATCTTGGCTTTCAGCTGTACTTCCTGTCCTTTGCGAGCCAACTTGTACGCACGGTCACCATCTACCTTGCAGGCAGAGAAGGCGGGAGGTACCTGCTCTATGCGGCCTCTGAAGCGAGGCAATATCTCATCGATGAGCTGGCGGTTGATATGTTCGGTGGGATAGGTGGCATCGATCTCTTTCTCCAAGTCGAAACTGGGAGTGGTGGCACCCAACTGAAGAGTTGCTACATACTCTTTGGTGTGGGCTTGCAGTTCGTCGATACGCTTGGTGGCGCGTCCGGTGCATACGGTCACCACACCGGTGGCCAGAGGGTCAAGTGTGCCTGCATGGCCCACTTTCAGCTTCTTTACGCCCAGACGTCGGCAAAGTAGCCATCTCACCTTGGCCACGACATCAAAGGAGGTCCAGCGATAGGGCTTGTCAAAATAGAGTATTTCTCCTGCTTGGATGTTCAAGGGGAATGGGTGTTAAATCGTTAGTGAATAGAATTGTTTCAACCGAAGATGAGCATCAATGCGCCCACGATGGCACAGTAGATGCCGAAGTACACGAGTTTGCACTTCTTGACCATGGCAATCATCCACTTGCATGCAATGCATCCACTGATGAATGCTGCGATGAAGCCGATGGCAAGAGGGAGAACCTCTGGTGCAGCCTCTGCTGCATGAGTGGCCAGATATTCCTCGCTGGGAGCAAAGATGTGCTTGAAGTCAAGCAACGCCTCACCCAGGATGGGGGGAATGACCATTAGGAAGGAGAACTGCGCCAACTTCTGCTTGT
Source organism: Bacteroidaceae bacterium (assembly GCA_045617275.1). Taxonomy (GTDB): domain Bacteria; phylum Bacteroidota; class Bacteroidia; order Bacteroidales; family Bacteroidaceae; genus Physcousia. The sequence continues at coordinate 33,431 of JAZLII010000162.1, forward strand.
TGTTGCCCAGCAGCAAACCCGTAGCGATGGTACTTCCACTGCGGCTCAAGCCGGGCAGTACGGCACAAGCCTGTGCCAGACCGATGATGAAGGCATGCAGAGGCGAGATGTTCTCTCGCTCACGGGGCTTGTAGTAATAGGTCATAGTGAGCAAGAAGGCGGTGAGCAGCAGACAGCAACCCACAATCTTCACGAGCAGAGCCTCGTTGTCCTCGTAGATACCCTCTATGCTGTCCTTGAAACAGAGGCCCACGATGCCAACGGGAATCATGGATACGAGGATATTGACGATGTAGCGCATCTCATCGTTCCACTTGAACTTGAAGAAACCTTGAAACAGCCATGCCACCTCCTTCCAAAGGATGACAAGGGTGGACAATACGGTGGCTACGTGAACCACGATGTCAAAGGTCAGACCGCCGGCTTCGGGGTCGACACCCAGCAGCATCTTGCCTATCTCCAGATGTCCGCTGCTGCTGACGGGGAGATACTCCGTAAGACCCTGTACGAGTCCTAATAAGAGGGCTTGCAATTCGTTCATAATTATGCTTCAGTTGGCAGGTTTTCCTCTTCCTTTTCAGTAATGGCTTTCTTGGATTTGTGCATGATGCCATACACGATGAAGCAAAAGCCAAAGAAGCATACGGCAGGGGCTACCTTGATACGGCGTACGCTGAAGATGTCGGGATTGAAGGCATCCTCGGTGCTTCCACTACCAGACATCAGGATGAAGCCAATGATGACGATAGCCACACCGATGGCCACCAGGATGAAGTTGGTCTTGTCGAATGCAAAATCATTCTTTTTCATATTCTGTATCTTTTTGTTATGTTTTCGTTCTTTTTTCGTTGTTTTCCTATCATGCCTATGCTCCTTCGGGGGGCTCTTTACGAGTGTAGCTTCTCCTCCTTCATCCGCAGGAAGTGATTGACACTGACGTAGGTGCAGAGCAAAAGCAGGATGAGTCCTGTGAGCATGACGGTGAGTCCCATCAGCAGTAGATCAGACAGGGTGATGCATGTGCTGAAAATCTCATCGTATCCCACCAGCCACTGAGCGATGCCTACAAGGATCGCGTTGGCCAGGATGCCAGAGATGAGGCCTATCCATAGGCTGCGCATCATGAAAGGTCGGCGGATAAACCACCAGCTGGCTCCCACCAGTTTCATCGTTTGGATGTGGAAACGTCGGGCATAGATGCTCAGACGTACCATGTTGTGGATGAGGGTGAGCAGGATGATGAGTAGGAGGGCGGTAAGGGTAAGCAAGATAAAGGTGATCTTGCTTACGTTGGTATTGAGTCCGTCCACCAGGTCCTTCTCGTAGTTCACCTCGCTTACAAGTGGGTATTTGGCCGTGATTTCCTTGGAGATGATGCGCAAGGAGTCTGAGTTGGCGTAGGTAGGTTTGAGTCCCACTTCCAGTTCGCTATAGTAAGGGTTGAAACCGAGAAACTCCTCTGGGTTGCCTCCGATGACGGTCAACTGTTGCTGGAGAACTTCGTCAGCGCTGATGAGCAGGACATCCTTGGCATAGCGTTCGGCTTGCATGCTTCTCTGCAGAGAGGCCACTTGCGTATTCATGCCTTCATCGGTGCCGAGCATGGCATCGTTGCTTCCACCCAGAGTCAGGGTGATGATGAAGTTTTCGTGCATTGACTCGTTGACATTGCGAGCCACTTGGACGATCAGGATGGTCAGGCCGATGAGCAGAAGTACCAAGGTACAACTTATGATGCTGGTAAATGCCTGAAACTTAAATCTGGTCTTTCTCTTCATTGCTTTGCTTTATGTAAGCCTTGCTTTTGGGTGGGGCAGGATATATGATTACTCGCTCACCTCAATGCCCTTCAGGGTGGCACTGCTACTCTCTGTCACTCTTACGCGGACGGTCTCACCGATGTGATGGTTGCCACGGTCGATGATGACCACCTTGTTTTGCTCCGTACGACCAAAGAGCTGATCCTTCGAACGCTTGCTCACACCCT
>JAZLII010000163.1:0-13908 GCA_045617275.1 Bacteroidaceae bacterium
TGTCTTCTGCCACTGCCATCGACGACAGGAGCATCACGTAAGAAAGTATGAGAAATATTCTTTTCATCTTTTAGGAAGTTTTTTCACTTTTTATGGATAATGGGGTGGGTGGGGGATCGTCGGCATACTATGCCAACTCAACTAACGGGGACTCGCTCGGCGTAATATCCGCTCGCCGCTCGACGTAACTTTCGCTCAACGCTCGCCGCTCAACGCTCAACGCAACACCTTCTTTCCATTGCGTATCACGATGCCCTTGGCATTGCCGCGTATGAGCTTGCCATCGAGAGTGTAGGTGGCTCCTGAGGTGGCAGTGGGCTTAGCGATGCCCTTGATGCCGTCGGCCTCGCCGTGTATGTATCGGGCGGTGAAGGTCATACTCTTTTTGCCGTCCACATAGAGCGTGAAGTCTACGATGCAGGTGCCCTCCACGTATACCTTGCTGGCATTCTGGCAGTCCCACTCTATCTGGGTGTCCAGTTCGCCCTTGGCGGCGATCGTCTTCGTGGCTGTGGTGTGACTGCCCTTTTCCTTATAGTTCACGCACACACCGCTGAAGCAGTCCTTGAAGGTGGTTCCCTCGGGCAGTTCGCGTATGTTCACGTCGAGTGCCACGCTCACCTCCTTGTCGGTCGTGTTGACCAGGGTGGGGGAGGTCAGTGTGATGATGGGAGGGATCATGGGGGCGATGATGGTGGTCTCGCTGTGAAAGTCTATCACACCGCCATCCTTGCAGACGTCGCCCTCTGCATTCACTACATTTACTTGTGCATACAAGCACGAGGCCATCAGCATGGCCATCATGAGAGATAAAGTCTTTTTCATATCTTGCATATTGTTTATTTCATGGTTTAAAATCGCATGCAAAGTTACGAAAAAAAACTGACATACGCAAGCGCACGCGCAAAAGAGTTGCAAGAAAGCGGCAAAAAATCATTTCTAGCTAACCCGGTCAACTTATCTTAAGAACAAGGCATAAAACTGACCTAAAACAGTCAACCAAATTTTAGGAAAGTACATGCTTTTACAAAACAAATTACAAAATCAATTTTCTGCAGAAAGCCTCTAACATTCACACCTACAACACGTTACGAGGCGATTTTACAAAAAGTACAAAATTATTCTCTAAAACTCTCTTACCTGCGTATGCGCGTATGTGAAAGGTTTATAGAAAGATTGTGTACTTTTTGTAAAATGCCCTTGTAAAAGCCTGAACGACAATACGATACGGTCGAAAAACGAAAAGCTGATTTTGTAATTTTTTTGCAATTTTTTTGTAAAAATGGGTATGGAGGACCTTGATCATGCCCCTTTTTGCCTTGGGTCAGGACGTAGCAAATCGGTACCCCTCAGGTGACTTGCTTTAGTCATGCGCATGACTTCGCCTTGCCATGCGCATGACTTCGCTTTGCCATGCGCATGACGAATTGTCGAAGAGGGTTGGCATTTTTGTTTCATCTTTAGCTCTCTCGTATGGCAGCTTCCTGGTGACCATTTTCTGCAAATGCGGTGCAGATGTATGCAAAATGTAGGGAAATTATGGTACGGATGCTGATTTTACCGATATTTCTTGGTTATTTCGCTAAAATTTTGTAATTTTGTTAAGTAAATTAAAACGTACTGAAAAATCTAACAAATACAAACAATATGAAAAAACTCTATTTCAGGAACAAGATGAGACTGCTACTCCTTGCCCTCGTGATGACGCTGGGTGGACAGCAGATATGGGCCGAAGTGATCAGAGGCCAGTATCAATCGTGCAACTATGTGATTGACACTGAGACAGGCAAGATGACCGTCTCGGGCAGTGGAAGGGTAATGAATAATTTCTCACGAAATGACGGAGAACAGTACAAAAGCATAGTGAAGGAACTCGTCATTGAAGAAGGTATCACCGAAATAGCTAATTGGGCTTTTGCAAACTTTGTTGAGCTGGAAAGCGTTCAGTTGCCCAACACACTTACAAAAATTGGTCAGAGTGTTTTTGCAAGCTGCGAGAAGCTTACGAGTGTAAACATCCCTCAAGGCGTGACTGTCATTGACGCCGCCGCATTCCATTCCTGTAGAGCTTTGCCTGAAATCATACTGCCTGAAGGCCTTATCACGATTGGTTCGGCAGCATTTTATGGTGATACACAACTGAAGGAAATCACGCTTCCGTCTACATTAGCACACCTGGATGCCAATGTCTTTCTGGTTAGTGGCATATCGCAGATTATGGCTTATCCCTCGTTGTTAAATATTAATGCTAGTGCAGAATTTTATAGCTCTTTGCCTAACAAGGGCGGTAAGATATATATCTTAAATGGTACTGGCAGTATACCCACCACAGTGACAACCAACCTGCGCTCCACTTGGACCATAGAGAATGCTCCCGTCCTCACGGGCAGCGCAGGCCCCCAAGCCACCTATTGGCTCTGCCCCACAGCCGGTCTGCTCATCATCAGCGGTACGGGAGATATGATTAAAAACTTATATAATGTCCAAGACTTTATCGACAACCGTTTGGCCGTGAAGAAGATCGTGGTGGAGGAAGGCATCACAAATATTGGCTACCATGCCTTTGATGGAATGGAGAATCTGCAGAGTGTCTCTCTGCCCTCTACGCTGACGAGCATTCAGGAAGGGGCTTTCAGTGAATGCAAATCGCTGACGAGCATTATCATACCTGAGGCAGTGACAGAAATTTTTAGCGGGGTCTTCAACAAATGTACTTCACTGCAGGATGTCACTTTGCCAAGCACTGTCAGCAAACTGGGTTCTAGCGCTTTCTCTGGCTGTACATCGCTGAAGTCCATAGTGCTTCCCAGTGGCATCAACAATGTACCAGCTTGGTGCTTTTATGAGTGCACGGGCCTGGAGTCGGTAGTCATCCCAGAAGGCGTGAAGCAAATAAATGAGCGTGCCTTCTATAATTGTGATGCTCTGCAGACGTTGGCATTGCCCTCAACCCTGGAAGGGTCCCTTGGCACCTCCTGCTTCTACTCTTGTGGTTCTCTGGAGTCGATCGTCATTCCCGAGGGTGTGACGGAGATTGGCGAGAGTGCCTTCGTTAGTTGTGATGTGCTGAAGAGCGTCTCATTACCCCATTCGCTTACTCGTATCCACACGAATGCTTTTCGACATTGTATTAAACTCGAGTCGATTACCATCCCGGAGAATGTAATATTCCACACCAGTGACATGTCGATCTTCTCTGATTGTAGCGCTCTGAAGTCGGCCACCATACTGGGTGAGACACCTATCATCCCTAATGGTCTATTTGAGTGGTGTAAAGCTTTGGAGGAGGTGAAGATTCCCTCGAGTGTAACAGAGATACATACCCTTGCATTTTTGGAATGTGAAGCGCTGAAAGCCATTGACCTTCCTGCCGGGCTGACATCTCTTGGACAGAATGTATTCTTTAGCTGTAAGAGCCTGCAAGAAATAGTCTTTCCCGCAGGCATCACTGAGCTTCGCATGGGGGTTATCCAGAGTTGCTCGGGACTGAAGTCCATCACCTTCCTAAGCCCAACAGCTCCCACTGTGGGGTCAGGTGCCCTTAAGTATCTTGGGAATACGGGTACTCTCTATCTTCCTGTGGGCTATGGTGCTGACTACCAAGATTTCAAGGACACCTACCTGGAAGGCTGGACGGTGCAGAATTTAGGCAAGGTTGGTCTTGACGCCTACTGGACCTACGATGAGACCGACCACGTGTTGAAGATCTTTGGTACGGGTGCAATAGACAAGAGCAAATTCTTCAGCACAGCGGACAGAGATGCCTTCACGGCGCTGGCAAGCACTTGCTATAAGCTTGAGATAGGTGAGGGCATCACATCTATCCCAGTCAGTGCATTCATCGATTGGAGCCAGATGATGGAAGTAAGCCTTCCTTCTACACTTACCAGTATCGGCAACACCGCCTTCCGCTACTGTTACTCGCTGCAGTCCATCACCCTTCCCGAGGGACTGACCAGTATCGGACAATCAGCCTTCCAGCGCTGTGAGCATTTCGCATCCATCGACATACCAGCCAGTGTGAAGAGCATAGGGAATGGTGCATTTCAGTATTGCTCCAACATCACGGAGATCATCTTCCGTGGCACCACTCAGCCCACCACACTAGGCACGAGCATCTTCTCCAGCAGTGTTCCTGCCAACGGTGTGCTGCTCTACCCCAACGGCGATGCAGCATCATTTGAGGGAGTTGTTAGTCAGGTGCCCTCTTCCTGGATCAACGCCAATGGCATGTGCGGCACCTCTGCCTACTACCGCATCAGCAAACCTTCTAAGACCAGCTACCAGCTGAGCATCCTCGGTCAGGGTAAGGTGGATAGCAATCCCTGGCTCAGTGATGGCAGCAAGATCACCAGCATCAGTATCGGTGAGGGCATCACAGGCATAGGCCAGGCCATGCTCGGTGGCATGCCCAAGATCACCAGCATCACCTTCCCCAGCACCTTGACCTCGCTCGATGCCAATGTGCTCGACCGCAGCTACGACGTGAAGGAACTCGTCTTCCAGTCCGTCACACCTCCCACCATACCTTCCAGCTGGCTCAATATGGGAGCAAACTGGACCGGAGAGGTCGTTTGCCCCTTGGCTGGCTTTAATAACTATAAGAACTCAAAGCTCCTCCAGTGGCTTCAGGGCAACTGGTCGGTATCCACCGGCGGCCAGTGGGGTGGCAACCTTAGCTGGAAGTTCAACTCTGGCACAGAGGCTCTCACCCTGACCGGTGTAGGCGGGGACATGCCCGACCTTCAGGATGGCAATCAGCCTTGGAAGACGCTCAATAGCCAGATCCGCAAGGCAGTCATCGACAACTTCACCAGTGTGGGTAAGTACGCCTTTGCGCACAGCTCCATCAAGGAGATACAGTGGCCCAGCAAACGCATGAAGCTCATCGACTACCGCGGCTTCTACTACTGCAACTCGCTGCGCGAACTGACCCTCCCCGCACAGGTGGACCTCGTAGCCACCGATGCTTTCGAGACCTGCGCTCAGATCTACTCTCTCACAGTACCCGCAGGTGTCAAGGCCCTCGGCCAGGAGTTCATGCCATGCAGCAGACTTACGCATATCAAGTTTGAAGGACAGCAGATGCCTCAGCTCAACGCAGACTGCGGCATTCAGAACAATTCGCACAAGACCTTTGCTCATCCTCACATCAAGGGTGCCGTATCATTCCCCGCAGGAGCTGATGCCAACTACGAATCGGTGTGGAGCGAACTTCCCGAGATGTGGAGAAAGACCGACGGACAGCTCACCGACCACATGGCCTACACGCTGCGTCACGGCGTGCTGAGCCTCTATGGCCACGGCACCACCAGCCAGCTGCCCACCAACCTCGGTGGCACGGAGCGTAGCAGCATCGACGTGCTCAACCTCTGCCAAGGCATGCAGATGGACAATGAGGCCACCTTCTTCCAGGGCATGAAGGCCCAGGGATGTGTCATCTATGATGACGGTACTTGTTTCACCGACAAGACCAAACTGCCCAGCGGATGGACTACCCTTGTCAGCAAGACTGAGGTGGCGACAGCCGATATGGGCTCAGACGGTGTAGGAAGCTATGTATCTACTTGGCAGTTCGACCATGGTTTGCTGACCTTCGGTGGTGATGGCTGCGTAGATGTTTTAAGTTCCGAGACACCAGGCTGGCAGCCCTATGCTGGAGCCATAGAAAAGGCAAAACTTGATACCCTTTCCAATATTAGAGAATTAGCAGGAGGTGTGTTCAAAGGCTGCAAGGCGCTCACGGAGCTTCGCCTGACCAACGATGGTCGTACGCTGAAGCACTTCCAAACCTCAGACATGTCCGATACCAAGATCGAAAAGCTCACGCTGCCTGCAAGTATCAATACCATTGGGTCTAATACTTTGCACTACATGACTAGCCTCAAGCGTCTCAATATCGAATGTCTCAACTACAAGGTGGCAAACACCAGCGGTCCCTCATACTATGTACTGTATGGCTGCTCTGCCTTGGAGGAGATCAACCTTGCAGGCGACTATTATAAAGAGACATTCTATGACTTCCTGAGTACCGATGCAGGCAACAACCTCGTCATGGGACTCTCTCAGCCTACTAAGCTTCTCATCAACGGCAGGGAGATACATACGGTCAAGATCAGTGCCAGCGAGACGAAGAACCGCATGTTCAACAACCTTTCCAACATCCGCAACGTGGTATTCGACCATTTGGGTACCAACATTGTAGGCGATATCTTCAGGGGCAGTAGCGTGAAGCATGTCACGGCATATACCCTGTACCCCGACAATATCCCTGCCAGCAGCGGCCTCTACACCACTGGCATCACGCTGCATGTACCAGTCGGAGCCAAGCAGGCCTACAGCAACTCAGCTGGATGGAACAGATTCTCTAAGGTCATCGACAATGCCTACAGCTTAGCACCGACCCTGGCCGAAGAGAATGAGCAGACATTCAACACCACGACCTCAAGTCGCGAGTTCTTCCCCGAGATAGTGAACTCAGACGACGAGTATGTGCTGACACTCAGCACCACCAACATGGCTACCATCGAGTGGAGTGACATCATTCAGCGCGAATATATGGCGTGGAACGGCAAGGCCTGGAACGGAACCGGCGACCTCAGCGTCACGCTCAACGTGGCTCTCAAGAACAGCCCCAACCTGATGACCAGCGTACGTTTCAACATCGAGACCGACCGCATCATCCTTGATCCAACGTCCGACTATACCCGCACCGAGGACATGGAGATCGAGCACCTGGGTATGGACCTGCCTCCCATCGAGTACGGCTACTACAACAGCTGGATGCCCATCTATCTGCCCATCGACGTCGACGTACAGGACTACCCCGAACTGAAGTTTGCTGAGATCTACGCCATCAGTCCTCTCGAGGATACCAATGGCGACGGCAAGGTCAACATGGAGGATGATCCCATGATGATACTCTGTCCGCTCAATGTTGTCGGCGACATGCTGTATGCCAACACGCCCTATCTCTACCACGGACAGGCCAGCACGCAGAGCATCTATCTTAATGCGGCCAACCATACCCTCTATGGTGCCATCCATGAGCCTTACGACCTTGCCACGGCCCACAACACCTACCTGCTCAACGGTCTCTACACCAACACCACCGTGAAGGCCGACGACGACAACTTCGTAGTGGATCCCGAGCACGGAGAGCTCACCTACTGCGAGCAACCTGTCGCGATGAAGAGCTTCAGCTGGTACATGCACGTCACTGGCAAGAACTATGCCGGCACCGAGTCCCTCGAGGCCATGAAGGCTAAGCCCATGAAGATCGTCACCATGGGTGAGGACATCGACCAGGAGACCGCCATACGCATCGTCAAGGAGCAGCAGGGCGCTCTCATGCAGAGTCAGTACATCTACAGCCTCGACGGCAAGCGCATACCCGCCGGTGCCAACCTCCCCGCAGGTATCTACATCAAGCAGGGCAAGCGCATCGTGGTGAAGTAACAAACGCAGCGCCTGATAGTTCAATCAAAACATGAACATAAAGAACAAGATGCACAGGCATAGCATAAAATGTTCTTACCGTTCGTTACGTTCATGTGCTAAAACAAAAATATAAAAAATACACGTTTATGAAAGACAACATAAAACTTATTCTCCTGGCCCTGCTCCTCTTCGTAGGACAATCGGCCTGGGCAGAGATAATAACAGGAGAATGTGGACAGGAGAGCGGTAAAATGTTCTATTCGCTCAATACCGAGACAGGCGAACTGTATATCTGGGGTGAGGGATATATGCTTGACCAGCAGTTCGACTGGGACAGTTACAAGAAGCAAATTAAGTCTGTCTATATCGATGGCTATGTCAGCAGCATTGGCCGTGAAGCCTTCTCTGGCTGTATCAACCTCACTGACGTGGTGATAGCCGTGACTTGGTGGATGACTTGGGGAGACTTAGCCTTTGAGGACTGCAAGAGCCTAAAGAACGTCACTTATCTGGGATCCGATATGCCTAGTGACCTGGAAGATATCAATGAGGGAAACAGACCCATCTTCTATCATGCTAGCACAGACATCACCATGCACTGCACGGAAAGCTTCCAATCCAACTGTGAAGAATGCTTCCCTGGCTGGAAGTTCGACAACCATATGTCTGGCAAGAACCGCTTCGGTGTCACCTGGGACTATGAGGACCAGACCCTTACGCTGGGTGGCGTGGAGACGCTCGGTTATGAGAACTGGGTAGATGAGCCTGTATGGCAGGATCTGTTCAACGACTATGAGATGACTACCAAGCTTGTCATCGGTGGTGGCATTAAGACCATAGCTGATGACTCTTTCAGTAATGCTTCATTCCAGGAGCTGGTGCTCGATGAAGGTGTTCGCACCGTTGGCAAGTATGCCTTCGGCGACAACTATTCGCTCCAGAAGGTGACTCTCGCCAGCTCGGTATCGACTATCGAACCCGACGCATTCCTCGATTGTGAGGAGCTGTCCTACGTTCAGATCAATAACATGAATAAGGTGTATTTCTACGAAGGTTGCTTCAGTGGCATTGCAGAGGAAGGTCAGATTGTCATCCCCGTGGGTGCCTATGATTACACCATTGCCGACTTGCTTTTTGCGGGGTTCCCCATTTATGATGAGAACAACGAAACTGGCAATTGGACCAAGAAGTACACCTACGATTCTCCCAACCTGTCGTTGCAGCACGGTCTGGCCTACGACGTAGAGGAAGAGCGCGACATGAAGAGTCTGTCATATGTTAGATACATAGGCCGAAGCGAAGTGGGTAAGTGGCTCCCTGTGTGTGTGCCATTCTCCTTCTATGAGCCCGGTACCAGCCCTTCTTACGACATTGCCGAGATACATGGCATCATGCCTACGAAGGACACCAACTTCAACGGACAGATAGACACCAACGACGAGATGCAGCTCGTTCTCACTCCCTTCTCTGGTATCAGTCAGCCCAATGTCTGCTACATGATTCGTCCCAAGGTAGAGGGTGGCTTCACCCTTAGGTCTATAGCAAGCAAGAAGCTCTATCCCGCAGAGCAGACCACCGTGGAGCTCTCTACCTCGCGCAACAGGTTCTTCATCTCCAACGTCTATGAGGATCATGCCATCAGCCAAGATGACAACTACTTCTGCGTACGTGGTGGCATGCTCGTGCATCCGAAAGAGGGTGCTGTCGTGGAGCCTTTTGCCTGGGTACTCCGTGCCGACAAGCGCAACGTAGCCGGACAGCGCTTCATCGCTGATATGAAGACCTCTCCTCTCAAGATCGTCCTGCTTGGCGAGACCGAAGCTGAAGAAGGTGCAAGCATCAGCAGCATCACCAATATCATCGACGACCTCAACAATCGCGCATACATCAAGACCGTACACTTCGAGGACATCGAGCAGGCTGCCGATCAGATCCTCGAGCGATAGTCTGTTCAACTTTCGCAAGCTGAGCATTTGCGAAAATAGATACAATAAAGTAGGGAGCATCTTCTGTAGATGCTCCCTATTTTATTTTATGAGAAAGACAACGGGGATCAGTACGTGGTGTGCTGGAGGCTGTTGTAAGTGTCGAAGAGCTGGAGGCACTGGTCGCGGTCGAGTTCGTGAAGGAGATCGGTGAGCTTGTCGCGTCCTCCGAAGAGGTCATTGAACTTATCGTCGCGGAAGCCGATGCGACCATTGTCGGCAATGGTACATCCGTAGTAGACCTTGTCGATGTTGGCCCAGAGGATGGCACAGAGGCACATGTGGCAGGGCTCACCGGTGGTGTAGAGGGTACAGCCGGAGAGGTCATGGGTGCCGAGCACCTTGCCAGCCTGGCGTATGGCCGTCATCTCACCATGAGCCGTTGGGTCGTGGTCCACGAGTACGCGATTGTGCCCACGGGCTATGACCTTGCCATCCTTGACGATGACGCTTCCGAAGGGACCACCATGTCCCTGATGTATGCCTATGAGGGCTTCCTCGATGGCCATCTGCATGAAGGTGAGTTCGGGAGCAAAGACGCTGTCGAGCTCCGACTGGGTGAAGGGACAGGGTTCCTGACGAACCTTGGCCATCTGAAACTGCTGGCAGGCTCTGACGACGGACTGCTCCTCAAAGCACTTGAAGAGCATGGCCTTGAGGGTGTCGAGGCGCTCGGCATCGGCCTTGGCAAACTTGCCACACTCGGCATAGCTCATACCGGGGGTGGGGACGATGTCGTGGTAATAGTAAGACCAGACAAGGAAGCGCATGCACATGTCTGGGGTCATGAGGGTTTCTTCCATTGTTTCTTTATTTTTGGCCTTGAGCAAACGCTCAAGGAACGGTGACTAAAGGTGTGACTAAAAGCTTTCGGTGACTCATGGCTTTAGCAGCCGATGAGCCACTTGCTTGCGGGGATGCAGGAGAGCAACTTGCAGGTGACTACACAGCAGAGGTAGGTGAGGATGGCGATGCAGGGGATGGCCAGATAGACGGGGATGATGGGCTCAGCTGCACCATTGGGGATGAAGAGCGGAGCGATGTTGCTCAAGAAGAAGATGTGCATGAGGTACATGCCGAAGGTGAGTTTGGATATGCCAGTGATCCAGCGAGGAGCCTCTGCCTTCTCGATGCAGGTGAAGAGCAGGAAGACACCGAAGGTGGCACAGAGGACATTGGGCGTACAGAACTCCCATGACCACTCCAGCGCGGGGGTCTCTATGTTGATGCCAGGCGTACCAGCATACCAGAAGGACCATGCCGTGAAGGCACCGCCAATGAGGAAGCAGAGTGTACCCACGGTGAGACGCTTGCTTCGCGACCACTGGAGATGGTAGCGGATGTAGTGGGCGAGGACGAGGTAGCCGAGGTAGCCGGAGCAGTAGTAGAACATATTGAAATAGGGGTTCCAGAAACAGCTACCCCAGAGGTCGGCACTCACGAAGCGTACGAGCCAGGGTGTGAGGGTGGAAAGGGCAAAGAATGTGATGAAGAGGCGCTCCTCCTTGGCCGTAGACTTCTCCAGCCAGGGCGAAACCACGGGTATGATGAGGTAGAGCGAGATGAGAGGATACATGAACCAGAGATGGCCTGCCATAGAGGGGAAGTTGAAGGGCAGGAGCTTGAAGTCGGTCCATGACTGCTCCCAACTCATCTGTCCCCAGAGCAGGGGCAGGAAGGTGTAGAGGAGCATGAAGCAGATCATGGGAGGCAGTATGCGCAGGAAGCGACGCTTGTAGAACTGTGTCATGCTTACGCCCGACTTCATGGGAACGAGCAGGAAGGCGCTGACCACCATGAAGAGAGGTACGCTGATACGGCCAAGGCCTCCGTCGTAGAAGGCTACCCAGAAGCGGTTGGCCTCGTTGGCGAGCATGGACCAGTTGCCTGCCATGCCAGAGGCGTCTGCTCCATAGAAGTTTTCACTGGAATGTACGAGCATGACGAGGAAGCAAGCCACGACACGCAGATAGTCTACAAAGGCGATTCTTTTGTTGTCCATAGGAGCGAGATTTATCGATTGGGGGTGAGTTTTTCGAGTTTTCGATGGAACGATTATTCGAGTTTTCGAAGGGGGCGAGTATTCGATTGTTCGGGTATGGGGCGAGTGTTTGGGGTTAGTGGATTTTCTTGGGGTGGAAGTATTTGGCGGCTATGCCGGGTCCGATGATGCGAAGGTCGATGAGGGGTGGTACGATGCCATCGTCGATGACTTGCATGATGTGGTTGTCGTCGCCATGGCCCCAAGGGTTTCTTACGGCAAAGAGGGCTCCTTCCTTGCTGGGCTTCATGAAGGTGTGGCCATGGGCAGAGATGGTGACATGGCCGTCGAGCGGTACATCGCTACGGGTAAAGCCACCATTGACGAGCAGGCCGTGGGACAGGGAGGAGAGTACGATGCGCTGCAGTTGGCCGGCATTGACCTTGCCGGGACTGACGCTGAAGCTACGTCCCTCGCCAGTGAAGATGGGCATCATCAGTTCGGCGCCAAAGCCACAGATGCGTTCGCTGTCACCTCGATATACCTGAAGCCACTTCATGAGCGCTTTCTCCAGGATGGTCGACCAAGTGGGCTTGCCTCCTTTTCCCTGCACCTGAAGCAGGTTGCCTTCCTTGCCACAGAGCACCTTGCTGCTCACCTTCACCTTGATACGCTCATGCTGCGGGGTGAACATCTTGACGGAGTAGCACTGGGCCGACTCCTTGCGGATGAGATGCTTGATGAAGTCGGGATAGAGATAGGCCATCTCTGCAAAGAGCGAGATACAGTTGCAGTCGCCGATAGCGGTCTGGTTGGCATCGAGAAGCGAGGGCGACTTGCTGGGATAGAGCACGATGTCCTTCTCCTCCCAGTGAGAGTCCTTGAGGAAAGCACGCGGTTCGGCACTCGGGTCGGCGAGCCATGCCATCTGCTCGCTGGTGGCCAGTGGGAGGTCTTTGAAATGCACTCCCATGACGTGGGCTTCACGAAAGGAAAAGCCGTCAAAATAAGGGATGAGATCGTCGAGCTCACCGTCGCAGAACTGCCCAGCCTTGCCTATGGCACCTGAGGGGAGCATACGAACCTTCTGCTCCACCTGCTGACCCTGAGTGGGCAAACACAGGAAGAGCGCGCTTGCGAGGGTCAGGAAGGCCCTGCGGAGGGTGGTGGTAAGCGTTCTCATGGACGTTTCTGTGAGGCTTTTGTGATGTTTCTGTGAAGCTGATGATTGAAAATGTTTTTCAATGAGGAGTATGCTAGTAGTCCTGCTTTCTGTTGGGATTTTTCGGAAACCATCCTTTCCTCACTCGCTCCCTCTGCTCAAAGATCTCCAAGATGCTCCACAGGCACGAACAGCCTGTGACGCCAATGATGGAAGCCAGAAGCACTTGGGAGATGAAAAGGGAGCCGATGAGCAGGACGATGCCTGCTAGTGCAAACAGTGGCCAGCACTTGACACCCCAATAGTACTCCGCCTTGATGACAATGGGGTGGAAGATGCCAATGATGAGAAAGGTAGCTACTGCTATGATGATGCCTTGATAAAACATGAAGGGTATATATGTTCTACGTGTTAGTATATTTCTAATAGGTGACGGTGGGCGGAGATGAGTGCCGGGCTCTGGCTATGAAGGAGCGCCGCGATGTAACGCGGCGAACCTAACGGAGCCTCGAGCGAGGCAGAGTGGCAAAGTAGCCGAGAAGCGAGTGGACTCGACGGAGAGCGGGGTCGAGCGGCAAAGTAGCCGTGAAGCGAGAAGGCTCGACGGAGAGCGAGGCCGAGCCGGGCTACTTGAGAAGGTCCTTCTGCTTCTTGAGTGCCTGAAGCTCTTTGTCGCTTACGGCATAGTCATAGATGCGGAAGTCGGCCACCTCGGTCTGGGTGAGGTACTTGTCGCCACGGAAGGGGGCACGGCCTATCCAGCAGTTGGTAGGTGCATCGCCGAAGATCTCAGCCAGGATGGGCATCTTGTCGTTCTTGCCGATGAGCTTGCCGTCGAGATAGAGTTCGCCACTCTTGCCATGCTGGCGATAGAGGGCATGTACCCATACGTCGCGCTTGGGAGTACCACCCTGCATGATGATCTGCTCGTGGTTGTAACCGCCGGTAGAGGTCTCAAAACGTTGCTCGTTGAGTCTCATGGCCATATATGGGCCCTCTTCGGCGCTGTTTTCTGCCAACTTGGAGAAAGCAAAGAGGAAGTGGCCATAGCCGTCGAGCTTGTTCTCCGAGCTTACCTTATAATATACAGAGATGGAGAAGTCGCGCAGTCCCTTGATGAGCGCACCAGTCTCTGCGGTGAGGTCGTAGTAGCCACTTCTGTTGCCCAACTGCAGCACGGGGATGCTTTGACTCTTGTCGATGCTCACCTCGCGCTTGGCGTATTCGGGCTGCCACTCAAACTTATACAGAGCCTGCTGTGGTGTCTCGATGACGGGGGTGGGGAGGGCAGAGGTCATGTGGGAGGTGATGCGCTTGATGTGGTCCTTCAGGATGTGGTA
>JAZLII010000164.1:0-8840 GCA_045617275.1 Bacteroidaceae bacterium
GGATACGCAAGGCACCGGCATGCAAACCATCTACAGCAACGTGAAAAACGACATTACCGTACAGATGAGACTGAAGATATGAAGAAAGACGGAGGGAAGGAAAAAGGGAAAGGACCACACAACCCATGCTCATGCCCTATAGGTGGCGACACTGTAGAAATAGCCCTCACCGGAAGCGGTGGTGACGTCGATCCCCTCCTGCTCCAACCTCTGGGGGGCGAGCAGATGGTGCATCCCGCTCCCTACCCCCTCCCCGGTGAGCTTCACCACGGCTTCCTTGCGTGTCCAGAGTGAGGTGAACATGGCATCAGGATCGGAGGAAGACTGGATGATCGCCTTCTCCCGCTCACACATCGTATAGTCCAGCAGGGATGCCGTGAACGACCGTACACACTCCACATCCACCCCCACAGGTCCATCGTGCAAGGCACAGAGGACGGCCTTTCGGCAATGGCTCAGGTTGAAATGCACCTGAGGATGGTCCGCCAGAAACGGTTTGCCATGAGCCCCCAAGGAGAAGGGAGGAACTTCAGAGATACCGTGGCACTCGCGCAAGGCATCGGCCAGCAGGAGAAAGGACAGCGCACACTCCCTGCGCCCACCCAGATGCTTGAAGCGCATGGCCTGCTCAAGGCGCCATGAGGGGAGGCGCTGCAAGATGGGTTGCAACTCCGTCTCGCCGATAGATTCTATGCCGTCTCGTATGTACAGTTTCACCAAGCAAAGTTACGACGAAATACCTCCCCAAACAAGCATTTTACAACTAAAATGGCCATTTTGGCTAAAACATTACAAATAATTTGCTCCTTTTTCTTTTTATTCGTAACTTTGTGACTCATTTCACATATAGTAAAAAGCTATAGGTTTAGCGTAAAAAGATTATGAGCGAAAGACTTTATATTTTTGATACCACCTTGCGTGATGGCGAGCAGGTACCTGGATGCCAGCTCAACACCGTGGAAAAGATACAAGTTGCCCGTCAGCTTGAGAGTTTGGGCGTGGACGTCATTGAGGCAGGATTCCCCATTTCCTCCCCCGGCGACTTCAACTCTGTCATCGAGATAAGCAAGGCAGTGACCTGGCCCACCATCTGCGCTCTCACACGTGCCGTGCAGAAGGACATCGACGTGGCAGCCGAGGCACTGAAGTTTGCCAAGAGAGGACGCATACACACGGGTATCGGCACGAGCGAAAGCCATATCAGATATAAGTTCAACTCCACTCCCGAGGAGATCATCGAGCGTGCCGTGGCTGCCGTGAAGTATGCCAAGCGCTACGTGGAAGACGTGGAGTTCTACGCAGAAGACGCAGGTCGCACCGACAACGAATATCTGGCTCGCGTGATCGAGGCTGTGGTAAAGGCCGGAGCCACCGTGTGCAACATCCCCGACACCACGGGTTTCCGCACTCCCTACGAATACGGAGAGAAGATCAAGTACCTCATGGAGCACGTGGACGGACTGAGTGCCGGCAAGGCCATCCTCTCCACCCATTGCCACAACGACCTGGGTATGGCTACCGCCAACACCGTGGCCGGTGCGCTGAATGGTGCACGACAGGTGGAAGTGACCATCAACGGCATCGGCGAGCGTGCGGGCAACACCTCGCTGGAAGAGGTGGCCATGATCTTCAAGACCCACCCCGACCTGGGCATTGAGACCAATATCAATACCACAAAGATATACCCCACCAGCCGTATGGTGAGCTCGCTGATGAACATGCCCGTGCAGCCCAATAAGGCCATTGTCGGCAAGAACGCCTTCGCACACTCTTCGGGCATCCACCAGGACGGCGTGCTGAAGAACGTGTCGACCTACGAGATCATGGATCCCAAGGAAGTGGGTATCGACGACAACGCTATCGTACTGACAGCCCGCAGCGGACGTGCCGCCCTGAAGCACCGTCTGAGCGTGAACGGCGTAGAGGTGGAAGGCGAGAAGCTGGACAAGCTCTACGAGGAATTCCTGAAACTAGCAGACCGCAAGAAGGAAGTGACCGACGACGATATCCTCATGCTGGCCGGAGCACAGCGTGCCGAGAGCCGCAGCATCAAGCTCGACTACCTGCAGGTGACCACCGGCATGGGCGTGAAGAGCGTGGCTTGCATCGGCCTCGACCTTGCAGGCGAGAAGTTTGAAGCCAGCGCAAGCGGAAACGGTCCTGTCGACGCAGCCATCAAGGCCCTGAAGAGCATCATCAAGCGCGAGATGACCTTGAAGGAATTTACCATCCAGGCCATCAGCAAGGGTTCGGACGATGTGGGTAAGGTCCACATGCAGGTGGAGTACGACAGCCGTGTGTACTATGGTTTCGGTGCCAACACGGACATCGTGACCGCCAGCGTAGAAGCATACATCGACTGTATCAATAAGTTTAAGAAATAAGACCCAGACCCTCTCCGCCCCGTAGGGGCACCTCCCCCATAATGGGGAGGGATTGGAATGGAGATAATTCCAAAAAACGAGATTTTGAGCAAAAGAGCGAAACTAAACAAGTAAGGACAGCCTACACTCGAGGACGAAAACATGAGGGAAGAATACCAATCACCAGAGTTTTTCAAGACCTCAAGTCCTGATAGATATGATTTACTGAAAGCGTTTGCAAGGGAAAACCGCAATCACCCCACAGAGGCAGAGAAGGCTCTGTGGAGCATGATAAACGGCATGAGACTTGGAGTGAGATTCAGAAGGCAACATATCATCAACGACTACATCGCTGATTTTGTCTGCCTCGAGAAAAAACTTATCATTGAAGTAGACGGAAATTATCACCTCACTGATGAGCAAAAAGGATATGACGCACATCGAACTGAGACCTTAGAACAATTTGGATTTCAAGTCCTTCGATTCAAAAACGAAGAAGTTATCGCCAATACTCAGGCCGTTGTAAATGCTATTATAGATAAACTTGAGAAGATAACATATATTTACAAACGAATACATCCACTATAATGGAAAGCAATACTAATCAATCCCTCCCCATTATGGGGGAGGTGGCCAAAGGCCGGAGAGGGTCTTCCCTCTTCGACAAAATCTGGGACGCCCACGTGGTACAGACGGTAGAAGACGGTCCCACACAATTGTACATCGACAGGCTGTATGCACATGAGGTAACTTCACCTCAGGCATTTGATACCTTGCGAGACAAGGGCATCAAGGCATTTCGCCCCGACCACATCTACGCCATGCCCGATCACAACACACCCAGCGACCAGCAGGAGGTGATCAACGACCCAGTAGGTCGCAAGCAGGTGGAGACACTGGCCAAGAACTGTGAGGAATTTGGCATCACCCACTTTGCCATGGGTACGAAGGACAATGGTATCATCCACGTCGTAGGTCCAGAGAAGGCTCTGAGCTTACCCGGCATGACCATCGTATGTGGTGACTCTCATACCTCTACGCACGGTGCTGTAGGCGCCATCGCCATGGGTATCGGCACCAGTGAAGTGGCACAGGTACTGGCTTCTCAGTGTATCCTCCAGAGCAAACCCAAGACGATGCGTATCAACATCGAGGGTGAACTGCCTCAGGGTACCACCGCCAAGGATGTGGCACTATACATCATGGCTCAGATGACTACCAGCGGTGCTACGGGATATGCCGTGGAATATGCAGGTAGCACCATTCGCAACATGAGCATGGAAGGACGTCTGACCCTCTCCAACCTCTCCATCGAGATGGGTAGCCGTGCCGGCATCATCGCTCCAGACGAGATCACCTTTGAATATCTGAAGGGACGCGAATATGCACCCAAGGGTGAGGCATGGGACAAGGCCGTGGAGGAGTGGAAGAAGCTTCGCAGCGACGATGATGCCGTCTTCGACAAGGAGGTGACCTACCGAGCAGAGGACATCAAGCCTCGCATCACCTTCGGTACCAACCCCGGTGCCGGCATCGCCATCGACGAATGCATCCCCACACTCGAGGGTATGAGCGAAGACGAGCAGGTACAGCAGAAGTCACAGCTCGACTATATGCAGTTTGAGCCCGGACAGAAACTCGAGGGCACTCCCGTGGACTATTGTTTCTTGGGTGCATGCACCAATGGCCGTATAGAGGACTTCCGCGCCTTCGCTTCCGTAGTGAAAGGCAAGAAGAAGGCCGACAGCGTAGTGGCATGGCTCGTACCCGGATCTTGGCTGGTACGTCAGCAGATCATCGACGAGGGCATCGACAAGATACTGGAAGAGGCTGGTTTCGAACTGCGTCTCCCCTCATGTTCGGCCTGTCTGGCCATGAACCCCGACAAAGTTCCTGCAGGCAAACTGAGCATCTCTACATCAAACCGCAACTTCGTGGGTCGTCAGGGACCCGGTGCACGCACCGTCCTGGCCTCTCCTCTCACCGTGGCAGCAAGCGCCATCACTGGCGTAATCACCGACCCTCGTAAAATCTAAAGATTATGGCAAAGCAGAAATTCGACACCATACAGTCAACGTGCATCCCCATTGCCATTGACAACAACAATACAGACAATATCATCCCCGCTCGCTATCTGGCATTCACCACACGCGATCCTAAGTTCTATGGTGAGGCCTTCATGCACGACCTTCGCTACGACGCAGACGGAAAGCCCGTGGCAGACTTCGTGATGAACCAACCCGAATTTGCAGAGGCTCCTCGCCAGGGAGTACACGAGATCATCGTGGGTGGCAAGAACTGGGGTAGCGGAAGTAGCCGTGAGCATGCAGCATGGGCCATCGCAGGATATGGCGTACGCGTGGTCATTAGTAGCAGTTTTGCCGACATCCATCGCAACAACCTGCTGAACTGCTTCGTACTGCCCGTCATCGTGAGCGAGGCCTTCCAGCAAGAGCTCTTCGCCACCATCGCCCAAAACCCACAGGCGGAGGTAAAGGTAGACGTACCCAAC
This sequence comes from Bacteroidaceae bacterium, assembly GCA_045617275.1. Lineage (GTDB taxonomy): Bacteria > Bacteroidota > Bacteroidia > Bacteroidales > Bacteroidaceae > Physcousia. The sequence goes on from JAZLII010000164.1 coordinate 4,876, forward strand.
CAGACCGTAACCAATCTCTCCACGGGCAACAGTGAGCACTTCGACATCAATGGCTATAAGAAATACTGCCTGATGAATGCGCTCGACGACATAGACTTCCTCCTGAAGAACAAAGACAAAATCGAAGCTTGGGAACAAAATTGAGACACATAGAAATCATGGACACCACCCTCAGGGATGGTGAACAGACCTCCGGCGTAGCCTTCAGCGCGTCGGAGAAACTCTCTATAGCCCGTAAGCTTCTTGAAGAGGTCAGGGTGGACCGTCTCGAGATAGCCTCTGCCCGTGTGAGCAAAGGTGAGTTTGAATGTGTGAAGGCGGTCTGCGAATGGGCTGTGGAAAACAGTAAGCTAGACTGCATCGAAGTACTCGGATTTTGCGACAACGGTGCTTCCATAGACTGGATAAAACGTGCCGGAGCCAAGGTGATCAATCTCCTGACAAAGGGTTCGGAGAAGCACTGCGTGGGTCAATTGCAGAAGACACCGGAAGAGCATCTGAGGGACATCCAGGACAATGTAAGGATGGCTCACGAAGCTGAACTTCGCGTGAACATCTATCTGGAGGACTGGTCCAACGGTATATTGGACAACCCCGAATACGTATTCAACCTGCTTGACGGCCTGAGCGACTATACCGAAGGCCGTGAGGAGACGTCAGAGGCAAAGGACACATGTCAGGGACAAAGGGTAGCCCCCCTCATAGACCGCATCATGCTGCCCGACACACTGGGCATCCTTTCTCCCAGCCAGACCAAGCAACTCATCACCAAGATGGTGGAGCGCTATCCACACCTGCACTTCGACTTCCATGCCCACAATGACTACGACCTTGCCGTAGCCAATGTGCTGGCAGCTACCGAAGCTGGCGTGAAGGGTATCCACACCACCATCAACGGACTGGGAGAGCGTGCCGGCAATGCTTCACTCTCCAGTGTCGTAGCCGTGCTCAACGACATGGCTCACGACATAGAACTGGGCATTGAAGAACGCTCCATCAACCAGATATCTCGCATCGTGGAGAGCTACTCGGGCATCGCCACAGCCAGCAACACTCCCATCGTGGGTGAAAACGTCTTCACACAGACAGCAGGCGTACATGCCGACGGTGACAAGAAAGGCAAGCTATACGTCAACCCTCTCCTACCCGAGCGATTCGGACGTAGCCGAGAGTATGCCTTGGGCAAGATGTCGGGTAAGGCCAACATCGAGCAAAACCTGAAGCTACTCGGCATACATATCAGCGACAACGACATGCGCCGTGTGACGAAGCGCATCAATGAGATGGGGGACAAGAAGGAGCACGTCACTCTCGAGGACCTGCCCTACATCATCGCCGATGTCTTGCACCACGATACGCCAAGCGACCGTATCTGTCTGCTATCCTACATGGTTTCCACCGCTTACGGCCTGCACCCACAGGCTTGCGTGAAACTGCAGATAAACGGTCAGGAATACGAGGAAAGTGCCACTGGTGACGGTATGTACGATGCCTTCGTACGTGCCGTACGTCACATCTACCGTGACAAGCTTGGACGAAAGTTCCCCTGGCTTTCCAACTACGTCGTGACCATCCCTCCTGGCGGTCGAACCGACGCCCTCGTGCAGACCACCATCTCATGGGAGTTTCAAGGCAAAAACTATCGCACACGTGGTTTGGATGCCGACCAGACGGAAGCTGCCATCAAGGCTACCATCAAACTGCTGAATATCGTAGAAGAGCAGTATGCAGAGATGGAGGCGCAAGAAGCTGAAGAGGCACAAAGAGAAGATGGATCCCAAATCGAAAATCAATAAAATTTACACATATAAAGATGAAACTGAAGATCGCAGTTCTGGCCGGTGACGGTATCGGACCAGAGATTATGGAGCAGGGCGTTGCCGTTTGCAGTGCCATTGCAGAGAAGTTCGGACATGAGGTAAGTTACAAGGAAGCTCTTTGCGGCGCTCACGCCATCGACGAGGTGGGTGATCCCTTCCCCGAAGACACCTTCCAGACTTGTATGGAGGCCGACGCCGTACTCTTTGCAAGCGTGGGTGATCCCAAATTTGACAACAACCCCAGCGCCAAGGTTCGCCCCGAGCAGGGTCTGCTTGCCATGCGTAAGAAGTTGGGCCTGTTTGCCAACATTCGCCCTGTGGAGACATTTGACTGCCTCGTGCACAAGTCACCCCTGAAGGACGAACTCGTGAAAGGCGCTGACTTCATCTGCATCCGCGAGCTTACTGGCGGTATGTACTTTGGCAAGAAGGAAGAGCCCACGGTCAACGCAGACGGAGTGGAAGAGGCTCTCGATACCAACTACTACACCCGCCCCGAGGTGGAGCGCATCCTGCGTGTAGGTTATCAGTATGCTCGCCAGCGTCGCAAGCATCTCACCGTAGTCGACAAGGCCAACGTATTGGCAAGTAGCCGTCTGTGGAGAAAGGTAGCCCAGGAGATCATGGGTGAGTACCCCGATGTCACCACCGACTTCATGTATGTGGACAACGCTGCCATGCGTATGATCCAGGAGCCTAAGTTCTTCGATGTCATGGTGACAGAGAATACCTTTGGCGACATACTCACCGATGAGGGTTCTTGCATCACCGGCTCAATGGGCCTTCTCCCCAGTGCATCCACTGGTGAGCACACACCCGTCTTCGAGCCCATCCATGGTTCATGGCCTCAGGGCAAGGGTCTGAATATAGCCAATCCTCTGGCACAGATCCTCTCTGTAGCTATGCTCTATGAGTATTTCAACCTGAAAGAAGAAGGCGCACTCATCCGCAAAGCTGTCAATGCCAGCCTTGACAACAACGTACGTACTCCCGAAATCCAGGTAGAAGGTGCAGGCAAGTACGGCACCAAGGAAGTAGGACAGTGGATAGTAGATTACATCAAAAACAAGTAAGTAGTGCATTATAAATATATTGCAGCACTTTTACTGGCAGGTAGCACAGCGACACTGAGAGCGCAAAGCTACCAAGAATATGTAGAAAAAGGAATGACTCTCTTGAAGCAGGACAGCCTGCTTCAAGCAGAGTCATCTTTTGTTGCAGCTATTCAGAAAGAGCCTACCCAAAAGAGCAACTGCCTACTGTACAATATCTTAGGACAGATACAGGAGCGTACGGGACGTATGCAAGAAGCCATCAACAGCTTCAACAATGCACTTGTACTCGACCCTTCTTCCATAGAGATTCTGCAAAACAGAGCCTCAGTATACCTTGCACTCAACAACGAAGATAAGGCTTTGCTCGACTATTCCTCCATCATTGAGAAAGAACCTGAGAATGAAGAAGCGCTATTCTTCCGTGCATACATCCTATCCAACAAGAGAATGTACAAGGAAGCACGCAACGACTATGAAAAGATCATCAAGCAAAACCCTAGACACGAGAAGGCCATTCTTGGCCTTGCACTGGTAAACAATAAGAGTGGAAGACCTCGTGAAGCCATGGAGCAGATCAACCAATTGATCCGATTCAATCCCACGCAGGCACTCTACTACAATATAAGAGGTGGAGTACATGTGCAAAACAAGAACTATGAGCAGGCCATAAAAGATTACAACAAGGCCGTAGAACTGGAACCCAATAATCCAGAGCACCTCATCTCAAGGAGCGAGTGCTTCCAAAAGATGAAAAAGAAAAAACAGGCACTGCAAGACTTGCAAAAGGCACGAGACTTAGGTGGCAATGCGCTGACAATTGCAGAACTAATGCAAAGTCTAAAATAAAGAAGCAACCTTTCTATCAAAAGCCCCACTGCGTGGGAGAGCAGGTATCGCCCGTGCACAAAAAAGAAAAGCCTCCGAGATCTCTCTCGAAGGCTTTCTTCTTAAAGACGGCGGCTACCTACTCTCCCACGGGTGTGCAGTACCATCGGCGCGGGCGGGCTTAACTTCTCTGTTCGGAATGGGAAGAGGTGGAACCCCGCCACTATAGCCACCTGAATAGGGTGACGATGTCAAAGGAAAGCAA
>JAZLII010000165.1:0-5736 GCA_045617275.1 Bacteroidaceae bacterium
CTCGTCCATCATGTTGAGGGCGAGCACCACGGGTATGTTGAGCTCCATGAGTTGCATGGTGAGGTAGAGGTTGCGCTCTATGTTCGTGGCATCCACGATGTTGATGATACACGAGGGATGTTCCTCCAGGATGAACTGTCGCGACACCACCTCCTCGCTCGTGTAGGGGCTCAGGGAGTAGATACCGGGAAGGTCGGTCACCAGGGTATGTGCATGTCCTCTTATCTGTCCGTCCTTGCGGTCCACGGTCACTCCGGGGAAGTTGCCCACGTGCTGGTTGGCTCCGGTGAGCTGGTTGAAGAGCGTGGTCTTGCCGCAGTTCTGGTTGCCCACGAGTGCGAAGGTGAGTTCGGCTGTCTTGCCTCCATGTCTTTCCGCACGGAGTTCGTGGGCATGGTTCTGGGGCTGCGGGTGGTGTGTGCCTCCGGTATGTGAGTGTCGGGGGTCGCCTTCCTCTCCGTATCGGGGGTGTGGCACGTCGGCATAGCGCAGCAGGTCGGCATTCACCAGCACACGGGCCTCGTCGTCGGTCAGCACGTGCTCTTGCTGGGGCTTTCCGTCGGAGATCAGTTCGTCCACCTCTATCTCTCCGGCATCGGCCTTGCGCATGGTGAGTTCGTAGCCTCGTATGCGCAGCTGTATGGGGTCGCCCATAGGGGCGTATTTCTCCACCGTCACCTCCACACCGGGACTCACACCCATGTCCAGGAAGTGCTGGCGAAGGGCTCCGTCACCGCCCACGCTCGTTATCACGCCTTTGCCACCTATACGCAGTTCGCTCAGTTTCATACGTCATTCGTTGTCTTTTCGACGGCAAAATTACATATTTCTTTCCGTTTCGCCATAAGAAAAGCTGATTTTGCCCCTTCTCCATTGGCAATATACCTAAAAATGATTACCTTCGCACTGGCTTTTATGCCTCCTTTTCAATTACAAGCATTATATTTTGGAAACTCATACTCTCCCCTGCGGGCTACGCATCGTAGCCTCTCCCTCCCCCACCGATGTGGTCTACTGTGGCATCGCCGTCGATGCCGGCACGCGCGACGAACTGCCGAGCGAGTCGGGTCTGGCTCACTTCACGGAGCATCTCACCTTCAAGGGTACTCCTCATCGCAAGTCTTGGCACATACTCAACCGTATGGAGACTGTCGGAGGTGATCTCAATGCTTATACGGGCAAGGAGGAGACGGTCTTCTACAGCACTTTTCTCAAGGAGCATTTCCCGCGTGCCATCGACCTGCTCATCGACATCACCTTCTCCAGCGTCTTCCCTCAGCATGAGATGGACAAGGAGGTGGAGGTGGTCATCGACGAGATAGAGAGCTACAACGACACCCCCAGCGAACTCATCTTCGACGAGTTTGAGAGCATCGTCTTCCAGGGACATCCTCTCGGTCGCAACATCCTCGGACAGGCGGAGCGCCTGAGGGAGTTTCGCACGGCCGACGTACAGCAGTTTGCCCGCCGTCTCTACCGTCCTTCGCGCATGGTGCTTTTCGTCTATGGCAATGTGCCCATGAAGCGCATCATCCGCGAGGCAGAGAAGGCCATTGGGAGAATTAAGAATGATGAATTAAGAATTAACATCGGGACTGACGCTGCGCTCACTCGCCTCGCTCCCCCACCCCTCGAGCTGGCCGGCCAGACCATCACCCGCCACATGGACACTCACCAGGCTCACGTGATGTACGGCACTCGGGGTGTCGCCCTCAACGATTCTCGCCACCTGGCTCTCCAGGTTCTCAACAACATCCTGGGCGGACCGAGCATGAACTCTCGCTTCAGCCTTGCCCTGCGTGAGCGTCACGGACTGGTCTACACCGTGGAGAGCTCGCTCATCACCTATACCGACACGGGGCTCTGGAGTGTCTACTTCGGCTGCGACCCGGGCGACATCAACCATTGCCTGCGTCTCATTCGCAAGGAACTCAAGCGTCTCACCGATGCTCCCCTCACCACCTCTGCCCTTGAGGCTTACAAAAGGCAGATCATCGGACAGATAGGTATCTCCTACGACTCTTTCGAAAACGTGGCCATCGGTATGGGCAAGCGTTTCCTACATTATAATAATACGCAGGGGCGCGAGAGCCTCATCCATAAGATACAAGCTCTCACGCCCGAAATGCTTCACCAGACGGCCCAGGAGATCTTCCAGCCCGACCGGTTTATCACGCTTATCTATAAGTAAGCTTATCTCTGACCGCCGAAGCCGCCACCGTTCTGCATCATCTGCATCATGCGCTTGCGCTGGTTCTCCTGCATGATGGTGTACTTCTTAAACTGCTCCTCGGTGAGCACAGCCTTCAGCTTCTTGTTGAACTCGTCCTGACGCTTCTGCATGGCCTCTCTGTCAAAGCCGCCCATGCCGCCACCGTTCTGCATAGCTTCCTGCATCTGCTTCTGCATCTCCTTGCTCTGTGCGGTGTAGAGCTCCAGCACCTTCTTGTACTGCTCGTCGTTGATACCGCAGCTGTCCTTCAGCATCGTAGCCTGACGCTTTGCCATGTCTTCAGGATTGAACTGTCCAAAACCCTGTGCTGAGGCACAGATACTTACAAATGCCAATGCGATGGCCATAAAAAACTTTTTCATAACACTTTAGATTTATCAGGTTAATACTAATGTTTCATTTCGTCTCATCCAGGTGCTTTCTTGACACCTATCGTGGGCAAATTTACACCTTTTCATCGTAACAGCAAAATATTTCGGCAAGAATATATCAAAAAAGTTTGGCAGTTTCACAGAAAACCCTTACCTTTGCACTCGCAATGCTGCTAAGACGTCATGCCCAGATGGCGGAATTGGTAGACGCGTTGGTCTCAAACACCAATGCCGCAAGGCGTGCCGGTTCGATCCCGGCTCTGGGTACTAAGCATTGCAAAAGACCCTTGTAAGTGTCAAGACTTGCAAGGGTTTTTCCTTTCACTCCTTTCGCACATCTGCGACCTTTTGTCAACGGACAAAATGGAGTCACTTTTCACTTAATAATAGTAGCGTTCTTCGCTCAACGTTCAACTCTCAACGCCGCAGCGTCGCAGCGCGGCCCCTACGAGGCAGCCCAGTCCCACGCCGATGCTGTTGGCCACGGCGTCCCAGGCATCTCCGCTTCGGTAGGTGGTGAGAAAGGCTTGGCCCAGTTCCATCAGTATGCCCAGCAGGACGGGGTATGCCACTCCGAAGGTCAGGAGCCGGCCGAGGCTCACGGGCAGATGCGGCTTGCGATGGAGCTCCCACCACACCACCAGCGTCAGGGTGCCGTACATCACGAAGTGGGCCCATTTGTCAAAAAGGGGTACGTCTTGGGCTATTTCCGGTGCTCCGATGGGGGCCAGCGACATCACCACGACACCCAGCGAACAGAGTAGGCTCAAGGGGTAGTTTTTTACAGTTTTCAATTTCATAGGGCGTTTATCTTTCGTTTTTGTTGCAAAAGTACGATAAAAGTTGTAATTTTGTATTCAAAAATACGTATTTTATGTAAGTGATCAAAATTATTTTGAGAAGTCACTTGCTGAAACATACGATAAATAATTTTGATTACTTACGACATTATGGCAGACGAAAGAGGTCATTTCGGTAGCAAACTGGGCGTTGTGCTTGCTTCGGCAGGCAGTGCCGTAGGCTTGGGCAACATTTGGCGTTTCCCCACGGAGGTGGGTAAGAATGGAGGTGCAGCCTTCATCCTCATCTATCTCTTCTTCGTATTGTTTCTGGCCATGCCCGTCATGATCAGCGAGTTCGTCATAGGGCGCCGCTCCAAGGCCAACACGGTGCAGGCCTATCAGAAGCTGGCTCCTCACACGCCCTGGGCGCTGGTGGGCGTCATGGGTGTGCTCACGGGCATCCTCGTGCTCTCCTTCTACAGCGTAGTGGCGGGCTGGACCATCGACTATTCGCGCATGGCCTTCACGGGAGAACTGGCCGGCGAACAGGACTTCAGTGCCGTCTTCGGGCAGTTTGTCAGCCATCCCTACCAGCCTGTCATCTTCCTCCTCGTCTTCCTCCTGCTCACCCACGTCATCGTGTCGCGTGGCATCGAGAGTGGCATCGAGCGTTTCAGCAAGATCATGATGCCCATGCTACTCTTCATCATCCTGCTCCTCGTGGTGCTCTCCGTCACCATGCCCGGAGCGAGCGAGGGACTGCATTTCCTCCTCAAGCCCGACTTCTCCAAGGTCACCGCTCCCGTGGTCTTCAGTGCCATGGGGCAGGCATTCTTCTCCCTGAGTGTCGGACTGGGCTGTCTCATCACCTATAGTTCCTACTTCAAGCAGGACACCCGTCTGGTCAGCTCGGCGCTCAACGTCTGCGCCATCGACACCATGGTGGCCATCCTGGCAGGATTCATCATCTTCCCCACCGTCTTCTCAGCAGGCATGAGGCCCGATGCCGGTCCCGGTCTGGTCTTCGTCACCCTGCCCTATGTCTTCCAGCATGCCTTCTCGTCCATGCCTCTGGTGGGCCATCTCTTCAGCCTGCTCTTCTACGTGCTCCTGCTCCTGGCAGCCCTTACCAGTAGCATCTCCATGCACGAGATCACCACGGCTTTCCTGCGCGAGCAGTTCCATCTCTCCCGTCCACGTGCCGCACGGGTGGTCACTCTCATCTGCTGCGTCCTCGGCACCTGTTGCTCCCTGAGCTTCGGTCCCTGGGCCGACGTCACCGTGTTCGGCATGGGCTTCTTCGACCTCTTCGACTTCGTCACGGCCAAGTTCTTCATGCCCCTGGGAGGCATCTTCATCTGTCTCTTCGTGGGATGGGCCATGGAGCGTAGCGCAGTGCGTGAGGAACTGGCAGTCAAGGGTGTCTCGCCCTGGCTGTTCTCCATGCTGCTCTTCCTCATCCGCATCGTAGCCCCCGTGCTCATCTCCATAGTCTTCATCTACGAACTGTTTGTCTGAACACGGATGAATATTCTCAACGTCGCCTCGCGGCCTTGACCTTTGGTCTTCCTCTCTCACGACTCAGCATAGCAGGTGCAAGCACCACTCTGCCTTCGCTGCTCGATCGGTTCAATTTTCAATTCTCAATTCTCAACTTTCAATTTTCAATTCTCAATTTTCAATTCGTTAAATGTCTCGCGGAACTTTTGGCAGTAAGATAGGCGTCATCCTGGCATCGGCCGGCAGCGCTGTAGGACTGGGCAACATCTGGCGTTTCCCCACAGAGGTGGGCAACAACGGCGGTGCTGCATTCATCCTCCTTTACCTCGTGTGTGTACTCTTCATCGGCATGCCCATCATGATCAGTGAGTTCGTCATCGGACGTCACACCCATGCCAATACGGCTACGGCCTATCAGATACTCGCCCCCGGCAAGTGGTGGCGTGTACAGGGAGGGTTGGGCGTCCTGGTGGCCTTCATCATCATGTGCTACTATAGCGTCATCTCCGGCTGGACGCTCTACTATGCCTATGCCTCCCTGGCAGGCATGCTCAGCGATGGGTCGCAGGACTTCACCCTCTTCTTCTCCGACTTCGTCAGCAATCCCTGGTTGCCCCTTGTCTTTGCCGTCATCGTCATGGCCATGGTGCATGCCGTCATCGTCAGAGGCGTGCAGCAGGGCATAGAGCGTTTCAGCAAGGTCATGATGCCCCTGTTGCTCCTCATCATCGTGGTGCTCGTGGTGTGCTCCTTCTCCTTGCCCGGATCGGCAGAGGGACTCAAGTTCCTCCTCAAGCCCGACTTCTCCAAGGTCACTCCCAGCACCTTCCTCAGTGCCATCGGACAGGCC
>JAZLII010000166.1:0-7221 GCA_045617275.1 Bacteroidaceae bacterium
AGCCTGCTGCTTGTGCTCGGCACCACCATAGATATAGAGGTTGCAAAGCAGACGATCAGCCAACTTATTCTTGGGAAGCATGCCCTTAACGGCCTTGCGAACCAACTTCTCAGAACCATTGGGCTTAGCCAGGATCTGAGCTGCAGTCTGCTGCTTCTGGCCACCAGGATAACCGGTGTAGGTCAGATAGATCTTGTCGGTCAACTTGTTACCGGTGATCTTGATCTTGTCAGCGTTTACGATGATCACATTGTCACCACAATCAGCATTGGGAGTGAAAGTGGGCTTGTACTTGCCGCGGAGCAGCTTTGCCACCTTGCTGGCCAGACGACCGAGCACCTGATCGGTAGCATCAACGATCACCCACTCCTTCTGAGCCTGGGCGCGGTTGATAGAAATTGTCTTGTAGCTAAGAGTTTCCATTTCTACAATTCAGTTTTTAGTTGTTAATATTAATAATAATTTTTTCCAAAAAGTGCCCTGACGACAGAGATTCACTAACCATGGGGCCGCAACGCTCTGCAAAACCCGCACTATTAACACTTGCGCCTATGACTCTCATCCCGCCTCATCATACACTACATTCTTGCTCATTTTCAAGCACTTGCAGCAAAAGAAAAGACTCAAAGAGCCAATACGGACTTCTTTTCGGCTTGCAAAGTTACAACTTTTTCTCCATTCCGCAATGCTTTTCCCCACTTTTTTTCTCGCACACGCAATAATACGCCCGCGCAATGCGCGTCATTCAACTTTATTTCTTAACTTTGTCTCACGGGGTGTCATCCACTCTAAGGAGACACTTTCTCCAAAGGAACAAACATCAATCATAACCACACACATAGTATGAAACTTGACGGAAGAAGAGAGAGCCAGCACGTCGATGACAGACGTGGCAGAGGCGGAAAAGTAACAGGCCTGGCCGGACTGGGCATTGGTGGTATCATCATCGCTGTACTCATGACCCTCATGCAGGGCGGCAACCTGGGCGACGTGGTCAACGTCGTGGCACAACAGGCCGCAGGAGGCATCACCGAGCAGCCTGCGCAAGGTACGGAGTTTAGCCCGGAAGAGCAGGAACTGGCAAAGTTTGCCAAGCAGATCCTTGCCGGTACGGAGGACGTTTGGACCCAAGAGTTCAAGAAGATGGGACGTACTTACGAATGCCCCAATCTGGTACTCTACACGGGTTCTACGCAGAGTGGTTGCGGCATGGGATCGGCCAGCATGGGTCCTTTCTATTGTTCTGCCGACCAGTGTGTCTACCTCGACCTTTCCTTCTTCATGGACATGCGAAAGACCCTTGGCGCCGACGGTGACTTCGCCTATGCCTACGTCATAGCACACGAAGTGGGTCACCACGTGCAGTACTTGCTCGGCGACCTCAGCGAGGCACACAATCAGATGTCGCGAATGAACGAGAAAGACGCCAACAAGATCAGCATCAAGCTCGAACTGCAGGCCGACTTCTACGCCGGTGTGTGGGCTCACCACGACAATGCGCTCTTCGGCAGTCTTGAGGAGGGTGATGTCGACGAGGCCATCAACTGTGCCCAGAAGATTGGCGATGACTATCTGCAGAAGAAGGCACGCGGCTATGCCGTACCTGAGACATTCAATCATGGCACCTCTGCCCAGCGTAGCCGTTGGCTCAAGCGAGGCATCACCACGGGCGACGTCCGTCAGGGCAACACCTTCGCTATTCCCGATAGCCAGCTCTAATAAGTATTAGGTGACCACGGCAGCCCTTTGGGCCTGCCCCCGTCACCAGCAGCACCTTGCAAACACTCCTTTTTGCACACGCAAAAGGCTTACTTCACAACAATACATCCCCATGAAAAAACTATCATCCATCATCTTGCTGCTTCTGCTCACACTCACGGTGTCTGCAGCCAAGCGCGACAGTTTGCGTGTCACCATCTTTGGCGACAGCTATTCCACCTTCGAAGGTTACAACTATCCCTCCACCAACGAGACCTGGTACTTTGCTAAGGGACGCAACGACAACGATGTCAAGCAGGTGGAGCAGACTTGGTGGCACCAGGTAGCCAGCCGTATGGCATGGAAGGTGGAGCGCGTCAACTCATACTCTGGCAGTACGGTTTGCCGCACAGGCTACAACAAGGCCGACTACACTGAGCGCGCCTTTATCACTCGTATGAGCAATCTGGGAGAGCCCGACGTCATCCTCGTCTGTGCCGCCACCAACGACAGCTGGTGTGGCGCACCCATCGGTGAGTTCAAGTACGGAGAGTGGACCGACAAGGAGCTCTACAGCTTCCGTCCCGCCATGGCCAAGCTCTGCTGGGGTCTGCGCACCCACTATCCCAAGGCTCGCGTGCTCTTCATCCTCAACAACGACCTCAAGCCCGTCATCAACGAGAGCATCGACATCATCTGCAGCCACTACGACATCCCCGTACTGAAGCTCCACGACATCGACAAGCAGGCCGGACACCCCTCTGTGGCTGGCATGAAGGCTATTGCCGACCAGGTGGTTTCAGCCCTCAAGAAGTGATCTGCTGCAAGTAAAAGGATTCATAAATAAGTGGTCAAAATGATTTATAGTATGTTTCAAGCACATCTATTTTAAATAATTTTGATCACTTACTAAAAAGACTACCCACATGAGAAAACTGCTTGCCGTCCTCGCCTGCTCCATGAGCATCTCCATGGCTCAGGCTCAGACCTATACCAACACCTATCCCAAAGCCCTCGATCAGCTGGCCCAGAAATGGCTCAAGAAGGGGGATTGGAAAAATGGTTTCACCAAGGCCGTACCAGCCCCTACGGTCAACATCACCGACTTCTACATCCAGTACCATCGCAACCCTGCTCAGTGGCAGGCTCTCTTCCGTTGGCTACAGGAGACCGACCTCTTGGCCATCCCTGGTGGGAAAACGCCCATCCCAGGCACATCACTCACAGTGAGCGTGGAGGATAGCGAGAACTGGTGTAGCGAGGATGACTTGCGTGCTGGCAAGGGCAGCGAGAGTCACCGTGAGAAGATAGACTTCATGTATGTGGTGCGTGGCAAAGAGGGTTTTGCCCGTCTCGATCACGACACTTCCACGCCCCTCGCCCCCTACAAGACCGACCGTCTCGAGTATAAGTTCGATGCGTCTCGCTTGGAGCGTTTCGAGTCCATCGAGGGCACTTTCAACATCATGTTCCCCGACGACTGGCACGTAGCTAAGGTCAAGACTTCCGATGCAAGTCAGAAGTTGCGCGTACTGGTCATCAAGATGGACTACGCCTGGTAGCAAGCCCTCGTTCAACGTTCATCGCTCGACGTTCAACGCTCATCGTTCAACGAAAACAGGGTGTGCCGAATTTTCGACACACCCTGTTTTCATATAATCATGCGATCTGATTAGATAGCAAAGGGATTCTCGCCGGGATAGAGCTGACCTGCGGGGAGAGGAGTGTTGATATCCTCTACGCCGAGCATCTTGAGAGCCTCGAAGAGCACCTTGCCGCAGTGATCGAATGCGTATGCACCGTGGTGGGGGAAGTGCTTGCCAACGAGGACGTGGCGATAGAAGCGTGCGAAGCCGGGGATAGCGTGGATACCGATACCACCGAATGAGCAAGGATCTACATCGAGGAACTCACCCTGAGCGATGTAGCTGACGAGCTTAGAGTCGCTGTTAGACTGCAGACGGAACATGGTAGACTTACCGGGCTTGATCTGGCCTTCCAGAGTACCCTTGGTGATCTCGGGACTCATCAGACGAGCCTGGATGAGCTGATACTTGATCTTGCAGTCCTTCATGCACTGTGAGCAGGTGTTACCGCAGTGGAAGCCCATGTAGAGATCCTTCAGGTCAGCACCAGCGAGGCTTGCACCAGCGGGGATGACCACAGCGGGAACAGAGTTGTTGATATCGAGCAGAGTAGCGGGCTTCTCGGTAGCGCACTCAGCCATGAACTCAGAGAGAGCACCATAGAGGTCTACCTCACAAGCTACGGGGATACCACGGCCGGTCATACGTGAGTTGACGTAGCAGGGCTCAAACTCGAAGATGGGCTGCCATGCGGGCCAGCACTTGTTGGCAAATACAGCATACTTAGAGCCACCCTTCTGGTTCTCATACCAGTCCATGAGGGTAACCTCCAGCTGAGCCATCTTCTTGATGATCTCAGGATAGGTGTTGCGTGAAGCACCCAGCTCTGCCTCCATATCCTTAGCCACAGCCTCGATCTCTGCAGTCTTGCAAGCGGTCTCGTCAAATGCCTTCTTCAGGTCGAGCTCTGAGTTCTCCTGAACCTCGATACCCAGGTCGTACATGGGCTGGATGGGGGCGTTGCAAGCGAGGAAGTCCCAAGGACGGGGACCGAAACCGATCACCTTCAGGTTCTTTACACCGATGACTACGCGAGCGATGTTGCGGAAGTCAGCGAGCTCCTTGACAGCCTCTTCGGGATTTACGTTGGGATACTCGGGGATATATACCTTCAGACGGCGAAGACCTACACTGTAAGAGAAGTTCAGTACACCGCAGAGTGCGTCACCACGGTCGTTGGCGAGGTTGGCCTTGCCTTCCTCCTTGGCAGCGAGTACCATGCAGGGACCACCAAACTTCTGGCAGAACAGAGTGGTAGGACCTTCGGGACCGAAGTTACCGAGGAACATACATACTGCATTGATACCATTCTCCTTAGCCCAGTCGAGAGCCTTGTAGGTGTCAACGTCGTTTTCGATAGTTACGGGGCAATCATACACCTCGGGAAGACCAGCCTTCTTAACTTCTGCCATGACGGCAGCTACACGGGCCTGGGTCAGAGTGATGGGGAAGCAGTCGCGGCTAACGCCTACGATACCAAGCTTCACGGTAGGTTGATTAATCATTTCTTGAACAGGTTTTAAAAATGGTTTATAATAAAATATAAATTAGTGTCTTTGATACTTTCCTGCGTGGCACGGCAAACGTTCCGGAAGGCCGTTCTGTACCTGTGGGACGAACTGATGCACACGTTTTAACGCATTCCAAATGCAAATATACTTATTTTTTTATCAAGGAAATAGTTTTAGGCGAAAAAAATCACCGTTTGGCCATTTTCTTTTTGCATAAGGGGCATTCTGCTACGTGGACTTTGCAATGCGGACTCACTTAAGCCATGGCTTCGAGGAGCTCGGCAGGGGTGAGGAGTCGTTGCTCGCCGGAGGTCATGTCCTTGAGGGTCACCTTGCCTTCCTGCATCTCCGTCTCGCCCACGATGGCTACGAAGGGGATGGCTTTCTGGTTGGCATACTGCATCTGCTTCTTCATCTTCACGCTGTCGGGGTAGATCTCGCAGGGCACACCGGCGGCACGGAGCTGGGCGAGGACAGGCAGGCTGTAGTTGGCCTCTGCCTCTCCGAAGTTGACGAAGAGCAGACGGGTGGCGCTGACCACGCTCTCGGGATAGAGCTCGAGCTGGTTGAGCACGTCGAAGATGCGGTCGGCACCGAAGGAGATGCCCACACCGCTCAGACCGGGCATGCCGAAGATGCCGGTGAGGTTGTCGTAGCGTCCACCACCGGTGATGCTGCCTATCTGTACATCCAGGGCCTTCACCTCGAAGATGCATCCTGTGTAGTAGTTGAGACCGCGGGCCAGGGTGAGGTCGAGCTCGAGTTCTGACTTCAGGCCGCCCAGCTTGGACAGCACGAAGGCCACCTCGTCGAGGCCCTTCTGTCCGGTCTCGCTGTCCTTGAGCGCTTCTCTCATCACCTCGAGCTTCTCTGCGTTGGTACCGGAGAGCTGGATGATGGGCTGGAGCTTCTCTATCTGCTCGTCGCTGAGACCGTCCTCACGCAGTTCGGCATTGACGTTGTCCAGGCCTATCTTGTCGAGCTTGTCGATGGCCACGGTGATATCTACGATCTTATCTGCCGCACCGATGAGCTCGGCGATACCGGTGAGTATCTTGCGGTTGTTTATCTTGATGCATACGCGCACACCGAAGCGCTGGAAGACGGTGTCGACGATCTGCATGAGTTCCACCTCATTGAGCAGGGAGTCGCTGCCCACCACGTCGGCATCGCACTGATAGAACTCGCGATAGCGTCCCTTCTGCGGACGGTCTGCACGCCATACGGGCTGTATCTGATAGCGACGGAAGGGCATGGTGAGCTCCTCTCTGTGCTGTACCACATAGCGGGCAAAGGGCACAGTGAGATCGTAGCGAAGGCCTTTCTCACAGAGACGGGTGGCGAGCTTGTTGCTGCTGTCCTGGTGTATCTGCTCGTCGGTGATGTCGCGCATGAAGTCACCGCTGTTGAGTATCTTGAAGAGCAGCTTGTCTCCCTCGTCGCCATATTTGCCCATCAGCGTAGAGAGGTTTTCCATGGCAGGGGTCTCTATCTGCTGGAAGCCATAGAGGGCATAGACACTGCGGATGGTGTCGAAGATGTAGTTGCGCTTGGCCATCTCCAGAGGGGAGAAGTCACGTGTACCTTTGGGTATGCTTGGTTTCTGAGCCATTTTTGATAAAATTGTGCACCACGATCGTCCCTTGCACTGTCCTTGTCGTTTGTGCAAGGCACCCTCGCGGAATTGTAAAACTTCTTATACCTTATTATAATAAACAATGTCTCTCAAGGCTATTGCCTGAGGAGGGGGAAAATTTGTATTTGCAAAGATAGTCATATTTTTTGGTTCAGAGCGCATTTTTGCGTACCTTTGCGCCACAATTTTACGAAAATGATGCATTTATTTAGAAAAAACGATAAAAAAGCCCAGCAAACGGCCCTCGAAGAGGCTACTTCGGCTGCAGAAGTGCAGGCTGAAAAGGGTGATGCTCAGGGCAAAGAGGTCATCGCAGAGGCTCCCATGAGTCATGTGGAGATGGAGCGGATGATCAAGGAGGAGGCGAAAAAACTGAGAGTGACAGAGCATCTGCTCACCACGCCTCACCTGCAGCGCGTACAGGATGCTCTCCGACTCAATGAGACCAAGCTGGCCAACATCGAGGAGAACCTTCAGCGTACGCGGGAGCAGAAAGACCGCATGAGGCGCTACAAGGAACTTTCCGGCGAGATGGAACTCCAGCGTGCTCATCTCTTTGAGGTCAACAAGCTTGCGGCCAGCCACCTGAGCGACAAGAAGGAGCTGGATCGCTTTGAGACGTTTGAGAATGTGCAGGGTCGCTTCCAGCGCTTGCAGACGCTCGAGCGACAGCGCAGGGAGCAGAAAGCTCGCGAGAGCTTGCTGGCCAGCGAGATGGACGGCTTGCAGC
>JAZLII010000167.1:0-15374 GCA_045617275.1 Bacteroidaceae bacterium
TGACGAGTGCCGGAGGTGGCTGCCAGGAGGGGCACGATGTGAGGCTCGAGAATCTGCGAGGCTTCGTCGACAATGGCAAGGCTGAACTGCACGAGGCGGAAGAGGGGCGTCATGCCATTCATAGACGTGGTGGTGGCCACAAAGACACGCATGCCACGTATGAGCGCGGTGACATCCTGTACCGTGGCGCAGTCCTGCACACGGTTTTCCAAGAGATAGGGATGGTACTCAGGCACGGAGGAGGCTTCGCTGCCCACACGGAGGAAGTCAATGTCTTCCTCTACAAGCTTAGAGCATATCTCATCGACGGCCCTGTTGGTATAGGACATAAGGAGCACCTTGGATTCGGGATTGCAGAGGAGTTGCTCCTTGAGGATGTTGAGCAAGCCAAAACTGGTCTTGCCGGTGCCAGGAGGACCAATGACGAGAAACATCTCACGGGCCTGCTTGGCACGTAGGGCGAGCTCGTTGAAGGCACCATAGTCTCCACAAAGCGTCTGGCTCTCATCAACCTCGGGATGGCGTTGGGCCAGAAGGAGGTCCTTGCGGGACTGGGGGGCGGAGAGGAAGCTGTGAAGACCACGGTAGAGGGAGCCGTAGTTGTCTATGCCGTCGTGTTCTACGGCCCAGAGGGCATCGGCACGGGTGTGACGGAACACTCGGGCATCGGTCTGCGGGGCTCGCAATCGCACCAGCACGCCCTGAGCATCGACCTGCTGCAGATAGCCTCGCTGCACCATAATGCGACGGGCATCGGGCTCCTCTCCACGATCGTAGGGATAAACTATGACGGGGTCGCCAAGACGGAAGTTGGTAGTGTCGCTCTCCCACCCCTCGGGGAAATGGAGTACGAGCCGTTCCACGGGTCCCTGATGGTCATCGGCAGGCTGTACGAGGCGAAGGCCATGATAGATGCAACCGGCCTGAAGTTTCTCCTCGATGGTAAGCTTCCACTTTGTGGCATTGCCCACCTCAGGATTGTAGGACGAGCCAACCTTGGATATCCACTGCTCGGTGTGGAGGAAGGCCATGAGGCGATGGTAATAGGTGCGCTCCACGGGTGATGCATCGTGGAGGGGACGGAGGAGCTGGCGGAGCTCCTTGGCCTTGTTGTCCCAAATGGGGTCGGTGAGATGGGCTTGGTTGAGATACTCGGGAGTGAGTTGCTCCAAGACGGTAGTGTGACCTGCAGCATACCATTGCTCGCACCAGACCACTTGATTGCGTACGCGGATGGCATCGAGCAGGAGATGACGAGCCTCACCCAATGGCAGAAGGGGATTGCCATAGCGCGAATAGAGGAGGAAGCACTGGATGTGCTCCGTGGGGATACCGAAGCCGTAGTGCAAGATGGCCATGTAGAGGAGCATCTGCACATAGTGCTTGGGCTGCTGGCGGGGTGTCTGCGGGTCGGGACCATCGGGCCAGGCCCCCTTGCCGGCCTTCTGTTCGATGAGTACCCTGTAGTCCAATTGCAGGAGGTCCATACGACCCTGAAAGCCGAGCATCTCGCAGAAGAACGAAGGCTCGAGCAAGACGAGGTCGCGCTGGAAGCCCTTGACGCGCTGGGGCATGACCTCACGAATGACCTTGCGGATGTGCTCTGCCTGTGCCTTGGCTTGGGTATGGAAACCGAGGTCAAGGTCGGGGCAAGTGGCTAGCTGGATGGCATTGTGTCGGAAGAATTGTCGTATGCTCTCGCTGTAGGGCACATCATCGAAATGCACCTGCTCATCGAGTAGCTGTCCGGCGAAGTTACCCATGAGGATGGCGGAAGAGTTGACGGAGGGACGTATCTGCGAGAGGAAATAGTTGTAGGGCAAGGAGCCATAGTTCTCGATGCATTGGGCGATGGAGGAGATGTCCATCAAGGCATCGGGCTCGTAGATGATGAGTTGGCCATCGTCCACCACATTGAGCTGGCAACCTTCCTTGAGCAAGGCGGGAAGATACGCAAAGTCAGCCCGGAGGGAAACCTCCAAAGCATCACCGCTGGGCGAATGGCCATAGATACGGTCATTCGTCCAGCGGTCAACTGTTAAGCGAATATACTTCAATATTTTGTCTACGTTTGCAACGAAGCTCGTTACTCGTTCATCAAGTAGTTCTTGAAATCAGCAAAATCCTTGGTCATAGCGACACTCTGTTTCTCGCCCTTCATGAAGGCAGCGAGCTTGACAGGGATGTCGATGTCGCCTTGGATGATACTGTCGACCACGCCCTTGAACTTGGCAGGATGAGCGGTCTCGAGGAATACGCCGGTCTCACTCTCCTTGAGGCCCTCGACAAGGGCACGATAGCCACAGGCTCCGTGAGGATCGAGCTGGTAACCGGTTTCCTTGAGGCACTGGCGCATGGTGTCGGCTATCTGCTCGTCGCTGAAGGTACAACCGCTGATGTCGTGGCAGATGGCCGCATGGTCCTTGCTGTAGAGCTCGTAGATGCGGGCGAAGTTGCTGGGATCTCCGACATCCATGGCATTGGCGATAGTCTGCACGCTGGCCTTGGGCTCGTACTTACCCGTCAGGAGATAGTTGTAGAAGATGTCGTTGGCATTGTTGGCTGCGATGAAACGCTTGATGGGAAGACCCATGCGCGCACCGAAGAGCGCCGAACAGATATTGCCGAAGTTGCCTGAAGGCACGCATACCACCAGATTGTCGGCCAGACCCTGCTTCTTGAGTTGTGCATAGGCATAGAAGTAGTAGAAACTCTGGGGCAGGAAGCGGGCCACATTGATACTGTTGGCCGAGGTAAGCTTCATGTGGGCATTGAGATCGGCATCCATGAAGGCATTCTTCACCAATGCCTGACAGTCGTCGAAGACACCATCAACCTCGATGGCGGTGATGTTCTGACCCAGCGTGGTAAACTGGCACTCCTGGATGGGACTCACCTTGCCCTTGGGATAGAGCACATAGACATGTACACCCTCCACACCGAGGAAGCCATTGGCTACGGCCGAGCCCGTGTCACCACTGGTGGCAACAAGCACATTGACCAGACGGTTGTCGGCCTGCTTCTTGTTGAAATAGCCCAGCAGACGTGCCATGAAGCGTGCACCCACATCCTTGAAAGCCAGAGTGGGACCATGGAAGAGCTCGAGGCTATAGATCGCCCCGCGACCGTCGGTGGCGGGAGCAACCTTGACTGCAGGAACGTCGAAACTCAATGTATCGTAGACGATCTGCTTGAGGTCGTCGGCAGGGATGTCCTCACCAAAGAAGCCCTTGGCAACTTCGAAGGCAATCTCCTGGAATGTCATGTCCTGGATGTGGTCAAAAAACTCTTGAGGGAGGGGATTGATACGCTCTGGCATATAAAGACCCTTATCCTCTGCCAAACCCTTTACTACCGCCTTCTCAAGCGTAGCCAAAGGTGCTTGTCCATTTGTGCTGTAGTATTTCATGCTTTTCAGTTTTTCATAAATTCCTTGATAAATTCGTCACCTTCCATCAGGCCGTATGCGCCATCCTTGGCAGCGACCTCGTCGAAGGTCTGCGCCGAATCGGGCTCAATACCGGGATACCAGATGGTGAAGGGGATAGGATCGGCAGTGTGGGTGCGCAGCTTGACGGGCGTGGGATGGTCGGGCAACAGGGCAATAGAGACAGGTTCATCCCACTTGGCCACCTCCTCCATGATGGGAGCAAGGAGCAGATGGTCAAGGTGCTCGATACATCCTAGCTTCATGTGCAGTTCACCGTCGTGACCAGCCTCATCGGCAGCCTCTACATGGATGTAAACGAAGTCGTCGGTACGTAGGGCGTCGAGGGCTGCCTGAGCCTTACCACGGAAGTTGGTATCCCAGAGTCCGGTGGCACCGGGTACATCGATGACGCGAAGTCCAGCATAGCGACCGATACCGCGGATGAGGTCGACTGCGGTGATGACAGCACCCTTTCTGATCTGGGGGAAGGTCTCCGTGAGAGGTGTCATCCGAGGACGATAGCCACCACCCCAAGGCCAGATGCAGTTGGCAGGGTCCTTGCCTTCCTTCACACGCTGGAGGTTGAGAGGATGCTTTCGGAGCAACTCATAACTATTGCGCATGAGCTGACGGAAGAGGTTGGCAGTATCCTTTGCCTCGGGCGTCTCTGCCGTTGGCAGGTTCTTGGCCCAAGGCTGCAGGGGTATGTCGTGGGGAGGCGTGCAATGTACATGCTTGTTGCCTCCCTTGATGACCAGCAGATGGCGATACTGCACACCGGTATAGAAGTGGATGCGGTCGTTGCCGAGCTTCTCCTGAAGGTACTTGATGAGCACATCGCCTTCCTCTGTCTCGAGTCGGCCACAAGAGTGATTTTTGATGACTTCGCCGTCGAGCGAAACGAGATTGCAGCGCATGGCAAGGTCGTCGTCGGCCAGTTCTACACCGATGCTGGCAGCTTCCAGAGGTCCACGACCTTCGTACACGATATGTTGGTCATAACCCAGGATGCTACTGTTGGCCACCTCGCTGCCAGGGTGGAACCCATCAGCCACAGTCTTCAGCAGACCATTGCGACCCTCGCGCGCCAACTTATCAAAGTGGGGCGTATCAGCATACTGCAGCAACGTCTTGCCACCGAGAACCTCCGAGGGCCAGTCGGCCATGCCGTCGCCAAGTAATATCAAATGTTTCATCTTTTTACCTTAATATTTATTTACGGTGGGGCTTCTAAGCCAAACTCATGATATCGGCGAAGACACCGGCAGCGGTTACGCTGGCACCGGCACCATAGCCCTGGATGAGCATGGGGTACTCATTGTAGCGCTCGGTGGTGAGGAGCACGATGTTGTTGCTACCCTCGAGGACATAGAAGCTGTGGTCGTGCTCCACCTCCTGAAGGCTCACAGTGGCCTTGCCCTGGTCGCAGGTAGCTACGAAGCGCCATACCTTGCCGGCCTTTTCCAACTCCTTGCGGCGAGCCTCAAAGTCAGCGTCGAGCGAGGGAAGCTTCTCCCAAAACTCCTCCACGCTGCCCTCGAAGAACTCCTCGGGCACGAAGAGGTGGCGCTCCACATCTTCCTGATTGATCTGATAGCCTGCCTCACGGGTGAGGATGACGAGCTTGCGGATGACATCCTTGCCACTGAGGTCAATGCGAGGATCGGGCTCGCTGTATCCTTCAGCCTTTGCCATCTTGACAGTCTCGCTGAAAGGGATGTCGGCACTGAGCTTGTTGAAGATATAGTTGAGCGTACCGCTGAGCACTGCCTCAATGCGGAGGATCTTGTCACCAGAATTGCGGAGGTCGTTGATGGTACGAATGATGGGGAGACCGGCTCCCACATTGGTCTCAAAAAGGAACTTCACGCCACGCTGCTGAGCTATGGTCTTGAGTTCACGATAGTTCTCATAGTCGCTGCTGGCTGCGATCTTGTTGGCTGCAACGACGTTGATATTGTGATAGAGGAAATCCTTGTAAAGTCCTGCCACATCGGCACTCGCGGTACAGTCCACGAAGACACTGTTGAAGATGTTCATCGAGATGATCTCATCGCGAAGACGTTCCAGATTGCTGGGCTCGGAAGCCTTGAGGCGGGCACGGAAGTCAGTAAGGTCGAGACCACTGCGGTCAAACATGGCATTGTGTCCGCTGGCGATGCCCACCACATTGAGCTTCAGGCGCAACTCACGCATAAGTTTCTCCTGCTGAGAGGCGATCTGCTCGATGAGACTGCCACCCACGGTGCCCACACCACAGATGAAGAGATTGAGCACCTGGTATTCGCTCAGAAAAAAGCTGTCGTGGATGACATTGAGCGACTTGCGCAGGTACTGTCCGTCGACTACGAAGGAGATGTTGGTCTCGCTGGCGCCCTGAGCACAGGCGATGACGCTGATACCATTGCGGCCGAGCGTGCCGAAGAGCTTACCGGCGATACCGGGGGTATGCTTCATATTCTCTCCCACCACGGCTACGGTAGCCAGGCCACTCTCTGCCTTCATGGGGTACATACTGCCCTGCTCTATCTCCTTCTGGAACTCCTGGTTAAGCACCTCACAAGCCTCGTTGGCATCCTCGTCGCGCACACCGATACTGGTGCTGTTTTCCGAACTAGCCTGACTCACCATGAAGACGCTGATACCATTGTCGGCTAAGCAAGAGAAGATGCGGCGGTTTACACCGATGACGCCAACCATACTCAGACCACTCACGGTGATAAGCGTGGTACCCTTGATGCTGGAGATACCCTTGATGCTGCGGCTGTCGTGAGTGACTCTCTCCTTGATGATGGAGCCTGGTGCCTCAGGGTTGAAAGTATTCTTGATGAGAATGGGGATATTCTTCACACAGACGGGATAGATGGTAGGGGGATAGACCACCTTCGCACCGAAGTTGCAGAGCTCCATGGCCTCCACATAGGTCAGTTCGTTGATGACATAGGCAGTGCTGATGACACGGGGATCGGCCGTCATGAAGCCATCCACATCGGTCCATATCTCCAGCACATCAGCATCGAGTGCAGCTGCGATGATGCTGGCCGTGTAGTCGCTACCGCCACGACCGAGATTGGTGATTTCCCCACTCTCCACATCGCGGCTGATGAAGCCACCCAACAGACTCACGTGGGGTACCTTGGTCCAAGCCTCACGCACAAGCTTTTCCGTGGTCTCTGAGGCCAGCAGGTTGCGTCCTCCCTTCACCTCGGTCTTGATGAGCTCGAGACTGTCAAACCACTCGGCATCCTTCACCAAGGTAGCCACAATGCGACTGCTGATGCGCTCCCCATAAGATACGATGGCAGCCGAGGTCTTGGGAGATAGGTCGCGAATGAGATAGACACCCTGATAGATGCTGCGTAGTTCCTCCAAAAGGGAGTGTACGACAGCGAGCAGCGTATCGCGATCCTTGCCGGCGGGGATGATGGCATTGATCATCTCGTCGTGTCGCTCTGCGATCTCATAGAATGACTTCTGATACTGGGCATCACCCTGCACAGCCATCTGGCTGGTCTTGATGAGTTTATCGGTAATGCCACCCAAGGCCGACACTACTACAATGACAGGCTCCTGCTGAGCCTCGACAATCTTCTTAACGTTGAGAATACTCTGTACGGAACCTACGGATGTTCCGCCAAACTTCAATACTTTCATTTGAATTCATTTTTAGCACGTCATAATTTATATACACATATATATACGCGCGCATTTGAGTCGCAAAGATACAACTTTTTCTGCACAATCAGCACCAAATCGTAAGTTTTTTGACGCTTGCAATTACAAAAACAAAGCTAGAATGCAGTTTTTAGGCATTTTGGGCGTTCTTCACAATAAGCCTAAATCGAATAATTCGTTGTACTCACATCACTTCACCTTGACTGCGCAGGGCTGCTGAAGTTCCTGACGCCAGTTCTTGAGATAGTCAAACCAAGCCTTGCTGCTGTGGTATCCTCCCTCGAGCTGCATATCGGCAGCCACGGTGAGATAGTAGCGTATGTGACCATTGACGGGATGTACATGGATGAGGTAGTTGAGTTCGTCTTCTATCACCTTGGTGACATACTGGGGTTCAACATATACTCCCATGCCGAGACCTTCAACGAGGTCAGCAGCATTCTTATCGGGTACATTGCGACCCCAGGAACCTACCAGTCCGGCCTTCTCCACAAAGCCTTCATTGTCCGTCTCAAGCTTCTGCACACCCGTGGCAAAGACATCCTTATCGGACACTCCCTCGAGGAAGATGTCGATCTGTACGTCACGATGACCGCCATACATAGTGTAGCGTTGCGTCATCTGCACAGTTTTGCCATTGATCTGCCAGTCCTTGTCCCACATCTCCACGACGGTGCGCAGCGGACCTTCCTCCACCACACGCTGCCCACGGGCCTTCACCGTGTCAACATAAACCGGCTGCCCCCCGCGCAGACCGCGGAAGCTACCAGCCCCCACACTCTGACCAGCCCAGAGGATATCCTCACCATAGCCCGCCTTGAGGAAGTCACGATTGGAGTAGAAATTGACTGTATCGAGCTCCATCTGGGCATGCTTCTTGCCATAGAGGTCGATGCTCTGGCGATTGTCCATATAAACGCGGAAACCCACATATTCGCTCTCCCACATGGCACCATGGCCATAGATGGCATCGTACATATAGCGGGGAGTGACATCTCCTTGAAACTCAATGCTATTGATGCGGGGATACATAAACTTGCGGTCCCACAGTTTCATATGAGCATGGACGCGCTCGGAAGTGGACACGGCCTGACCGCCTTGCAAGGCACGCACGGTATAGGTGCGCGACGACTTGGCGGGAACTTCAGCCAAGAAGACCAACTGACCATCGACACACTGAGAAGGGATGTCTTGCAGGTGTTCGGGGCGACCCTTGCTAACGACATGGGCAGTGACCACATAGTTGGCTCTAGGATTCATGCCTTCCACCACTACCGGAATGTCGGTGCGAAGCTGGCTTGTGGGATTGTTTACTTCCACAGTTTTCTCTTTCACGACTTGCGCAAAGCCCATCAGTGGAAGAGCGAGGAGAAGTGATAATGCAAATGCTTTCATCATTTTCATATTATGGAGGGTTAGTAAAACTGAGATTCTATGACTTGGGGAGAGCAGAGGCAAACTGTGCTGCCATCTCAGCGCACCGCTCACCGTCGACTCCGGCACTCACGATGCCACCCGCATATCCAGCTCCTTCACCACAGGGGAAAAGGCCTTGCACGCGTATATGCTGGAGGGTCTCACGATCGCGAACGATGCGCACAGGACTGGAGGTACGAGTCTCCACACCGATGACGGTGGCCTCATTGGTGAGGAAGCCATGCTGACGCTTGCCAAAGGCCTTGAAACCTTCCTGCAGACGGTGTGAGACAAACCTTGGCATCCAGAAGTGCAATGGACTGCTGATAAGACCGGGAGCATAGCTGGACTCTGGAAGATCGTAGGAGAGGCGATTGTTGACAAAATCGGCCATACGCTGGGCGGGAGCAGTCTGCTTGCGATTGCCTTGCAACCAGCACTGGCGTTCGAGTTCCTGCTGGAAGTACATCATAGCCAGGGGAGTACCCATCTGATCTATCTGGAACTCACCGGACTGTATTTGCTCCAGGTCCTCAGGATGGAGCTCCACCACCATACCACTGTTGCTCCACTTTCCACCACGATTGCTGGGCGACATGCCGTTGACTACAATCTGCTCCGGACCTGTTGCTGCAGGTACTACAAAACCGCCGGGACACATGCAGAAACTGTACACACCACGACCGTCGACCTGCTGAACCACACTGTACTCTGCAGCGGGTAGATAGAGTCCCCTTCCCTCTCGGCGATGATACTGCAACTGGTCGATGAGCATGGAGGGATGCTCGAGACGCACGCCCACAGCCAGACCCTTGGCCTCTATCTCCACCTCGTGGTCGTAGAGCCATCGGTAGACATCGCGTGCACTGTGTCCGGTGGCCAGGATGACGGCTGAGGCCAGAAAGGTGCGCTCCACCTTCTGCGAGTCATCTTCTGGGATATCCGAACCGAAACCTCCTACTTCGCCCTTGGTCTCCACGGCTTCGATGCCCTTCACCCGATCGCCTTCGATGATGAGTCCCGTCATCTTGGTCTGGAAGTGCACTTCGCCGCCACACTGAAGGATGGTGCGTCGCATGTTCTCTATGACACGGGGCAACTTGTCCGTACCGATATGAGGATGGGCATCGCTGAGGATGCAGGGGGAAGCACCATGCTGCACGAAAACATTGAGTATCTTATCACTATTGCCACGCTTCTTGCTGCGGGTATAAAGCTTGCCGTCGCTATAGGCACCAGCTCCACCCTCACCAAAGGAGTAGTTGGACTCGGAGTCAACACGCTGCTCGGGACGAATGCGAGCGATGTCTTTCTTGCGCTCACGCACATCCTTACCACGTTCGATGACGATGGGACGGAAACCAAGTTCGATGAGCCTCAAGGCTGCAAAGTAGCCTCCAGGTCCTGCTCCCACTACGATGATCTCCGGCGCATCGTCCACACAGGGATAGATAGTCTCCTGGTATTCCGGTTCTGTGGGTTGCTCACGCACGAAGACACGCACACTGAGGTTGATATAGATGGTGCGCTGCCGGGCATCTATGCCACGCTTCAGCACTCGCACAGCGGTGATGGTGCGAGGATCGAGACCTTTTTCGCGAGCCACATTTTGCTTGATGCTGTTCTCATTGGCAGCCTGTTCGGGCAGAAGACGAAGTTGGAATTCGTGAATCATTGGCGGTTATGAGGTTGTGAGGTTATGAGGTTGAAGCATATCAGTTCCCCCTAGAGGGGGTTAGAGGGTCTTTTCAAAATGCTGATAGTCCTTGCTGGAGCGCCATGCCCCGCCCCAGCGGAATCCATGCTGGATGAAGAGGCGGTAGCAGAGGTCGTTGCGATCGATAATCTGGCTGGCACCTTTGAGTCTGCCTTGCTTCTTTTGAGTCTCGCGGTTGTTGGCATATGGCTGTCCGGCCAGCGGTTCGACGATGGTCTTGCCATTGCGCACCCGAACATAAGGGTTGTAGAGTGGATTGATGTCGATGGCCATGCCCTTGCCGTGCTTGCTCACCATCTTCGTACCGCTTACATAGCGAAAGTTGAAGCAGGAAGTGTTGTTGGCCGTCATGCTCTTCTGGTCGTCGGCATCATAGTGGTCGATGAGCTGCATTCGGGAGATGACATAGCGCTGGCGATAGAGCTCGCGGAAGATGTCGATGAGGTCGGATGCAATCGCTTTATTGCAAATCAGTTCGCCTGTCTGCACCTTGCCTTGCTCATCGTAGTGAAGCACCCGGAGGTAGCGCAGGTCGGAACGAGGTGTGGTGCAGTTCCTGCTGAAAGACTTGCCTTCCATGAGTAGGAAGATGCTGTCAGGGATCTGTGAGATGGTAAAGGACTCTTGCGCCTTACCCGTACCACACAGCACACACAAGAGTATGACAATAAGGAGGTTCTTCATCAGCCAAACAATTCTCTTACGGCCTCGCTCACCTTGCTGACGGGCACAAGTTCTATCTTGTAATCATGAGGGTTGATGCCCTTGAGATTGTGGGCAGGAAGCAGCATACGTTGGAAACCGAGCTTCTGGGCCTCGACAATGCGTTGCTCGATGCGGGCCACGGGTCGAATCTCTCCACTTAGTCCCACCTCGCCTGCCATGCATACGCTTCCCTCTATCGGAGCATCCACATTGCTGCTCAATACTGCCGCTATGACACTGAGGTCGAGGGCTGGGTCGGTGACTTTCAGTCCACCGGCGATGTTGAGGAAGACATCCTTCTGGGCCAGTTTGAATCCAACTCGCTTCTCAAGCACGGCCAAGAGCATGTTGAGGCGCTTGCCCTCAAAACCGATGGTGCTGCGCTGCGCCGTACCGTAGGCTGCCGTACTCACGAGGGCTTGTGTCTCTATCAAGAAGGGCCGTACACCCTCTATGGCGCTGGCTATGGCTACTCCAGAAAGCCCCTCACGATTGTCGCTGAGGAGGAGCTCGCTGGGATTGGTCACCTGACGCAGTCCGTCGTGACGCATCTCGTAGATACCCAGTTCGCTGGTACTTCCAAAGCGGTTTTTAATGCTTCGCAGGATGCGATACATATAGTGCTGATCGCCTTCAAACTGGAGTACGGTGTCAACGATGTGCTCTAGAACCTTGGGACCGGCCAGCGTACCTTCCTTGGTGATGTGACCGATGAGGAGGATGCTCACGCTACCTGCCGTCTTGGCGTACTTCAGCAGCGAGGCTGCACACTCACGTATCTGGGAGAGCGAACCGGGACTGCTGTCGACCGTCTCGGTCTGTATGGTCTGTATGGAGTCGATGACTACGAGGTCTGGCTGCACCTCACCGATGTGGTCGAATATCTTCTCCAAAGAGGTCTCACAGAGGATGAGCAGTTCGTCGCTATCGTCTCCTTCTGGCACCGCTGCCACAGAGGTGGGAGCAGGCTTGAGGCGGTCGGCTCTCAACTTGATCTGCCGTGCACTCTCCTCACCGCTAACATAGAGTATTTTGCGACGGTTTTGCAGGTGAAGTACAGTCTGCAATACAAGCGTACTCTTACCAATACCGGGCTCGCCACCAAGCAACACGAGACTTCCGGGCACCAGTCCGCCACCAAGCACGCGATTGAGCTCACCGTCCATCATGTCGATGCGCGGGTCCTCGCTAGCATGTATCTCAGAGACGGGTTGGGGCTTGTTGCGTCGCTTGCAATCGCCACCTGCAGCCTGCAAGGCGGCACGCACCACGGCAGAGGCGGGCTTCTCTGCAGCCACACGCATCTCTTTCATAGTGCCCCACTGTCCGCAACTGGGACACTTGCCAAGCCACTTGGGACTTTCCTGTCCGCAGTTTTCGCAGACATACATTGTTTTATCTTTGGCCATACTTATTCGTTGAAATAGTGGCAATGAGGACATTGACCCAAGTCGTGAAGAGGAATGCCACAGTTGCCACAACTATAATGAGGTCGGGTGAATCGTATGTAGTACCACACAGATGCTACGACATATACGGGAAAGATGAAGTAGCCGATGTGGCAGAGCGTAGTCAGAGAGAAGAACACATAGAGGGCGCCCATGAGTGCGAGCATCGAACTGAAATAGATACAAAGTCGCACGAAATAGAGCTGGCGCACCATATCGATAAGGGTGGCAATAAAGAAAAGCAACATCAGCCACAAGGATGCCAGAAAGGCACCCAGCACCCAGGGCACGGCAAAGGGATTGAGCGTGGGGTGAAAATAGAAGTGTTGCCAGGTCTCAAAGGCATAGAGCTGCATGGTACTGTAGAACACAGCCGAACCCGCCAGAGTGAGGTAGAGCAATAGTGGATAGGGGCTGCAGATGTCGTTGATGTGAGGCAAAGGCATGTATCGCAGGAAGCTATGACGGCCGGGCCAGCGCCGACAGTGTCGACGGTAGGACACCACACGCATGGCGATGACGGCCACGAAGAGGAGCAAGAGCGTCAAGGCGATGCCACGATGCACATCGCTGAAGTACATGACAGCCACGCTGATGGGGTCACTGGGGGTAACATTGCGCAAGAGATAACTTTCTTGAGTCCAGCCCAAACAACTGGCATCGCGAACCAATTTTACCCACACGCTGTCGACCGAGTCAGTGGGCACATTGCATATCTCAGCCACTAGGATATGGTCACCTTCACAGAGGGGAATGGAGTCGGGCGAGGTGAAAAGCAGGCCGGACGTCTGCTTGATGTCACTCAGGAGCACCATGGTGTCGGTGCGCACCTCAAAGTTGAATCCGATGGAATAGTGGTGGGTCAAGGCAAAGCTACCTTTCTGGATGATGGTGCTGTCCACATTCAAGGCCAGGGAGTCGCGAGCCTCGGTCCACTCGGGGTCGGTGAACGCATCTTCTCCACACGACACACCCAACAGGAGCATCAGTGGCAGGAGGAGAGAGAGGGACAGATGCTTCATACGTAGACAGTCATTTGGCAGTTTTTACAATCAAAATGCAACGGGAAAACACGTCCGTCAGCCGAACGGAGGGAGAGCGACAGATTCTTCACGCCGTGGTGCTTGGGACACAGGCCGAGTTCGTACCGGATGCAGTAGCGAGTAGTCATCAGCACACTGGCATCACGTCCGTCCACCTCCAACGCATCGTCCACCTTCGTGGCTCCTTGGGAAAGGAAGAAACTTCGCGCTTCACGATTGGACACATTAGCCAAATAGGTAAGATGGCCGGGGCCTGACTGTTTGCCGGCAAATGCTTCAATCATCGAGGTCGAGTCTTCCACAGAGAAACGGCTCTCTTTCCCAAAAGACAAATGCTCCTCCAGAGAATCGCGTATAACCACTGAAGGTTGACCATCACGATGACAGGCCAGGCGATGCTTATCCATTAGGGCCGTAACCTCACGCCGCCAGGAAGCCAGCACACTGGCAGGGATAAAACAATCAGAAGCCTCATCAAAGGGGATGTCGACCTCTATCGATTCTGCCTCGTAGCAAGTATCACCCAATCGCTCCAGCTGACGACACACGCCTTCGTGCTGAGGTGAGCGGGCAGGCTGAAGATCGCAGTTAAAAGTGGAGCGTACCTCAAGTCCGTCCTCACAAGTCAGCGTGAGCACAAAGGTGTCATCTTCACGCCTCAATCGCCACGACACAGCGATCTTTCGCAAGGCCGTGGCGTGTAACAATGTCTGTTCGAACGCTTGGTCATAATTGCGAAAAAGCGACATGCGAGGTCGCAAACCACGGGGCATCTCTTTGGGATAGAGACAGTTGCCTTCAACCCTATTCACACGGAAGCCCTGCAAATGACCTTGCTCATCAAGGAAACAGATGCCATCGCCATTGCTAAACGACGCCACGCCACTCACGGTAAAGCATCCTCTCCTCACCTCCTTGACATGACCAACCATCTCGCCCATGCTCTTGGGCGTGGCCAACTGTACCATGTCGGGGGTTCGTCCATGGAGGAAATAGTTGGAGAAGCCACGATTGAAAGAGCGACTGAGACTAGGGGTGAAACTGAGGCGAGTGGCACCTTGCGAACTGCGTTGGTAGTCATCAGGGCGGCGACGCATGATCTCATCCAAGCGCTGACGGTAGTAAGCTGTGACATTCTTCACATAGGACACATCCTTGAGTCGGCCTTCTATCTTCAGACTCGAAGCTCCAGCATCGAGCAACTCTTCAAGTTCGTCGCTCCGGTTCATATCGTGTAAAGAAAGGAGATGTCGCTGGTGCTCGAGCTCTCTACCCTCTTCATCGATCAGATCGAAAGGCAGGCGACAGAACTGGGCACACTCTCCACGGTTGGCACTGCGGCCGAAGCAATACTGACTGGCGTAGCACTGTCCGTTGTAACTGACACAAGTAGCACCATGCACAAACACTTCGAGCGACATTTCGGGCACGGCGTCGTGGATGGTGCGTATCTCATCGATGGTAAGTTCGCGAGCGAGAACAGCCTGACGGAACCCTTGTTGGTAAAGCCATTGCACCTTTCTTGCATCGCGATTGTCCATCTGTGTCGAAGCATGCAAGAAACCTCCTTCTCCTCCTATCATACGCACCAAAGCGAAGTCTTGCACTATGAGCGCGTCAACATGAGCTTCACGCAGCTGCTCGACCATAGCACGCACGTCGTCCAGCTCATCGTCGAAGAGTATGGTATTGACGGTCACATAGACACGAACTCCAAAGAGGTGAGCAAAATCCGTTAGGTCACGAATATCGTCCACACTGTTTCTTGCCGCGGCCCGGGCGCCGAAACGAGGTGCACCGATATATACTGCATCGGCGCCGTGAAGGATAGCTTCACGACCCGTTTGCAGGTCTTTAGCAGGTGCAAGGAGCTCTATTTGTCGCATGGATGAAGTTTAATGAATGTCGTTGATATCGTAGGGCGTCTCCTGGTATACGTA
>JAZLII010000168.1:0-5954 GCA_045617275.1 Bacteroidaceae bacterium
CGCCTTCGGGCAGGGAAGGGCGAATAGAAGTTCCTCTGACTTCCTCAAGTGGGAGGGCTTCTCGTTGTGCGTTGTCCGCAGTGTTGTCTCCCCCTCTAGGGGGCTGGGGGGTCCAGAACTGGTCGTTGACCACGAAGTAGAGCGAGGTGCTGAGGTTGGGCACGTCGCACTTGAAGACATCGTAGGGGTTGACGGGGATGTTCAGACGCTTGAGGTTCAGTCCGTAGTTGGGAGCAAAGGCCGCCTCCACGTCGGTGTACTTGTAGCGCTCCACTTTCTGCGTGGGGAAACCCTGACGGCGGAAGTCCTCGAAGGCCTGATCGCGCAGGGCATTGAGCGCGGGGGCGCTATGCTGGGAGAGCATACCCCTGGTCTCCTCGTAGAGTTCTATGTATTGCTGTGAGCTACTCATGCGTTCTCCTCCTTTATCCAGTCAAATCCGCGCTGGTCGATCTCCAGCGCCAGTTCGGGACCACCGGTCTTGATGATGCGTCCGTCGATGAGCACGTGGATGATGTCGGGCTTCAGGTAGTCCAGCAGACGCTGGTAGTGGGTGATGACCATGGCGCTGGTCTGGGGTGTGCGCAGCTTGTTGAATCCCTCTGCTACGATGCGCAATGCGTCGACATCCAGACCCGAGTCGGTCTCGTCGAGGATGCTGAATGTGGGCTCGAGCATGGCCATCTGGAATATCTCGTTGCGCTTCTTCTCTCCACCCGAGAAACCCTCGTTGACGGATCGGTTGGCCAGTTTGCTGTCCAGCTCCACGATCTTACGCTTCTCACGCATCAGTTTCAGGAAATCGCCAGCAGCGAGAGGTTCGAGTCCTTGATGCTTGCGCTTGGCGTTGAGCGCGGCGCGCATGAAGTTGACCATGGATACACCAGGTATCTCTACGGGTTGCTGGAAGGAAAGGAAGATGCCCTCGTGAGCACGATCCTCGGGACTCATCTCCAGGAGGTTCTTGCCGTTGTAGATGATCTCACCCTCAGTCACCTCATAGGCAGGATTGCCCACGATGACGTTGCTCAGGGTAGATTTACCCGCACCATTGGTACCCATCACGGCATGCAGTTCGCCGTCGTTGACGGTCAGGTTGATGCCTTTCAATATCTCTTTGCCATTGACGCTGGCATGTAAATTTCGTATTTCTAACATAGCCTCTCCCCCGACCCCTCCCCCAAAAAGGGAGGGGAGCCTACAGGGGGCTCCATGGTTAAATTATATAATGTATATTAATCTATGCTAAGTTCTCTGACTTACGTACAAGCCTTCCTTTCATCCTGTTATGGCAGCCTCCCCTCCCTTCTTGGGGGAGGGGTTGGGGGAGAGGCTATCCTACGGATCCTTCTAATGATACGCCCAACAGTTTCTGTGCCTCGACAGCAAACTCCATGGGCAGTTTGTTGATGACCTCCTTGGCATAGCCGTTGACGATGAGCGATACGGCCTCCTCTGTGGGGATGCCACGCTGGTTGCAGTAGAAGAGCTGGTCCTCGCTGATCTTGGAAGTCGTGGCTTCGTGCTCTACCACAGCGGTATCGTTGTGGACATCCATATACGGGAAGGTATGTGCACCACACTCGCTGCCGAGCAGGAGAGAGTCGCACGAACTGTAGTTGCGTGCATTGTCAGCCTTGGCGCTCACCTTGACGAGTCCGCGGTAGGAGTTCTGACTCTTGCCGGCTGAGATACCCTTGGAGATGATGGTCGACTTGGTGTCGCGACCGATGTGTATCATCTTCGTACCGGTGTCGGCCTGCTGATAGTTGTTGGTGACGGCCACGCTGTAGAACTCAGCCTGACTTCCGTCGCCCGAAAGGATGCATGAGGGGTACTTCCATGTGATGGCGCTACCCGTCTCCACCTGAGTCCAGGAGAGTCGGCTGTTGCGACCACGCAGGTGTCCGCGCTTTGTCACAAGGTTGAGCACACCACCCTTACCCTCGCTGTCGCCAGGGTACCAGTTTTGCACGGTGGAGTATTTCACCTCTGCATTCTCCATCACCACGATCTCTACGATGGCTGCGTGGAGTTGGTTTTCGTCGCGCATAGGAGCCGTACATCCCTCAAGGTAAGAGACGTAGGCGTCGTCGTCGCACACGATGAGTGTACGCTCGAACTGACCTGTGCCACGTGCGTTGATGCGGAAATAGGTGGAAAGCTCCATGGGACAGCGTACACCCTTGGGGATGTAGACAAACGAACCGTCGCTGAAGACTGCCGAATTGAGAGCTGCGAAGTAGTTGTCGCGATAGGGTACCACACTGCCCAGGTACTGGCGTACGAGGTCGGGATGGTCCTTGACGGCCTCGCTGATGGAGCAGAAGATGATACCTTTCTCCTGAAGTTTCTCACGGAAGGTGGTCTTCACGCTCACGGAGTCCATCACCGCGTCTACGGCTGTACCGCTCAGGGCCAGACGCTCCTCGAGAGGGATGCCCAGCTTGTCGAAGGTCTTCATCAGTTCGGGGTCTATCTCCTTGGATCCTCCTTCTGCCTTCTTCTGCGTGGGGTCGGCATAGTAGGAGATGGCCTGATAGTCTATCTCTGGCATCTGCAGGTGTCCCCAAGAGGGCTGCTCCTGAGTGAGCCAGTAGTGGTAGGCCTTCAGGCGGAACTCCAGCAACCACTCGGGTTCTCCCTTCTTCTGGGAGATGAGGCGTACCACCTCTTCGGAGAGTCCCTTCTCTATGATGTCGGTCTGTACCTCTGTGGTGAAGCCGTACTCGTCCTTCTTCTCGGCCACCTCGCGTACAAAACTATTCTTTTCTTCTTGCATTACTATGTGTTAAGTTTGACCCTGGAATGCTCTATCTCCTGAGATATCCAAGGGGCTTGGCTGAGATTGCTATGCGGCCGAGCTTTCGCGATAGGCATCGACGAAGGACTCAAAGAATGCCTTCATAAATGCTGCCCACCATGACTGCTCTACCACTTCCGGACCGATGACTCCTGCAAAGATGAGTGCGTTGACCACACAGCATGCGAGCAGAAACCACTTCACGAAGCCTATCAGTGCTCCTGCCAGGGAATTGACCTTGCCAAAGATGGGTAGCGCCTTGAGGATGTGGGTGAACGTGTTGCCCACCATGTCCAGCGCTACAGGTACAGCCACCCAGATGATGAGGAAGGCTATGAGGCAAGCGATGCTGACGTTGCCCCCGAGTGAGGGAGCGAGCCAGTGACCCACTACGCCATAGAGCATATAGGCTATGACCAGACCCAGGAAGAAGCCTGCAAAGGAACATATCGTCTCAATGAATCCTTTTTTCCAGCCGATAAGAGTGCCCACGATAATCACCGCGGGCACTATGATATCCAATGAGTTCAAGACAGAATGCTATTTCTGGTTTCTTTCAGTAAGTGTATGTCTCTCAGCCGATGCCTATGCCTGTATGTCGATGCCATACCAGAGTGGGTTGACATGCGACATACGACATTTTGGTTTTTTAGAGTTTGGCCTTCACCTCGATCTCCTGGAAGGTCTCGAGGATATCGCCCTCACGCAGGTCGTTGTAGTTGACCAGTGAGATACCGCACTCGAAGTTGGTATTGACCTCCTTCACGTCGTCCTTGAAACGCTTCAAAGCATTAATCTCGCCGGTGAAGACTACGATACCGTCGCGTACGACACGAGCCTTGTTGGAACGGCTGACCTTTCCGTCGATGACGTAGGCACCGGCCACGGTACCCACCTTGGAGATGTGGTATACTTGGCGAACTTCCACCTGAGCGGTGACCTCCTCCTTGATCTCGGGAGAGAGCATACCCTCCATAGCATCCTTGACCTCCTCGATGGCATCGTAGATGACAGAGTAGGTGCGGATGTCGACACCCTCCTGGTCGGCCAGACGTCGAGCTGCAGCAGAGGGGCGTACCTGGAAGGCCACGATGATGGCATCGGAAGAAGCGGCGAAGTTGACATCGCTCTCGCTGATCTGACCCACGGCCTTGTAGATGACGTTGACCTGAATCTTCTCGGTAGAGAGCTTCAAGAGTGAGTCGCTCAGTGCCTCTACAGAACCGTCCACATCACCCTTGACGATGATGTTGAGCTCCTTGAAGTCACCCAGGGCGATACGACGACCGATCTCATTGAGGTCGATACGCTTCATGGTGCGCAAGCCCTGCTCACGAGCCAGCTGCTCACGCTTGTTGGCGATCTCACGTGCCTCCTGGTCGCTGTCCATCACATGGAAGGCATCACCTGCCTGAGGTGCACCGTTGAGACCGAGGATGGTGGCAGCCTGTGCGGGACCGATCTCCTTGACGCGGTGACCACGCTCGTCGAGCATAGCCTTCACGCGACCATAGTGGCTACCTGCCAGCATCACGTCGCCCACACGGAGCGTACCGTTGCTTACGAGCACGGTGGCTACATAGCCACGACCCTTGTCGAGAGAAGACTCGATGATGGTACCCGTAGCCTTACGGTTGGGGTTGGCCTTGAGGTCGAGCATCTCAGCCTCGAGGAGCACCTTCTCCAGGAGTTCCTCCACACCGATACCCTTCTTGGCACTGATGTCTTGGCTCTGATACTTACCCCCCCAGTCCTCTACGAGGAAGTTCATCTGTGCCAGACCCTCCTTGATGTGGTCGGGATTGGCAGCAGGCTTATCTATCTTGTTGATAGCAAATACGATGGGTACGTTGGCTGCAGTGGCGTGGGCAATGGCCTCCTTGGTCTGAGGCATGGTGTCGTCGTCGGCAGCCACGATGATGATGGCGATATCCGTCACCTGGGCACCACGGGCACGCATGGCGGTGAAGGCCTCGTGACCGGGAGTGTCGAGGAAGGTAACATGACGGCCGTCCTGCAACTTCACGTTGTAGGCACCGATGTGCTGGGTGATACCTCCGGCCTCACCGGCGATCACGTTGGTCTGACGGATATAGTCGAGCAGAGAGGTCTTACCATGGTCTACGTGACCCATGACGGTCACGATGGGAGCACGTGGGAGCAGATCCTCCTCGTCGTCCTCTACCTCTGTCACAGCCTCGCTCACCTCTGCACTCACGTACTCGGTGGTGAAGCCAAACTCCTCTGCCACGATATTGATGGTCTCAGCATCGAGGCGCTGGTTGATGCTCACCATGATGCCGATGGTCATACAGGTACCGATAACCTGAGTGACGGGGATGTTCATCATCGTAGCCAACTCATTGGCGGTCACGAACTCCGTCAGCTTCAGTACCTTGCTCTCTGCTGCCTCGTTCTCCATGGCCTCCTCCATGCCTTGGCGGATAGCCTCACGCTTCTCACGGCGATACTTGGCACCCTTGCCCATCTTGGAGCCCTTGCTGGTGAGGCGAGCCAGAGTCTCGCGTACCTGCTTTGCTACATCCTCCTCGTTAACCTCAGGCTGTGCCAGTTGCTGACGAGGCTGATTCTTCTGCTTGCGGTTCTTCTGGCCCTGCTGACCGTTCTGGCCGTTCTGCTGGTTATTGTTGTTGCGATTCTTTTGTCCCTGACCTTGCTGCTGTACCTGCTTGCCTACGGCATTGACGTCTACGCGCTCCTTGCCGATGCGTACGCGCTTCTTACGCTCGCCGTTGGCCTGAGCCTGCTGCTGAGCACGATCCTCGCGCTCCTTGCGCTTCTCCTCCTTGCTCTTCTTCTTGGGACGAGTGCTTTGGTTGAGGGCAGAGAGGTCCACCTTGCCCATCACCTTGAATTGCTGCACGGGCTGTTCCTCACGATTGAGACGGAACACACCGTCTACCTCCTGGCCGATGCCTTTCTGCTCAGCCTTGGGAGCTTCTGCCTGAGGTGCGGGAGTCTCAGCCTTGGGTGCTTCTACCTGGGGTGCGGGAGCCTCAGCCTTGGGAGCTTCTACCTTGGGAGCAGGAGCCTCAGCCTTAGGTGCCTCTGCCTTAGGTGCTTCTGCCTTGGGAGCAGGAGCCTCAGCCTTGGGAGCTTCTACCTTGGGAGCGGGAGCCTCAGCCTTAGG
>JAZLII010000169.1:0-18986 GCA_045617275.1 Bacteroidaceae bacterium
GGTATTGGGGTTATGGGGGTATGGGGACCCAACGGAAAACCGTTGGGCACGGTGGTTTTGAGGTTTTGGGATTTATCTACTCTGCTGACCTTGACGTGCTTGCTGACCTTGGCGTGCTTGCTGTCCTTGACGACCCTGCTGTCCCTGACGAGCTTGCTGACCTTGACGGCCCTGTCCCTGGCCACCCTGCTGAGGAGCCTGGAGCACCTGAGCATTGAGCCACTCGAAAAGGTTGGCATGACCCTGAGGAGCAACGGTGCCACCACCCTGATTGGTAGGCTTCATGTCGGCTGTGGACTGCTCCTGCGCACCGGTCACCTGATCGTTGAAGACATAGACCCATGAGAAGTGACCCATAAGGCGCTGACCGGGCATGTCGGTGCCGGTGACATTCTCAAACATGCTGATCCATACATTCTTGGCACCAGCTTGCATGAGACGCTTATAGGTGGGGATACAATATTCGCGGGGATTGACCGTAGTGTCATCGAAAGACTGTACGATCCAGATGTTCTCCTCGGCCAACTGCTTGATCTGCTGGTCGGTGATGTTGGCATCGGCATATGCCTCACAAGTGGGGTAGGCTCCTGCGAAGAAACGAGGATGACGGATGAGCATGTTCATCGTCATGTAGCCACCGTTGGAACAACCGCCGATGTAGATACGGTTGGGATCCACATCGGGATTCTGCACCAGATAGTGGTCGATGCAAGCTTTTAGTGCGTCGGAATAGAGAGAGGGATAACCGCCGTTGCCGAAACCTTTGGACGTGTTCATCCACATCGTGGGACACTGAACGGCAAGCACGTAGCAACCCTTCTCGCCACCTTCGGTAGTGAAGTGAGACTGTATGTCCTCACGGATGAGAGACACGACCTCGTTGCCCATGAGTTCGATGGACACATCCGTTCCACCCTCACCCATACCGTGAAGCCAGATGATCATAGGATTCTTCTTGCCGTCGATGCGGAGCGCTTCGGGTTCGTAGGCACCATAGGTGAGAGTCTGCATGCCAGGCTGACCTGTGGCAGGAGCCGTGAATGTGCCACGATGGAAGAAGTCTGACTCCGAGAGGAAGTTGCGCAGGGCATGAGGTGTAGCGCATTCTACGGCTGTATACTTCTTGCCACCAGCTTTGATACTCTTGCCAGGCTTGAGAGCCACCTTTACGGGATAGGCCGTGCTCCATGTGCCCATGCCACGCGACACGAGAGGAGCCACGCCACGCTCCTTGCTCAACTCCAATCCGAAAGCCAAGTAGTCACCACCGTCGGTCCATTCACCGCGGTCGTCGCAGGTGTAGACGATCTTCACGTTGCGCTGTACGCCATTGGTCTCCACGCTGAATACGCTGGGGTCCAGAACGTCCAGTTTCTGCTCGGGTTTGACCACCACGAGATTGACAGAAGTAGAAGCCTCATAGGCTGTGATACGAACCACTTGATGTCTCATGTTGAGCGTCTGCGCACTCAAGGCAGATGATGCAGTCAAGGCTACGAGAGCCAGAAAAGTCTTAATCTTATTCATTATGATGTTGTTTTGTTATTATTTCTTTTTTGAGGTGTCGATTGTTCGAGCAGTCAATTTTTCGCGGTATCGAATTTTCGAGATTTCGAATTCTCGCAATGTCGATTTTATCAAACCATCTTCAAAACTAATTTTCGTGTCAAGTTTGCTCGATGTGAGGGTGCTCATTTTCATTCGATTGCGAAATTAGCAATTATCCCTCACATGACAAAGCACAAGTCTATATTTTTATATAATGTCGATGAAGACTATGGCTGAGGCATGACTTTTTTGACGTTGAGAACGCATTTTGTGCATCAAATCTTTCGTTACGACGTGTTTTTATCCTAATTTTGCAAAAGCAACCATTTTGACTCATGTACCCATTGCTTCACAGAAACCGTATTATGGCCCTGATATTGGCATCATTGCCCGTGCACTGTGGTTTCTCGCAGACTGTACTGGTGCATGGCACTTACGCAGAGGGCCAGGTGGTGAAGTCCAACTATGCCTCTCAGCACTACATGAATGAGGGGAGCCGTATGCGGTACTATGGCTTGGAAGCCACGTGGAGAGCCAAGGGCAATACCGACAGTATCAATGTGTATGACCAACTCTGGGGCAGACCCGAAGTGGGAGGCGGACTGATGGTAGGCGACTTCAGCCACATCCCGCTTTTTGCCACCTCTAAGCTGGAGCATCCTGACTACAAGTCCACCATAGGCCAGATGGTAACCTGCTACACCACCTTCCGCCGAGACCTCCTGCGAACTTCCCATTGGAGCTTGGGCTATAAGATGGAAAATGGTGTGGGTGTCTGCACCAAGCCCTTCGACCTTCACACCAACTTGCAGAATATCATCATCGGTTCTCCACTCACGGTCTATGTGTGTATGGGATTTTTCGCGCAATACCGTCCGACTCGCCACTGGAGCATCGGACTCGACGGAGCTTTTCGCCACTATAGCAATGGCCGACTTACCCAACCCAATGCTGGTGTGAACACGCTTGATGTGGGTCTGCGCGTGGGCTATATCCTTCGTCCTGACACGCTGAACCATTCGCCATTCTCACGTCCCAAAGACCATGCTTGGAAGCGTCATCTCTATGCCGACTTCAATCTTTCATGGTCACCTCAGACCATCTATGGTCAGTTTGAAGCCGACCGTCTCCTGCCTCCCGAAGAACGAGCCGAGCACTATCAACTATACAGTGGCGTGGCCTTGCGAGGTGCTTTGATGTATCACTACCGGAGGAAGTTCGCCTCCGGTCTGGCCCTCGACTATACCTATGTGCCTTATATCGACGAGTTTCGCAAGGCCGATCTTGCCTGCGGTCACGATGCAACGGGACGCTACAGCCGGCACGTGGTGGGTATAGGTATCGCTCACGAAGCCTTCTGGCACAACTTCTCCATAGCCATGAGTGTGGGCTACTACCTTTTCCGTCAACAGGGCGTGACGGAGACCTCTTTTGAAAAACCATATTTTGAAACCGTAGGCTTACGCTACTATCTGCCTATGAGTCAGCGCCGACTGTATGTGGGCTACAACATCAAAGCATCGGCCGTACATGCCTCCGGAATGCAGTTCGGCGTGGGATTCTGCCCCTGGAAGTGACACCCCCATTTGGGGGAAATTTAACCTTGTAGACCTTCTGTCTTTTGTGTTTTAGTTGATTTGCATTAAATTTGCAAAAGAACAAAACTTTAAATCACAACACAACAAAAAAGATAGCAATTATGAAAAGATTGATGTTCATGGCATTGGCTTGTCTGGCTACGTTGACCACTTTTGCATTGGATATCAAGGGGTCGCTTGGAGGCAATGCGTCCTATGTGATCACAGAGAAAAGCGATAATACGTGTAAGATCACCATTTCGGGTACAGGTGCGTTGCCAGACTTTACCAGAACCAAGAACCTTTCGCCTTTTATGGACACCAATACCGTAGCAGGTAGGATTGCTCCAATGGCATCCGAAATTGTGATAGAAGACGGCATCACATATCTCGGCAATTTCCTTATGCCCATAAGCTACACAGGTGAGGTATCGTTGAGCCTGCCTTGTACACTTACCGATGCCAGTACCTCGGCATTCCTCATCAACACCACAAGCTTACCCTCACAACTTACCATCACGGTACCTCCCAGCAGTTGGGCATACTCCAATCTAAATAGCATCAGGCGCTTTATCTCTTTCCCAACTGAACTCTCTCCAAAGCTACTGAGTACTCGCCCACATGCTGACGAACAGGAGGTGCCTGCAGTCGAGGCTACATGTACCACTACAGGACACAAGGTGTATTATACCTGTTCGGGATGCCAACAGATTTCGGCCTTACCCGGTTTCAAGTCCGCTCGTCATACCTTTTCGAGTCTGGAAGAGGCGGGTTCGGTATTGATATTGCCAGCATTAGGACATGAGACCACACATACGGCTTCTCTACTTCCTACATGCGATGCTCTCGGACATGTTGAATACTGGCACTGCTCGCGTTGCAAGCTCGACTACAGCGACGAGGCATGCACAGAAGTGCTTGCAAGCACCGTGCTTTCAGCCTTGGGGCACGACCCGGCTCATCATGAGCGAGTAGAAGCTACTTGCACGGACATGGGAATGATAGAATACTGGCATTGTGCCCGATGTGAGACCAACTACCTGGATGAAACGTGCACTGAGCCAACTTCCAATCTGACGATTCCTGCCACGGGTCATAGTCTTACCTATTTCAAGCGTAAAGACCAGAGCTGTACTGAGACTGGCATCGAAAGACATTATCACTGTGACGTCTGTGGCATAGACTTTGAAGATTTTCAATGTAATATTATTATAGAAAATGTGGTACTTCCTCCCAATGGGCATCGACTTCTATATATGCCTGCCATCAACGCAACTTGTACCAGTGCAGGAAGAGTGGAATCTTACTACTGCCAAAATTGCCATAAGTATGGTAGCGATATGGCATTTAGTGAAATTATCGACAATCCCAACATACCTGTTCTTGGACATGATGTCGAATCGCTTGCTGCCACAGAGCCGACCTGTACGGAAGTAGGTCATTATCGGCGCTACCATTGTAGGCGTTGCGATAATTACTACCAGGATGAAGCATGTACTACGGAGTACAATCTCTACAAGCCTGCAGTCGGGCATCGTGTAGTGGAGGTGGCTTATGTTTCGCCCACTTGTACCGAATCAGGCACTTCCTACCATTGGCATTGCGAAAGATGTGGCGACAACTTTAATTACTCTCAAGCGCTGCCTTCACAACTGCTGGAGAATACATTACTTCCCGCATTGGGACACAGTTTGACATATTACGCGGCAAAGGAACCAAGTCACGGTGTAGATGGTCGACTGGAGAACTGGTACTGCAGTAGATGCAATATACATTTTAAGAACAATGATTGTTCGCAAATCTACGAGGAAAGCACCGTTGTCCCCGGTGAGCCACATCG
Organism: Bacteroidaceae bacterium; assembly: GCA_045617275.1. GTDB lineage: Bacteria > Bacteroidota > Bacteroidia > Bacteroidales > Bacteroidaceae > Physcousia. Next base: position 4,966 of record JAZLII010000169.1, read on the forward strand.
TTATAGCGAAGCTGGTTTCTGCACCTATTGTGATGATCCTCAACGGCCGAGTACAGAAGGCGGAAAGTATCACATCTACAATGCGGGCCATCTGTGGTATATCTATCAGGTTGTACATGCAGGCACATGGGGACTCAATGCTTGTCTGGAGGCCGACATCGAATTCGTGTATACTACCACCACGGAAGATGGCGTGAAGCACAATCATAGATGGTTAGGACTTTGTGGCTACGACAACTTCAATTACATGAAACCTTACACCGGCACCTTTGATGGTCAAGGACATACCATCAGCGGACTAATTTTCAGTGCTTACTATGCCGAAAATCCCGGGTACGGCTTCTGTGGTAGGCTGAAAGGAACGGTGAAGAACCTCCATCTACGCAACTGTAATTTTTCAGTTGACAGTAGGGAACTGGTAGGTGGAATTGCCGGTATCAATGATGGTGGAAGAATAGAGTGCTGCAGTTTCGAAGGCAAACTTTCAGGAAGTAAAGCTGGCGGTATCGCTGCTACAAATTCGGGTACCATCATCAATTGCTACAACTTAGGCTTCATCGATTCATACGGATGGGGAGGTGGTATAGCCGTTACCAATCAGGGTACTATCTCCAATTGCTTCAACATGGGTAATTTTAAAAAGGACTTGATCCTTGAACCCAATATGAATTCCTCCACGCATGGAGCCATTATTTATGAAAATGCAAAGAATGGTACTTTGCACAACTGCTATGCGCTTCGCGACGAAACCCACGTGCTTCAAACCATGGGTAGTGGTGATGATGCCTCGCAGATCATGACTCCTATAGACTTTAAAGGTGGCTTGCTCTGCACAGTGCTCAACGGGGGACAAGACCATGTGTGGCGACAAATGTTAGGTCACGACGAGCATCCCGTCTTCCGTGGTCCAAAGGTGCTCTTCAATGAAGTGGAGGAACTATATTACAACCTCTGGACCTTGCCCGAACTTACTGCCGTCATCCAAATGGCGCAACAGGGTGGCTACTCTGTAGAGGAGATTCGCTCGATAGTAGACACATTGCTGAAGCAAGAGTAATTGTTGTCTATTTGTTAAGATTAGAGAACATTATCATACTTAAAAATGATATAGGGGCAAATCACATCAAAAGATTTGCCCCTGTATTTATAATATAGATGGTTAGCAATTTTCTCCTTCTACATAGCTTGTCTTTTCGAACTATAAAATAATTTCTCTAGAGATTGTTTTCTGCATGGTTTGTTTTTTGTAATTTTGCGCCATGAAACGACTTATATTTATCATCCTATTTTTTCAAATGGCACTATTCTCCTGGGCTCAAAGCCATGTGTTCAAGGGTAACAGTACCTATCAGAGTGAGCTCCTACTTACCTGGGACGGCAAGAAACTTTATCGAGGGAATAGTACGTATCAGAGCCATATACAGTTGACCTTCGACGGCAAGCATATCTATAAAGGTAACAGCACTTACCAGAGCGATATCCTCTACACCTGGGATGGTAAGCATCTTTACAAAGGTAACTCAACCTATCAGAGCAACATACTCTTCACTTGGGATGGCAAAAAGCTTTATCGTGGCAATAGTACCTATCAGAGCGACATCTTGCTGATCTATGATGGAAAACACGTCTACAAAGGTAATACCACCTATCAGAGCAACATACTCTATACCACAGATGGGGCCATACCCATTGCCTTGATAGCTACTTTGTGGTAAGGTATGTGCTTCATACTGAGAGTTCTACTGAGAGTTCTACGTCGGAAAGATGTAAAAGGTGCTCTATGGCTTCTACGATAGAGTAGGCTCTTTGAGAGTCTGTTCGTTCAGAACTTGGGCGTCCAGCCATCAAGTACGAAGGCTGGATTGGAATAGTTCTCTATGAGTTTTTTGTCTTTCTTTGCATCCAGTTGCTTGGCAAAGGGATGACGCTGGCTTACATCTACGGGCTTTCCAGACTTGAGGTCTGTCGTGTTGTACTCGGCAAAGAATGTGGTGGGTTCGCCAATAGCACTCCATCCAGTGGGTATGCACTCTGCCGTCTTGCAGTTTATCATGACTTGTTCGGCGTAAGTATAATTTTTTCCTTTGTTGGAAGGACTCCGTCCGAAGTCCACCTTGCGACCATTGTAGGTAGAGAATGTACATTCTACGAAGACATCACCGTGATGTCCCTCGGTGTTGCGTACCCAAGTGAATGGACCGCCATCGTTGCGTAGGTTGCAACGATAGAGGAAGATCGAACCACGACCCAAGAAACTGTCGCCTCCGCCATCCATCTCGCATTGCTCCATGTAGATGGTTCCATTGCCTTGCATAGCATCGCCAGAACCGATGATGTGAACCTTTCTCAATGCAATGCGCTGACCATTGACTAGCAAACCCTCAGCCTGTCCTGTCAAGGTGGTAGCCACACAGAGATCCTCAAGGGTAATGTCCTGGCAGTTGTCGAGCATGAATGCTGCACGGCGGGAAGGGAAGGTACCTGGGCATTCGTTGGTCTTCAAGGTTAGGGGATGAGGATTGAACACCTCGTTGTTGGCATAGTGCACCTTCGTCTGCTTCATGCCCGCACCTTTGATATGGACGTTTTTCTTGTTGCGTGTATAGACAAGTTCCTCGTAGTCACCCTCGGCAATATTTATATAGTAAGGAGTTTCGGAGAAGTCGGGCACAATGTCGAGCGCGCCTTGCACGGTGCAGAAGTCGCCCTTGCCATTGGCATTCACTTGAAGGGTCGTACCGCTTGGCATCTTGGATTTGGTGGTAAATGTCCAGGCTATCTGCGCATTGTGATTGACAAACACTTCCTTGTCCACTACCACACGATATTCCTTGCCATAGTCCAGCATGTTGTTGTGTAGGTATATGGTGGCCATCTTGCCTTTTGCGATGATGGGATAGAAATGGAATGCGTCCGTAAATCCACCGATGATGTTGAGCTGATACTCGGGTGGGGTAGGTTCGGCGCCTCCACTGGGCGTACCAGGTATAGTGGTACGGTTGGTTGGTACTGATGTGCGTGAGTAGTCATAAGGCACCTTCGTGTAGTCGCATTCCGGTCCATAAGTGCGAGACTGAGTGGGTCCGGCCGGTATGCTCATATCCAAGCTGTCAATGCATTTTCCTGAAGCCACATCGTATACTTTTACCATACCCACTTGACCTATCTTTACCTCATCGGGAAATGTCAGTACCAAATGCGTATCCACGCACACATCCTTGGCTCCTTGCTGTGGCTGTAATGTCTGCGCCTTCATGGCCAGAGTAAATGCTGATAAACCCATTAGGGTTGTTAGTATCCCTCTCATGGTTGATCAATTTTTTTGTAAAATGTTACCAATATTACTGTCCCACGACCTTTCTGCCATCCTTGATGTAGACTGCTCTCCGTGATTGGTCTGTGAGTTCACGGCCTTGAAGATCGTAGAAACCCTTTGCGGAGGTACTCGTCTTAGGAGCATAAGGAACCGTGATGCCAACAGCCGTCTCGCGATCCACGGGAATCTGCGAGACTGCATCGTCTATGCAGTAGATGGGAAGCCATTTTGAAGTGCCTTGCCAGCGGAAGGAGAGCGACACGTAGTCTGTGGGGAGCAGCCTCAACGTGGCAGGTATCATGCAGTTGAGGTAAAACCATATATAATAATAGGAATGTTTTAGTTCAGATACCTCTACGAGGTCGCTGATGACGGATTTCTGCTTGCCGTCCATGCTATGCAGTTCGGCTCTGATATGTCCGTTGAGTATCTTGTGGTAGCAGTTTTGCAGTCCAAAGGCGGCTACGTTGAAGTTCTTTCCCTTCTGTATGTCATCGTCGAGTGGCACGGCGTTCCAGTAGCCAAGTTCGTCCACTTCCATTTTAGCCAGTCCCACATTTTTGACAGCCAGACAAGCCGTTACACCTGCCACATTCTCCTCTATGGATGGCTTGATGCCATAGACGATACCGTCACACCAGTAGAGATTTGAGGAGGATATCTTGCCATCTGTATAGTAACCGTTGTTTCTTCCACCCCAACCGAGATTGTAGTGATACTGGCCTATCGTGTTGTAGCCATCCAGCACGAAGATATGGCGGTCCCAATCGTTGATGCCACCTTGTGCGCATACTATGAGGGGTCGGTCGTTGTCGAGTTCGCCCATCACCAAGTCGTCCCACTCGTCTTCGTCTTCGACCATGCTACGAGGGAAAGTGGTGCAGGCATCGTAGTCAAAGACCTCGCGCAGACCATATACGATTCCGCCCAGCATGGCGTTGGTATAATTGGGATCATAGTCCGCATGCATGGACACACCGCACATCTTCAAGAGTCTGGAACATTCCGTACTCGGTTTGCTTCCCGATGTCGTCACATTTTTGATGTACGCCCAGTCGATGGGTTTCTCAGCCGCATAGTCGCACGATACTTCCATCTTGTTGGTGGCTGTCGTATAACTGTCCGAACCCGTCCTTGTTGTCAAAGGCCATTTGTGGTAAGCCATCACGGTCGCCATGGCTACGGGACCACAGCCCGGAAGGCAAGGTTTGTTCTTGTACATGGGTGCATACTTGGAGTTGAAATGTAAAGCATCCTGCGCGAGGTTGACGGTCTTGAGAAGCAATTGTCGGCCTGTCTTCCTTACCTCACTCCTTCCCACGGCTTCTCCGCTTCGTATACGGCCTATCTCCGAGGCATAGTATTGCAAAAAACTCTCTGCTCCTTGTTCTATACATTCGGGATGAAAGGCACCTTCATCTGAATAGGCAAGCACTTCCCTTGTCTCACTTTCACCGCTTATGATGACAAAACCGTCTCCATCAGCACGGTTGAAGATGTAGAAAGGGTCTTGCTGGGTTGGGTTGGTAGCGGAAGCCTCCGATTTAGCCACTATCCTACGTTTCTGTTGGGTTGTGAGTGTCACTCTCACCACCTCCACTTCACGGGCCTTGACACACTGTCGTTCACCTTGCATCAACTGCTGGGTAAGGAACTTTCTGGCCTTGCTCTCCGCTTCTTCCAGGCCCACCGCTTCTGCCAAACTATGCATGCTTATAGCCACGAGTCCTATCAGCACCAAGGCACGCTTCATCACTCCTTTCAGGGCACTCCATGTATTGTGCGTATACATATTTGTTATCGTTATTTCATTTGTTTTGCGAATTTAGCAATTATCCATTATTTGAGCAAGCATTTCCTATAAATGTTGCTCAAAACCAAAAAACGATGGCTATGTGTCATACATTTTTCCAGAGAATGCTTTGTGCATCGTGTGAATTTTGTAATTTTGCAAAAAATAATCTTAATTTATTTTTTAATCATGAAAAGAAACTTCCTTCTTCTGGCCTACGTATTCTTGTTTCAGGCTGTCCAAGTCATAGCTCAGCAGAGCAATTTTAAGGAAAAGACCGTTTTCAAGAACGATGATGTGGAGATACGTCAGCTCGACGATCATACTTGGCATGGCAATGGCCACCAAGTGTACAATGAGTCTATCTATCTCATCGAGGGCGAAACTTCCGCCTTGCTTATCGATGCAGGTACACGTATACCCGGTCTGAAGAAGATCGTGGAAGACATCGTCAAGAAACCCGTTCAGCTCGTCATCAGTCACGGACATGGTGACCACATCGGCGCGATGAATGAGTGGGACGAGATATGGCTCAATGCTGCCGACGAGGCGATACTCCGACAGGGTGCCTACAAGGGCAAGAAGCGCTATCTTACAGACGGTCAGCTCTTTGACTTGGGTGGACGTACCATAGAGGTAGTGTTCTCTCCCGGTCATACGCCAGGTTCTACCACCTTCATCGACCGAGACCGACACTATGGTTTCAGCAGTGACGCTTTTGGTTCGGGCAACCTTTTGGTATTTACCGACCTTTCTACGCAGATAGCCACTTGTCAGCGCATGACCCGTTTTATCAAAAAGTACGACATCAAGTATTTCTATCCTGGACACTACTGGGGTGACAACTTGGAGACGCCTCAACGTGTAATCGACGTTGCCAAGATTTGCGAAGGCATACTCGACGGTTCGCTTTCTCCCGTGCCTGGTGACAATCGTAGCCTTCCCAACATCGTCAATCAGTATGGTGTGAAGATCAACTACGGCAAGGCTCAGATGCGTTAAAGCATTCATTCAAAACATATCAACATTATGAAAAAGTTTTATTATTTCTTTGCGATGGCAACGGTAGCTTTGGTTTCGCTCTGTTGTCTTTCTGCCTGTGGTGACGATGATGAAGAAGAATACAAGCCACAGTCTAAGTCCACTTACGACTACAAGTTCTTTGTCTCTGATGAAGTGCTTGCCTTGGGTGACATCGATCTTCACCTCAAAGGCACCGATATCGAACAACATATCAACGTGGCAAGTCAAGGTGTCAAGTCTACACGTACATACAATTCGACCGATGGTTCAAGCAAAACGTACTCTGGTAAGGAATTTATCTTTACCAATATACAGTATGGCCAGACCATCACTCCCACTTTTACGCAGAATGACTCAGCCGTAGATGCTCTTCCAAAAGATGGTAAGACCGCTATGGCTATAGGTTACAAGATCATTCGCCACTATAATGGTGAAGCATTTGTTGTAGATAACAATGAAAGTTCAAACGGTGGTCTGATGAACTCTCGTATCATAAAGGCCATTGTTGACTATGTCAAATTGCTGTCTTATACGATGGAGCTGAAATAGCACTTTCACCTCACTTTTATAAACTGCCGTATTACAGTTTTTATAAATAATATATACGCTGAGACATCCTTTTGTCCCAGCGTATTTTTTTTACGATTTGTCATCGTTGGTACACCGTGCTTGTTTTCTCTTATTTACCACTTCACCTCGATGCATGCGGGGAAGAGTCGGAGAGGATCGGCAAAGAGAGCACAACTCTGAGCGAGAGTCGTACGCTTGAGTTGTGGACGCGACGTGGTGACCAATCTGCCATTGAGGAAGATCTTCACGGGTCGCTTGAGATCTGCCAATTGTTCGCTCAGGTAGATACGTACGGCTCCGTGCTGGGCATCCTTGTATTCACGTGTGTTGTTGAGTTCGATGCCATACATCGGGTCGCGCTCTGTGATGATATATTTCACTTCACGAACGGTAAGATGTACCTCGTTGTCTTGTATGTCAAACTCATAGTCGCATCTTTCCTCGGTGTCTTCTTGAAGCACCTCTAAATTGTAGAATGCATTGCGCTTCAGACCATCCATCTCATAGTTTTCCCAGCGGAAATGCTTGGGCTGTGCGTTTCGGCCGAACTGCTTCAACCATGGCGTGGTGAGTGTATATGTCATGGCATGACCTTTTCCTTCCTCTAAGATTACCCTGTGATTGTACTCCTCAGGATATAGCTTCTTCAGGCTGTCGAGACGCTCCTTGGTGCGCTGTGTGAGTTGGTTGCGGTAAAATCCTCGGTCGAGTTCTCCGGTGATGAGTGAGAAGGCCGTTTGGCAAAGGTTCTCTGCGGGAGCATTTCGCAAGGGTTCACCTCCAGCCATGGGGCCGGCTCCTGCGAGATAGTCGGCATAGAAAGAAGCGAGTCGCTGTGAGCCATATCCACCTTCGGAGATGCCAAACATATATATCCTGGCAGGGTCCACATCGGGGTGGGAGAGGAGTTTTTCGAGCGTATGGCGCCATGCCCATTGTTTGGCTTTCTGCCACCAGCGATAGTATTCACCTTCGTTGGGTATCTGCGGTACGAGATAGAGCGAAGGAGCATCGTCGAAGACCTGTGCGAGTTTCAGTCCGGTGGTCCATTCTGCATCCTTAGGTCCTGAGCCATGCATATAGATGAACACGGGAAATCCTTTCTCCGGCTTCTCCCCTTTGGTTCCTGAGTAGAAAGGCATGATGGCATTAGGTTCCAGTTCGCCGGGTAGGTGCCATCTCATTGTGTTCTGTTTCTCCAAGGCTTCGGTGGAAAAGGCAGGCAATGTGTCCTCCTTGGCCAGCTTCTCGCACCATTCCTTCCACACCGCCTCACGTGCCTTGTCGAGTTGTGCCAGTTTGATGCCATCCTTATCTTTCGCTCCCATCAGGAGAGGGACCAGCATCAGGGCAAGGGCTATCAGTCGTCTCATCATTCTTGTTTGGATTTCGATACAGTGCTTTACTTCTCTGCCTCTATGCGTTTTTGGTAGTACTGTTGCATCACGTAGAAAGCAAGTTTCTTTCGGCCTTCGCTCGATATGAGACCCTTGCGGTTGAAGTAGTCCTGTACATCGGGAAGGTATCGCGCAGGTGAACGGAAGTCCATGAGTATCCAGGGAGAGAGGCCTGACAGACCATCTATCTTGTCGAGCATCTTGAGATTTTCCTTATACATATTCTCTTGGTATTCCTCGCTCCATCGGGTCTCTTTGTCCCCATGCAGACCTTGCAGTGCACCACCACCAAACTCGCTCACGATGACTGGCTTTTCATAGGGAACCTCCCAAGTCATCTTGTCAGCATCGCGCCAGTCACGGTACCAACCTACGTACTGGTTGAAACTTACCACGTCGACATATTCGTGCATGTTGTCGTTGAGCTTGTTGTGATAGTTGGATGCCGAGGTTACCTCCATTGCCATGGAGATGAGACGAGAGTCGTCCTGGGTTCGAGCATACTTGGCCAGACTGCAGAGGAACTTGTCACGAGGCGCACTGTGAGGCGTTTCGTTGGCAATGCTCCAAATGATCACGTTGGCACGGTTCTTGTCACGGTATATCATGTCGTGCAGTTGTCGCTGAGCATTGTCGTAGGTGGCTTGGTTTTCCCAAGCGATGGTCCAGTACACGGGTATCTCGCTCCACACCATGATGCCCATCTTCTCAGCCTCTCGTACTTCCAGTTCGCTGTGTGGATAGTGAGCCAGGCGAACGTAGTTGCAACCCATCTCTTTGGCCCATGACAGCAGGGTATGTGACTGCTCCACATTGGCCGTACGACCTTGGGTAAATGGTGCCTCCTCGTGTATGCTTATGCCACGCAGGAAGATATGCTTGCCGTTGAGGAGTATCTTCTTACCTTGTGTCTCTATGCATCGGAAACCTATCTGATCACTTATCTTCTCCTCGCCTTTCGCGATTGTGACGTCGTAAAGCTTCGGTGCTTCGGGAGTCCAGAGGGTAGGCTTGGCCTTGATGGAGAGCTCTGCACGGCCTTCTGCATCGGTTGTCACCTTTTGGTTCACCTTCAGTTCGGGTATGCTTACTGTCACCTCCTGTCCGGCTTCGGCTTTGTTCAGTTTCACCCAACCCGTCAGATGTTGCCAGTTCTTCTTGTCAAGTTGGAGCGAATAGTCCTCCACGTAGGTATCTTCCACCTCAGCCAATATCACGTCGCGTGTGATACCGCCGTAGTTCCACCAGTCGTAGATGTTGGTGGGTATCTGTTCACGATTGCGCTTGTTGTCCACCTTCACCACCACGTTGTTCTGACCCTCTTTCAAGGCTTTCGTCACATCGTAGTTGAAAGGCGTAAATCCACCTATGTGCTTACCCATCTTCTTACCGTTGACATAGACGATGGCTTCATAGTTCACGGCTCCGAAGTACAGAATAGCACGCTTGCCGGGAGTGGGATGGTAGTCGAAAGTTTGGCGAAACCACACCGTTCCTTCGTAGAAGAAGAGCTGCTGGTCTTGTGTGTTCCAGTCTCCGGGCACGTTCATCTGACGACTAGTATCGAAATTGTACTCCACCAAGTCTATCTTGGACTTGGCATGAGCGTCTTGGAAAAATCCCGATCGGGTCTCGTTCATACGATAGTCGTAAAATCCTCGTTCTTGCACATCCACGATGTAGCGCCACTTGCCGTTGAGCATGGTCTTGTGTGAGCGACCATAGATGTTGTTGACGAGAGGAACCTCCTGGGCCATAGCCACAAGACTGGTTGCCATAAAGAGCAATGATAGTAGTTTCTTCATGATCCTTGCTTATTTGTTTTGTTGTTTTGATCTATTTTTCCTTCAACACCTTGTCCATCAGCACCCTCATCCAGTATCCGCCGATGACAGAGCGTGCCTTGAAGCCAGTCATCAGGCCGGTCTTGGTGTCGCTCCAGTCAGAGATGGGCACTCGGCTCTGAGTCTCGTTGATATATTTGTATACGGGAGAGACGAACTTCTGGAAGTCTGCCTTTGTTGAAGCCATGGAGGCAGTCCACATGATCCAGTCCGTCTTCGTATAGTCACGTCGGCAGTCGAGTGGTAGTCCGTACTTGTTCTGTTTGGTCAGGTAGTAGTTGATCTCAGTCTGCATGGCATTGCCGGGTATGATGTGAGTGCTCCACAGCTTGTCCCAGACCATGTTGTACTTCTGGCTCCATGTGTCCTTGCCGGCACCGTAGGCCAGTTCGTAGTGATCGCCCACGTGGGTCTCCTTTTCCCAGGTGCTTGCCATCTCCTTCGCCATGGCATTGTACTTCTGGTAAATGTCTTCAAGACCTTTCATGCGTGCCATCTCTGCATATCCGGCTATGCCCATGATGGCTTTCAGAGCCAGGTTGCAATTGCCTGCCCAGTGTCCTGCAAAGTCATCGGTACAAAGTTGGTTGGCGGGGTGCAGACCGTTCTCTGCCAGATAGTTAACCCACGTGGTGATGATGTCCCAGTAAGGATCCACGTACGAGGTCTTGCCTTCCAGTTTGCAGATCTGCGTGGCCAAGGTTATCATGTTGCCGGCTTCTTCGAGAGGCATGTCACCTCCGTAGACCTGATGATTGGCCAAGGGATACTGTCCCAAGTCGTGTGCGGCGAAAGGCTTGGTCCAACGTCCGCTCTTGCTGTACTCGAAGATGGAAGTCATCATGGCCTTTTGGAGGTTGGGATTGTAGGCGAGTACCAGAGGTGCTTCGGGGTAGGTGAGGTCCACGGTGTTGACACAACCGTTGGAGTTGTTCTCCTTTGAGAACCAAAGCAAATTGCCATCCTTGTCTTGGAAGAGCTTGTGAGCTGCCATCACGTGGCGATACGAACCTGAGAGTATCTCGGCATATTCCTTTCCACCCGATTTCATACCGTCGTCGTAGATCATCTTGTCAAATGCACGGCAACGCTTCATGATGCTTGCATACGAAGCCTTCATCTTCTTGAAGGCATCGATGATAGAGACTTTTCCTCCGTGTGCCCAGTAGCCTTTGTAGCGATGATGGAAATATTCGATGTCTTCTATCTCGTCGTATCCCAGCATGGTAAAGCTGCTGGCTGTCTTTACCAGACCAAAGTTGTGCGTATAGGCCATGCCGGGCATCTCTGAGGGTTTGCGGGCTACGATAGCTTTTTCTGATTGGAGGACTGCTATTGTGCCGCTTCTTTTGAAACTTCTCTCAGCATCATGGCCTTGGCCCATGACCACCTGGCCGTTGATGGCAGGCATGTAGAAATAACCCCAGTCTATGCAGATACCATCGCCCGACTTTGCCAGGATCGGTTGCTCGATGGTACCGGTCCTGACGTAGTGGATACCCTTTTCCGTGCCGGTGCTGGTGATGGTGGGCTGAGAGTCTCGATTGACAGCTTGAAGTGGATTGGTACTGAAACATATCTGCACCTCGTGCTTCTCTCCGTCGATGGCGCGTACTTGGTAGGAGATGTAGTTGATGGGTGTAGAGATGAGGTCGTAGTCATTGATAAGCATAGGTGCGGTGAAGACCACATCCAGTTCCACAGGACCGCATGAGAAAGTGTAGTAGGTACTCGTGGCGAGCACGTCCACGCTCTTCTGCTGTGCCACCTGTATCGGTTTTTCCTTGAGCTTGATGTTTTGGTAGAGACCGAAGTCTGCATAGGCTCCTCCCGTGGTGTTGTGACAGTGTGCGGCGATGACATTTCGTCCGGCATGGAAGAGCTTCTTGATGTCGCCGTCTGCATGCAGTACCACGCCGTTGACCCATGTCTCACCGGTGTCGGCTACCTTGGTGCCGTTGATGTAGAGTTCAAACACATCGTCGTGCGAATACTTCAGGTAAAGATCCTCGGTGAGTTGCTCGGCTGTCAGTTGTACCTCACGGCGTATGTAGATGTCGCTTCCTTCGCGACTCCAGCGATTGCTCACGTATTCCTGGTCATCGCTTCCCCATGCTGCCTTCTCGGTCTTCCATCCAGAGGCGTCAAACGACTCCTTTTGCCAACCATCCTGTTGCTTTTCGTGAGTCACCTTCGCTTCCCATCTTACCTCGTCTGCCATAGGGGCTATGGAGCTCAGCACATATTCCTGCTCTGCTCCCATGAAGCGGTAGGTGGTGCTGTCCACACGTAGCAGACCTAAGATGGGTTTCTCGTCGTTGGTCCAGTGCCGAGTGGTTCCGTCGGTGAGTTTGTCATAGGGTGACCAGATGGAGAAATAGGGGTCATTGACGATCAAAGGTACGGAAGGCAAACGCAAATCCGTCTTTGCATAAGGTTTGAAAAATTCCGGTTTCTGTGCATATGCGAGGGCGCTTACGAGTATCAGTAGAGTCAGGATATTTCTTTTCATGATATAGGGGTTGTAAGTTCGTTTTTCTGCGGTCACGTTGTGGTTTTCAGGGTTTCATTTGCAAATATAGCAATTTGTCTTCAATTTCATCTTATAAACCGCATCTTTTTGCCATTCCTTCCACCTTATTTATTATAAATATAGTACTGCAATTCAGAATGCCACTTGCCTGTAAATGGGGTAAATGACATTTTCTGCGGATGAATTTATCCAATTTGTTTTGCAGGAAACACCATTTCGTGTATCTTTGCGTGCAGTAAATCGTTTCAATAACTATTCTGTATCCATTCAACCCACTAAAATCATACCATGATGAAGAAAAACAAGACACTTCTGGTTGCGCTCACCTCGATGGCAGCCTTGTTTATGGTTCAGCCCTCGCTTTTGGCTCAAAACAAGTCCAAGATCACTCCCGTACAGCAGGCTCCTCCTGCCGATCGTGGTCAAAACAATTTCGGAGGAACCATCTCCAACGACACCACAGGTCGTGCTGCACGCCTCAGAGCAATGCGTGAGAGAGAGGCTCGTGCCAATCAGGTTCGCACGGTGCATTTCAACGAGCTTTCCATGAGCGATCCTTTCATCTATCCCGATCCTGAGACGAAGACCTACTATCTTACAAGTTCGGGAGGACGTATGTATAAGAGCAAGGACCTCGCACAGTGGGAAGGTCCCTACAACATCATCGATCTCTCTGGCACATGGTGTGAGCAGGCTGGCTTTGTAGCTGCTGCCGAGATACATAAGATAGGCAAATACTACTACTATGCAGGTACGTGGAGCGACCATGGTGATCTCATCGAGGCCATTCCTTTGCGCTACAATGTGCCTCACAATCAGACCTATCTGCTTCGTTCCGAGAAGGTGGAGGGTCCCTACAAACCCTTCGCCATCGATCCCAACTATGACTATCAGCCTCACGAATGGGACTGCATCGACGGTACGCTCTACGAGGAGGATGGCCACATCTACATGATCTTCGTGCATGAGTGGACACAGATCATCGATGGTACCATGGACTACATCGAACTGTCCAAAGACCTTCGTCAGACCATCTCTCCCTGGCCCGTCACCATGTTTCGTGCCTCTGCCGCTCCTTTCTGCCGTGAGATGAACAGTATCGGCGAGGCCACCTTTGGCTTGAAGATGCCCGGATGGGTCACCGATGGTCCACAGATGTTCCGCACCCAGACCGGCAAGCTCGGTATGCTTTGGTCCACTTGGGGTGAGGGCCGCTATCTGCAGGGTATCTGCTACAGCGAGTCGGGCAAGATTCAGGGACCTTGGATTCAGGAGAAAGAGGCTTTCTTGGGCAACAACTCCGGTCATGGCATGCTCTTCCGTACCTTCAGTGGCAAGCTCATCTATGTCGTTCACCATGTGGAAGGTCGCGGAGCTCGCAAGCCTCAGTTCTGGACGGTCGATGACTCCGGAGACAAACTCGTTCTCGGTCAGCGCATTGAGCCCGAGCAGATATAGTCTTCCTTAAGTTTCGCAATCTCTGCTTGATGGGATATAAAGTTTTGAGGTTTTGAGGTTATAAGGTTTTGAGGTTATAAGGTTGCCT
>JAZLII010000170.1:0-6189 GCA_045617275.1 Bacteroidaceae bacterium
AAGTCGCTCAACAGCAAGGCTCTCGATCTGAGCACACGCATCGCACCACTCTACCGAGAGAAAGAGATGGAGATACGTGCCACCATCGCTGCTACCCTGGAGAGAGGAAAGGTAGAGTTCAATCTCTGGATAGAGCGTGAGGCAAGCACCAACGATGCACCGCTCAACGGCGAACTCTTAGGTACATACTATAAGCAAGTGTGCCAGATTTGCAAGGAGCAAGGCATACCCATGGCAGAAGACCCCTGGCACATCCTGATGAGAATGCCCGACGTAATGACTCGTTCTGAAGTGCAGCAGGAACTGACCGAAGAGGAATGGAAAGCGGCCAGCGAAGCCATACAACTCTGCTTACAGCAGATCGTGAAGTTTCGCGAGCAGGAAGGTGCAGCCTTGCAGAAGAAATTTGAGGAGAAGCTGGCCAACATCGCGGACCTCTTGGCTCAGATCGAACCCTTTGAGAAGAGTCGCGTAGAGAAGATCCGCCAGCGCATCGTGGACGGTTTGCAGAGCATCCCCAACATCGAGTATGACCGCAACCGTCTGGAGCAGGAGATGATATACTACATCGAGAAACTGGACATCAACGAAGAGAAACAGCGTCTCACCAACCATCTCCACTACTTCCAGGAGACCATGGAAAATGGTCACGGACAGGGCAAGAAACTCGGTTTCATCGCTCAGGAAATGGGCCGCGAGATCAACACTACCGGCAGCAAGAGCAATCAGGCAGAGATGCAAAACATCGTGGTAAAGATGAAAGACGAACTGGAACAGATCAAGGAACAGGTACTCAACGTGATGTAGTCCGCATTGTACCCCCTAAACCAGACACTTTGGCATCAAAACAATTCCAGAATTTGTCAAAGTCCATTTATCAAACCCACCAATAACTTCACTATCCCACAACGACACAACCGATGGAAGGAAAATTTTTGATTGTCAGCGCCCCAAGCGGTAGCGGCAAAAGCACTATAGTCAACTGGCTGATGCAAGAGCATCCCGAACTCAGGCTGAGCTTCAGCGTCAGCGCTACAAGCCGTTCACCCCGTGGTACTGAGCAACATGGCGTGGAGTATTATTTCTTGAGTCCCGAGGAGTTTCGCGAGCACATCAAAGCCGGCGACTTCCTGGAGTACGAGGAGGTCTACGAGGACCGTTTCTACGGTACCTTGCGCCAACCCGTGGAGGAGAAGGCATCACAAGGCATCAACGTGGTGTTTGACGTGGACGTGAAAGGCGGAGTGAACATCAAGAAACACTACGGCGAACGTGCCATGAGTCTTTTCATCCAACCTCCCTCTGTAGAGGAACTGAAGCGTCGTCTCATTGCACGCAATACGGACACGGAAGAGCAGATCAAGGAGCGTGTGGACAAGGCAGCCTACGAGATGACCTTTGCCCCACAGTTTGACCATATCGTGGTCAACGACATCCTGGAAGATGCCAAAGCAGAAACGTTGCGCATTGTGAGTGATTTCTTGACAAAATAGTTCCTCCATAATGGCCAAAAGCAAGCGCATTGTCACAGCTCTTTACGGAGGGTCTTTCAATCCTATCCATCTGGGGCACACCCAGCTATGCGAGTGGATATGCAAGGAGGGATATGCCGACGAACTTTGGCTGCTTGTATCACCTCTCAATCCCCTGAAAGCAGACTGCGACGACGCACTCCTTCCCGACACGACACGTCTACATCTGGCGCGTCTGGCCGTACAAGGCATTCCTGGACTGAAGGTAAGCGATTTTGAGATGTCTCTGCCTCGTCCGTCTTTCATGGTTCACACACTGGAGGCTCTCCGGAAAACCTACCCCAATCGGGAGTTTGTCCTATTGATAGGAGCCGACAACTGGCTCTGCTTCTCTCAATGGCGCGATCCTGAGGAGATACTACGTCATCACCGTATCCTCGTCTACCCACGTAGTGGATACGACATAGACTTCACCTCCCTCCCCTCTTCCGTTCAACTGGTAGACGCACCGCTCTTCCCCATCAGCAGTACGGAGATCAGGGAGAGCATAGCCCAAGGCAGATGCGAAGGACAGTGGCTATCCCCAGAAGTCTGGGAAGAAATCAGACGCAAGAAGCTTTATCACTATGAAGAGAAGGCTCAGGACTCCTCTTCCTGCCCAACAAACTGATCACACAAACGTTTTCTCCTTCCCCACAGTCGAGCCATGCGATGCAAAAGCTATGGCCTTAGAACTGGATGGCCACATCCAGACCACTGCCATGCTCTCCAAAAGAGGCAGGAGCTATGCTTATATCCACCTTTTTGGCAAAAGGCCTCGTATAGATAAAGGCACTTCCCGCACCGAGCACAGCCCCTCCAAGCACGTCCCACCAGTCATGGCGTTTGCTGTACACTCTTCCCCAGGCCACATAGGCAGACAGCGCATAAGCAGGCACACCCCATTTCCACCCATAACGTCGGGTAAGGAAGGATGCGCCGTCGAATGCCACAGCTGTGTGGGTGCTCGGAAAAGCATGGTGTCCCTGGCCATCAGGACGATCTTTCTTGATGCAAGCCTCAAGGCCATAGTTGAGGGCAAGGGTTGTCGCCGAACTCAAGCCCAGCTGCAGCAATCCCTTCTTGTCTTTCTCCACGATAGCCTTGACTAAGCCAGTAGCGGAAGGAACGAGGCAAAGTGCATCAGTCGTTCGCTTCACCACCTTTTGCTGTGCAAAGGCAGGGACACAAGAAAGCATGAGCCCCATCCATAGGCCCAAACACAAACTTCGCCTTAGCGTATCATGAATAGTGAAAATCATTTATAGCTACTTCTCGATAAGTGCTACAGCATAGGCAGAGATGCCTTCCTCACGACCCGTGAAGCCCAACTTCTCCGTAGTAGTAGCCTTGATGGAGACGCAGTCCTCATCAATTCCCATCACCTCGGCCAGGCAACGCTGCATGGCAGGAATATGAGGATTGATCTTGGGTCGCTCTGCACAGATGGTGGCATCTATATTGCCCACATGGTATCCTTTGGTAGCGATCAGTTCTACTGTCTTGCGAAGGAGTATCTTACTGTCAATGTTGTGATATTCTTCCTTATTGTCAGGAAAATGGAAACCGATATCTCGCATATTGGCAGCACCGAGCAATGCATCGCAAATGGCATGTATCAAGACATCGGCATCACTGTGCCCATACAGTCCGTGACTATGGTCCAACTTTATACCTCCCAGCCACAGTTCACGCCTTTCCACCAGGCAGTGAACATCGTATCCCATTCCGACTCTTATCATATGCTTCTTCTGGACTTATCTTCTTCGGGTACTAAACATGTCTTTGATGCCGTCCAGGTCGAATCCAAGCGTGAATCGCATAGTCTGGTCCAAAGGATTGGTCTGTGAGGTGCTGAACACATAAGCAGCATCGATGCTGAAGATGCTCATATGGAAACCGGCTCCCGCAGTGAAGTACTTACGGTTACCCTTATTCTCTGCCTCATGGTGATAACCGGCACGGAGCATAAAGCGGTCGTTGTAGGTATACTCCATACCCACACTCCACTGTACCTCCTGCATCTCCTCCTTGAAGCCGCCGGGAGCATCATGGAAACTCTTGAAGATACCGGAGATGGGCGAGATATCGTAGTACTCACGCTGCACACGGTCGGTATAGTCATTGTCTGCCTCTCCCTCCATCTGCTTGGGATAGGTAGGCACCAAGAGCTTATTGACATCGGCAGCTACCGAGAACTTATTGTACTCATTGAAGGGAATGGTGACATTCATACCCAAACGCAAGTTGGTAGGAATGAACTCAGCATTGTCGTCACCTCCATAGGAGATTTTCGAACCGATATTGCTCACATTGAGACCCCATCCGAAACTGCACTCTCGGTTGCCTGCCAGAAAATAGCCCAGACGATACATAGAGATATCGGCAGCAAAAGCTTTTCCCGGCTTCGACTCTGCCGTGTAGTCATAAGTAATGTCGCTAAAGATGAAGCGCATACCTACACCCATGGAGAAGCGCTCACTAAGCATACGGCTATAGCCCATGTCGAGAGCAAACTCATAAGGACTGATAGACATGGCATCGTCGGCTTCACTCAGGAATACCTCTCCCAGAGAGAAATAGCGCAACGAACCACTCAGAGAGGAGTAGTCACCAATGCGATAGAAACCTGCCACATTGGCCAGATTGATATCGTTGACCAACTGGCGCAACCAAGGCGTGTAGCTGGCACTGATTCCGGCACGTGCGATGTTGAAGGGATACTTTGAGGGATTCCAATACTGCGAGTTGGCATCGGCTTCTGTAGCAGCACCGATATCTCCCATCGCACCACCACGGGCATCAGGGGCAATAGCAAGTGAGGTCACACCGAAGTTCACCGGATTAAACATATTCTGCTTATCCTGCGCAGCAAGCTGTCCCACAGCACCCAAAAGGAGCGCAAGGACTAGCGATGCACGATATATTCTGTTCATTTTCATTTCAGACAATAAGAATGCTTTACTCTTATAAAACGCAGAAAACCCAGTTTTATTGCCTCTTTTAGCATTTTTTAATTGACAACAAGCATTTTGCCTGGCAATATTTTAATTGGCAACAAGCATTTTGCTTGGCTATATTAATTGACGATGAGTTTCTTGCTTTCTGTCACCACTTTGCTTTCACCACACTTGAGGGATGCTCGGTAGAGGTAGACACCCGAAGAGATGCGTCCACGATTGTCACCCACGCTCAAGTTCCAAGGTATGGCATAGACACCGTTTTGGCTACTTCCCTCTCCCTTGTAGTGCCACAGTCGTCGGCCGGCATAGTCGAAGACTTCTATCTCATACTCGCTCTGGCTTCCGGGAAGGTCGTAGGCGAGAAGGAACGTGGTGCTCTGGGTAGCTATGGTAGGCGAAGCCATCAGGTGGAGTATGGTGGGCTCGTAGGCGGCATCGACGGTGAAGTCCATACTTTGGACACTGGTATTGTTGAGCAAGTCCCAAGCACGGAGGGTCAGCGTGTGTGAGCCTGGCGTAAGTGAGGGTATGGTGAAGGCCACGGAACCCTTGGTGTAGTCTCCAAAGTCCGGCACATAGTAGTCGTTGAGCACATAGGTCTGACGGGCATCTCCATCGATGCAAAGAAGCAGGTCGTGACCGATTCCCGTACCACTCACATTGATGCCGCTTGCATCCTCCAGGCGTGCCGTGAGATAGGGGGTGCTGTTGACCACGCCATCCAGCTCTCCATTGAGAGCAAGTTCGATCTTGGGACCTTCTTCATCTTCGGACAAGGCAACCCCACCCACGGTGAAGCTCTCGTCACAACCGTTGGCCTCCTGTGTCAGACTGTCATTGATGGCATAGAAAACCACACGCCCCGCACCATTGCTATATTTGATATCTTGGGGTACCACAAAAGACAATGTGAAACGTCCCAGGCGTACTGAATCACGACCACTGAAGATCACCTGATTACGGTCGGTAAATTCGTAGGCTGTAGTTATCTTCGGATCATTGCGCTTGCAGACGATGGTATCCATGGAGTCGTATACGCGCGCCGTCACGATACCGTTGAAGTCATTGAGTTCTTCTCCATGCTCGTCGAGCAGTCTGCCTTCCATCCTCACTGCCTGTCCGGCTTTGAGCTGTGTCAGGGCCTGTCCGCTCTTGGCATCATAGATGCCGTCCAGTCTCACTCGGTTGAGAGGTGCACCAATCAGTAGTGCAGGGTCACCCAAGAGAGCATACTGGAGCTTGTTCTCCAAGTGTATCACCTCGGTGCCGGCAAGTGCCACTTTGGCCAGACGCAAGGCATCTCCCAGTCGGTAGCGTCTTCCTTGCTGGTCGGTGCCGAAGAGGTACTCACAAAAGTTGAGATTCAGGCTACGGTTGTTGGAGGCGTAGACCGTACGTGCGGTGCCAACAAAAGCCAAGGCTGCGCCACCGTCATTGAGCACGGCCGTCACGCCCATATTCTCCGTCTGAGAGTCAAAGGGCATGACATCGCAAGCTGCAGTAAACCACAAGGGAAGGTTACGTCCCTTGAAAGCCTGGAAGTCTTGCAACTTGAGTACCCACTCATGGCTCATACTATAAGGTGCAGCATGACCGGTATAGTTGATCATCATGGCTCCCTCGTTGTTCTGCTTCGTGATGATGTCTGTGACCTCGGGATAAGTATTAGAGGTTGTGGTACTTACACGCGTGTAGGCATCCCACATCACCTTGCG
>JAZLII010000171.1:0-4726 GCA_045617275.1 Bacteroidaceae bacterium
CGCCTTTGGAGCGTTGTACGGCAGGGTCTTGCAAGAAACGCTCTCCGGTGGTTCCCGGGGTAGTAGAGGCGATGGTGACAGGATACCACTTCACCCGACGTCCCATACGCAGGGCATCGCAGAGCCACACTTGTTCTTCTCCGGAGGCAAGATAAGAGCTGCCCAGACCGAAGTGTGGATTGAACTCCAATCCCTCCATCCGGCTCCTTCTCATCGTCATCTCCACGGATGCCACATCGTAGGGACCCTTGAAGCAGTCAGGGGTAAAGACAAAGGATGCTTCGGGATAATATTTTGACATTCCTTGCACTCGGAAAAGAGCGATGTCAAGTGAGGGTTCCTTCTCATAGGTCTGTATGATCTGCCGAAGTCCTTCAGGGTCAAAACGACAGTCATCATCGGCTATGAGGAGGATATTATTTACGGCATGTTGCAATGCATTATTGCGATTATTCGACAATCCCTTCCCTTGCAGGAAGTACACACGTACATCTTGGCGAAGAGAGAGAGCAGAAGGTATCTGAGGCTCCTTCTGTGCATACTGGCAACTGACGAGATAGGCCATCCCATCACACGGTGGAAGAAGCATGTCGGACACTTGCTCGAGGCGTTCCTCCATGGTGCATATGAGTATCTCAAGCGTCATCATTGTCCGAGTCTGGCACGTTGAATGCGTTGATGGCCCTCACCACCTTGTCCAGTTGGGCTTCCGTCAGCATGGGGGAGAGAGGCAGGGAGAGTATCTCCTTATGGAGCAGTTCGCTCACGGGCAGAGACTGATGCGCAAGGTGGGCATAGGCCTTCTGCTGGTAAGGGGGTATGGGATAGTGTATGAGTGTCTCTATGCCCTGTTGCTCCAGATACTTGCACAAGGCATCGCGCTCCAGACAGCGTATAGCAAAGATATGGTATACGTGTTCGGCGTCATATTTGGGCTTGGCAAGCATAGAGACGAGGGGATTGTTGATCTCCTGTCGATAATGGTCGGCCAGGGCTCTCCGGCACTCATTGTCGGCATCGAGTCGCTTGAGTTTAACTCTCAGCACACTGGCCTGCACCTCATCCATGCGGCTGTTGATGCCGGCATAGTCGTGTACGTATTTCTGCTCACTTCCGTAGTTGGCCATCATCCTCACCAGATGGGCCAGTTCTTCATCGTCGGTCACCACGGCTCCGGCATCGCCCAGAGCGCCCAGGTTCTTGCCGGGATAGAAACTGAATCCTGAGGCGTCGCCCAAGTGTCCGGCTCGTCGTCCGTCGGCCGTCATCGCTCCATGGGCCTGTGCTGAGTCTTCTATGAGGCGCAACTGATGCTCATCGGCCACACTTCGGAGCGCGTCCATGTCGCAGAGCTTTCCATAGAGATGTACGGCCATGATGGCTCGGGTGCGTGAGGTGATCAGGGCGGGCACAAGGGCAGGATTGAGCAGGCCGTCTTCTGCCTTGGCATCACAGAGCACAGGGGTGAGCCCAGCCTGACTGATGGCGAGTATGCTGGCTATGAAGGTATTGGCCGGCACGATGACTTCATCGCCATCGCTCCACCCCTCCTTCTCCTTATAGGCCATGAGTATGAGCTGCAGAGCCTCCAGTCCGTTGCCCACACCCACGCAATGCTGTGCACCGCAGTATTGGGCAAATTCCTCTTCAAAAGCTCGCACATGCTGTCCCAGCAGATAGCGCCCACTGTTGATGGCCTTGGAGACAGCCTCGGAGAGTTCGGGTTCGAAACTGTCATTGAGCAGTTTTAAGTCAAGGTAGTGCAACTTCTCGTCATCGGCCTTTGGGGCTTTGTCGCCCATCTTGTCGATGGCCAGTTTGTCAAGGCGTAGGACGTAGGTATCGTAGCAGACGGCCTTTCCGCCAAAGCTTTCCTTGGCATGGAGCAAGGTGTTGTCGAGTCGAAGGTCCTTGTAGGAGCTTCCCATGTCAAGGTATTTCACACCGCCAAACTTATCATCAACCAGATGCTTCAGCAGGAGTTCTAGGGCACCATTGAGACGACCGTATTCCGTACAGACGAGCTGTCGGATGTAGGCCACTCGCTCTGTCACCAGTACCATACATCCGGCTTGCAGGCCATTGGGGTCCTTGACCATGAAGAAGCGGGCAAAGCGGGAATTGGCGCCTATGAGTCTCTGTATGGCGTCTACCGTGGTAGCACGTGAGAAACTGGATAGGGAGAGTATAGTATTATCATCCTGAAGAAGGTCCGCATATTGCGCCATCGTCTCTACGTCGTCTTCCTGCAAACGGCTGATATACATCTCTTTCTCTATCGCCTTGCGAGCCAGAGCATTCTTCAGCGAAGGCAGACGGTGCTGATCTCGGAGGGGAACGACCATGTTGACCCTTCGATGGAGCAGTTTGGCACCCGCCTGAAAGAGCGAGTAGAGCTCGTCACCGTTGGGATACTCGTTGAAGATGAAAGGAAGGGGGGCATATACCATCTCCTCTGCCTGTAGGTAGTTGGCATAGTAGGTGAAGAGGGCCTGACTGATCTCCATCACCTCATGAAGCTTGAGGTCCACATTGACCAGCAGTCCGCCATAGCCCAGAGCCTGATGGGTATATACTCGCTTCTCCTCAGCGCTCCAGTTGGCGGGGAAAAGAGCCACGAGTCCATCCGTACCCTGAGGCACATCAGCATTGTCCACCATGGCTTCTTCGGCATATACGAGGACCGAACAGTCATCATACACCACGTCATGGTAGTCCAGGAAGTCGCGTCCCAGCAAGAACGTGCCATTGCGGGTCCCTTCGAGGAAGCGATCCCAGGTCTCTTTGTAGGTAGCCGAATAAGGTATTATGCGCATCTTCTCTCTTTGCTTTCTAAGTGTATGTCCATCGTGCTGTGCAAGCCGTTCATATCGTCATTTACCATAGCAGCAAGGTTGTCTCGGACGTCAGACCATCCGTTTCGCACATTATTATATTTAGCACGATGGTTATATTTTTGCACAAAGTTACAAAAAACTTTCTAAAACACTTGCATGATTGAAAAAAAAGCTCTACCTTTGCACCGCATTTGAGAGAAATGCTTGTCGCAAGACAATCTAATTAGTGAAGTAAGGAAGTTTGGGTGAGTGGCTGAAACCACCAGTTTGCTAAACTGACGTACGGGATTCCGTACCGGGGGTTCGAATCCCCCAGCTTCCGCTAATAAGCATATTTCTCGATGCATCTGGCGCTTTCGTCTACCGGCTAGGACACATGCCTCTCACGCATGGAACACGGGTTCGATTCCCGTAGGCGCTACAAAGAACTTCGGACAACCTCCGAAGTTTTTTTTGTGTTTACATGCTTCTAGTTCTCATATCCCAGCAGGCAAGTCATCTCTAATACGTGCTCTTCTCCTGCTTGTACTTCCAGTGCGCTGCCGCTCCTTCCTCCGCCTCATAGTGCATACGCTCCGAGCGAACCTGTATCTCCACCCAGTTGCAGTCCGGTCCCATCACAGTGAGCTGAAGGGCTTGGTAGCCAGAGGGTTTGGGATGAGAGATCCAGTTCTTGATACGGTCGGTCTGTATGCGATAGAGCATAGCGATGACGGTATAGATGCGCCAGCAGGTGAAGCGCTCAGCATCTACCTGGGATAGAGTCTGGCGAAGAGCAGCCTCAGCCTCTGGTTCGTCACCCAGCGCACCGGCATTCTCCTTGAGTATCTGGGGCATGGTGAGAGGCTTGTAGATGATACGTGCCGCAAAGAGATCATACACGTCATCAAACTGCTTCCCGTCCACCCTCATCTTCCTCCAGATGCTGTAGACCGACTTCATGCGATACTTGAAGTCGTACTCTATGCCCAGATCGTCGAGCACCGCACGGATGGGAAGGGCAAAGGTGCGGAAGACCATCTCACAGCTCATCTCCGACTCCAGCAAGAGCTTCTTCAGAAAACGGTAGTCCTCGGGATAGCCGAGCTTGACAGCAAGGTCCTGCAGTTGGCTCTGCTCTGCCTCCATGCCCAGGCGTTCGGCAGCGGGAGCCACCTCATCGAGAACATGGCGCACATAGGCATCGGTATCGTCACAGGGTGCCACGCCATCGGCATCCCAGCGACGCATCGCAGTCAGGCATTGAAGGATTTCTTGCGGGGTCATAGGTATAGATAGATTTATGTGTTGTACTTATATCTTAGGGGTGGCAGGTGAATGAGTTGTGCACCTGCTTTAGCGCAAATTTAGAGAATATTTGTGAAACGAGCAACAACTTGCCCCAAAAATGACTATCTTTGCAAGGTCAAAAAGGAGAAACGGCGTGAAAGGCATGTACAAAACCAGCGGAAACAGGTGGGTCAGGAAGCTATTGGCCAGGAAGATATGGGCTACAGCCATACTGCTGTGCTCGGTCGTCCCCGCGGGCATCGCGCAGTCGCCCCACCCCGACACCTCAGACCTCTGGTACTTCCAGCTCGCAGGCCCTGTGAAGTCGGCACTCATCAGGGGTAGGTCGAGGATATACGTGGAGTTTGACCGCCAGGGCAGGATCACCCGGATGACGCAGGACTGGAGACCCGTTACCGTCCATCGCAACGAGGAAGGACGCATCGACTCCACCACCACAGAGCGGGGCAGAGTCGACGATCACTACAACACAAAGTACCGCCAGAGAGCCACCGACGAGAGAGGCAACTGGATGGCACGCAAGACCCAGCAGCAAGACCCCTACTTCATCGGCACCGAGTACTGCGAGACAAGCTACTACGAGTAGCCTCAGGTCACCC